>JAJFUA010000133.1 GCA_021372635.1 Desulfobacteraceae bacterium | reverse complement strand
TCGACCCTGTTCAGCAGCCCTTCGGTGATCTTGGAGCCGCTGATGTATGCCTGGGCGATCTGCTTGACGGTCTTGTTCATGGCCAGGTTGTTGTTGCCGGTGGCCACGAGCAGGTTCGCCTTCGTCAGAATGCCGTCCTCGTTCACTTCGTATTCGTGGATGAGCGTGCCGCGGGGGGCTTCCATGATGCCGACGCCGCGGAATTCGTTCACACCGCCGTGGGCGCGGATGTGAGTGTCCATGATGCCGGGGTCGTCCATCAGCTCGGCGATCCTTTCGAGGGAGAACATGATTTCGATCAGCCGGGCGTAATGGAAGTGGAAGCTGCTGCTCACGGGCTTGCCTTCCTTGCCGAGGGCGCGGAAGAGCTTCAGTTCCGCATCGGCCCTGGGGGTGCCCGCGAAGTCGCAGATGTTGAGGCGGGCGAGCGGTCCGACGCGATAGAGGCCGGGGACGTCGCCGTTTCCATTTCCGTATCCGTAGGGCTTGTAATACGGGAACTTCAGGTAGCTCCAGGGCTCCACGGCCTCGGCAATGATCTCCCTGTAGCGGTCGAGGGGCAGACCGGGCTGGAGGATCTTGCCGTCCGCGTCCATGACTCTCAGGAGGCCGTCGTAGTGTTCGAGGCCGCCGTCGAGGGAGACCAGGCCGATGAAGAGGCTCGGGAAATCGCCGTAGGATGCGACTTCCTTGGTGAAGTTCTTGTAGTTGTCCTTGAGGATGTTGAGGGCGATCTCGGTGGTTGCGAACGCTTCCGGCAGGTTCTGCAAGATGTAGTCGCGAACCTCGGAAGTGAGCGGTTCGCGCACGCCGCCGGGAGCCGCCCAGCTCGGATGCACGCTCTTTCCGGTGATCCTGCGGATGATTTCCTGGCCGAACTGGCGCAGCCGGATCGCCTTGCGTCCGACCTCGGGGTTGGCTTTGATGAGGCCGATGACGTTGCGGGAGGCCGGATCGCTTTCCATGCCCAGCAGGAGGTCGGGGGCGCTCAGGTGGAAGAAGCTGAGCGCATGGCTTTGAGTGTACTGTGCGTGGTTGATGAGGCGGCGGAGCTTCACGGCGGTCGGGGGAAGCTTGGTCGCGAAGATCGCATCGCACGCCTTGGCCGAGGCCAACATGTGGCTGACGGGGCAGATGCCGCAGATGCGCATCGTGATGCCCGGCATTTCAGGGAACGTCCGGCCTTCGCAGAATTTTTCGAATCCCCTGAATTCAGTCACGTGGAATTTCGCGTCGCTCACCTGGCCGGCGTCGTCCAGGTGGATCGCGATCTTGCCGTGGCCCTCTATACGAGTGACTGGTTCAATATGTATTGTCTGTGCCATACTTTTCCTTCTTCACGAGCGGATTGACAGGTTCGCACCGAGACGAATGACGGGATGACTCGTCTTGCACATCCGGCATCCGCCCGATTTATCCAAAGTTCCTCATTTCGACGGGCAACTCGACCGGTTTCCCCGCGAGCAGCGCGGAAATGACCGCAAGGATCCTTTCGGGATCCGGCGGGCAGCCGGGCAGGTAGAGATCCACCGGAATCACCGCGTGCACGGGCAGGACCTTCGTCAGGATCTGGGGGAGAATGTCGAGTCCCGGCTTCGGAGGCGATGCCCCCGGGCCTTCGGAATAAACGGCGCTGATGACCTCGTCGATCTTCAGCTTGTTGCGCATGCTGGGGACATTGCCGGTAATGGCGCAGTCGCCGAAGGAGATGACGATCTTGCTGTTTTTGCGGATCGCCAAGGCTTCCTTGAGGTTGTCAGAGTTGCAGATGGCCCCCTCGATGATGGTCACGTCGACGTTTTCGGGGAAATGCTTGATATCGGCTATCGGGCTATACACGACATCCACGGACTCCAGGACATCCAGGAGACGTTCGTCGATGTCGAGGAAGCTCATATGGCAGCCAGCACATCCGCCGAGCCATGCTGTGGCTAACCGAACCTTGTTTGTTGCCATGTTGTGACTCTCCTTTTATCTGTTCCAGGTCCAAATCTTCTTGTCGCGGCCATTGAGAATCCAGAGGAGGAACTGCTGTTCCTTCTCCATTTCGGCTACCGTGGAGCCCTTCGCGAACAGGGCGCCCGTCGGGCAGACCTGGACGCACTTTCCGCAGCCGGTGCAGGCGCGACTCTGGCCCCAGGGCTGGTTCATGCCGTGGATGACGTGGCTTTGGATGCCACGGCCGGCGGTGTCCATGGCGTGGGCGCCTTCCACCTCGTCGCAGACGCGGTTGCAGCGGCTGCAAAGGACGCAGCGGTTATGGTCCTTGACGAACCGTTCGTGGCTGGCATCCATCTTGAGGTCCGGGCACAGGTAGTCGAAGCGCACGTGATCGACGCCCAGCTTGGCGGCCAGGGTCTGGAGTTCGCAGTGGCCGTTCATGACGCAGGCGGCGCAGATGTGGTTGCGTTCGGCAAGGAGGAGTTCGACCATCATCTTGCGGTACTTGACGAGGCGTTCGGTGTGGGTCTGGACGACCATCCCCTCCTGAACCTGAGTCACGCAGGACGCCGCGAGCTTCGGGCTGCCCTGGATTTCGACCAGGCAGAGACGGCACCCGCCCCGTTCGCTCAACCCGTCGAGATGGCAGAGGGTGGGAATTTCGAATCCCGATTCTCTGATGGCCGCCAGCAGGGTTGTGCCCTCCTTGGCACTGACAAGTTTGTCGTTAATGGTAAGGGTTGCTACCGACATTATGACACCTCCGTTGGAGATTTTTGCGGTGTGGGTTCCATGGGACTCCGCCGTCCGTCAGATCTGCCTCATGGGGAACGTGCAGACTCCGGCCGGGCAGTGGTGATCCCTGATGTGCGCCTCGTACTCGTCCCTGAAGTAGCGCAGGGTGCTGTAGATCGGGTTCGGCGAAGTCTGGCCCAGGCCGCAGAGGCTGGTTTCCTTCACCATCAGGCAAAGTTCCTCGAGCTTCTTCAGGTCGTCCATCTTGGCGGTGCCATTGGTGATGTGATCGAGGATGCGATGCATCTGGACCGTGCCGCCCCGGCAGGGGTTGCACTTGCCGCAGCTTTCATCCATGCAGAATTCCATGAAGAACTTCGCGACGTCCGGCATGCAGCTCGTTTCGTCCATGACGACCAGACCGCCCGATCCCATGATGGAGCCGAGTTTGGCGAGGTTCTCGTAGTCGATGGGGACGTCGAGGTATTCGACCGGGATACAGCCGCCGCTGGGGCCGCCGGTCTGGGCCGCCTTGAAGGCGCGTCCGGCGGGGATGCCGCCGCCGATGTCGTAGACGATCTCGCGGAGCGTGATGCCGATCGGGACTTCGATGAGGCCGGTGTTGACGACTTTGCCGGCGAGGGCGAAGATCTTGGTGCCCTTGCTCTTCTCGGTGCCGAGGGAAGCGTACCAGGCCGCGCCCCGCTTGATGATTTCGGCGATGTTGCCGAAGGTTTCGACGTTGTTCAGGAGGGTGGGGCTGTTCCAGAGGCCCTTCTGTGCCGGGAAGGGAGGACGGGGGACGGGCTGGCCGCGGCGGCCCATGACGGACTGCATGAGGGCCGTTTCTTCGCCGCAGACGAAGGCGCCCGCGCCGATCCGGATGTCGATCCGGAAGTTGAAGGGGCTTTCCATGATGCGATTGCCGAGGAGTCCCTTGCGCTCGGCCTGGCGGATGGCCTTGCGGAGGCGGTCGGCGGCGAGGGGATATTCACCGCGGACATAAATGTAGCCCTGTTCCGCGCCGACGGCGTAACCGGCGATGGCCATGCCTTCGAGAACGCGGTGCGGGTCGGATTCCATCAGGGTGCGGTCCATGTATGCGCCCGGGTCGCCTTCGTCGCCGTTGGCGACGACGTACTTGCGCTCGCCCGGAGACTTGCGGACCATGCCCCACTTGAGGCCGGTGGGGAATCCGGCGCCTCCGCGGCCGCGCAGCCCGCTCTTGGTGATCTCCTCGATGATCGTCTCGGGGGGCATTTCCCGAAGGACATGGGCGAGGGCTTTATAGCCGCCCTTGGAGAGGTAGCTTTCCAGGCTTTCGGGGTCGACTTCCGAACTGGCGGTGAGGACGACTTTCTTCTGCTTGACGAAGAACGGCCAGTTGGATGGCAGGGAGTATTTTTCGAGGGCGGGGATGGCCGCGCCCCGGACGTGTTTGTCGACGATGTCCTTTGCGATGGCCGGGGTGACGTTTTCATAGGTCACGTCTTCTTTTCCGACCGTTTTGACCGTGATGAGGGGGCCGCGGCTGCAGGGGCCCATGCAGCCGGTTGCGACGGCCTCGACCTCGGCCTGCAATTCACCCGCCGCGAGCGCTTCTTTGAGGGCTTCAAAGACCGCGGTGGAGCCGGAGCTGATGCAGGGGGTGCTCATGCAGCAAAGGAGGCGGCAGCGATATTTTCCTTGTCGGTCCAGTTCTTCCTGGGCCAATGCCTGGAGTTCCATTCGGTTCATAACGGTTTCTTCTCCTCGATTGATAACGTTTCACGTGGAGTTCGGGTCGGTCGGCAACGGTCATGCCCCGGGGGGGCGGTGCGATGCAGGAAGCGGGTCCCGCAGGTCGGTGGCGGCGGGAGCGCTTCACCCGAACCAATCCGGCCCTAGGCCTGGCCCGGCACGGTCTCGGCCGGCTTCGCGACAGCTGTGCGGACGTTATTGAGAGCGTCTTCGGGCGTTTGCTTTGCAAGGACCCGATTGTCGAGCACGACGACCGGGGCGAGGCCGCAGCAGCCGAGGCAGCGTGTGGTGGTGACGGTGAGCTTGCCGTCGGACGTGGTCTGGCCGGC
>JAJFUA010000131.1 GCA_021372635.1 Desulfobacteraceae bacterium | reverse complement strand
CCGAGCCTTGCGGCGCGGTCCCGCGCCAGATCGGTCAGCACCACATCGTCGTGCACGTCGAGGCTGGTGACGCCCTTTTCGTGAAGGTCGTCCATATCCCTTTCCGTGTAAAAGACTTTAGCCATACGCGCCTCGATGTATTATCCGAACCCGTTCATTTCCCGGCCTTGCCCGTGACCGACTCCAGCGCTTCGATCGCCGCCGCCTGGGCCGACGCGATCTCCGACTCGGACCCGGAAAGCCACATGCGCCCGAAGCGGCCTATCGAAGAACAGTGGATGAGCTTGATAGTCGCACCTTTTTCCGCTTCGTTGAGCGCAAAGTTGATGTACGCGGCCGGAGCGCACTCCAGCACGAGGAGCGTTTCGCCCCGGACGAGGATGGAGCCGCGGCGGAAACGGTTGAGAAGCTGCGCCTGGTAGGGGTCCACGTTGGTGATGACCTGCACGGAAGCGATCTGCGGTTTGATCCGGTCTTCCACCTTCAGGTTCAAACGCTCCAGCACCACCTGCCCGGCTTCGATGACTTCGGCCTGCGAACGCGAATGCACCTCGAACATTCCGAACTCGCGTTCGACGATCTGCGCGCCGGGTCTTGCTTCCGTGGCCTTCACGGCGATGTCTACCAGGCGGAATACCTCGTTGCCCGGGGCCACCTCGATGTAAAGCGCCGCCATGCCTTCCGTGGGCAGATCCCCTTGCGTGATGGTACCGCAAAACGATGCGAACTGCGGCTGCATGCGGTCTATATAGGAGTAACAGCGAAGTTGAAACTGATTGGCCATGCTTCCTCCAGTGCCGGAGAGCCGGACGGGAACGGTTCTTCCTGGATGCCGGTCTCCGGGGTCCGTGCTTTCATTGATTGTGCATTGCAATCCCCAGGGGTGTCACAAACAGGGGGTTCGCGGGTATGAACGTCTTCACGCCGGTGTAGCCCTCGATGACCCGTCCCATTCCGGGATAGGCGCAGGTGCCGCCGACCAGGGACAGGCACTCCACGCCGTGCCCGACGATGTGCCGGCCGACGATGCTGCCCACCTTTTCCATGACCGGCCGCACCGAGGGAAACAGCCGTCGCTGCTGCGCCGGGTCCTTCTTGAGTGCCTCGGCCTCTTCGAACGTTATATTCTCCGACCCGGCAATGACGAGGGTGAACTGCGTTCCGCCGGTCGGCTCATCCGCCACGTACACCACGCGGCCGTCGGAAAAAATCGCCACTCCGGTCGTGCCGCCCCCCACATCGACGATGGCGCCGTCCCGGATCTGCAGCACGTTGTTGGCGGCGGTCGGTTCGTCGATCAACCCGGTGCATTCCAGACCGGCGGCGTAGAGCACGTTCTCCACGGCGCGCACATCTTCCCTCGCCACACCGGGAGGGTACCCGGAAGCCGCGGCGGTCAGTTCGAAACCCAATCGCTCCTCCATCCGCCGCTTCATAGCGCACAGCAGGTCCACAGCGCCGGCGAAATCCACCACCAGCCCGTCGCGCACGATGCGGGCGAACCGGCAGGAACCGGCGACGGGCCTGTAATCCCGGTCCAGGACCATCAGCACGGTGTACGCCGTGCCCAGGTCCACACCCACGTGAAAGGGGCCCTGCCGCCCGCCGTCAGCCGGGTCCGGGCTCACGCCGTGGCCCCGGCTCTCCTCTTCGTGCTCCATCACGGCGTCCGTGAGGTCGAGCAATTCTTCCAGGTTCGGATTCATCTGTTTCGCCTCGACAGCCCGGCGGCGGAAAAGAACGGAAGCCCGTTCAAAGCGTTCTCAATCAAGCCGCCCGGCCCTGAACCACAGTTCCAGTACATAAACCGCCGAGGAAAGCCGGTTGAGCGCAACGGCCAGGTCCCTCGGCACCATGGCCTCGAGGGCCGTGCATTCCACCTCCCGCACCCGGGTGCGGACCACGTTCAGCCAGTGCAGGACTTCGTGGTCGTCCGGCCCGGGCACAATGTGCCGCATGCCCGGAACGGATTCCGGCCGGTGGGAGATTTCGCGCAGTTCGTCTGCATTCTTCCCCGCCAGCTCCAGCTTCCCCACCGGTCTTCCATGGTACTCCGCGCTCAGGATCTCGCGGCAGAAGGCAGCCAAGGGATCGAGCCGGGCCGCGGCGCCCGTCTTCCCGCACCGGCGGGCGCAGGCCGCCGCCAGCATAACGAGAGCGTGCAGGCTGTCGACCTGCCCCCGGAACTTCAGGCGCGGCGTTGTCTTCGGCGCGAGATACAGCGCATCGAGCTGCGTCATGTGGTCGGGCTTGCTTTCCACCGGCTGCCCGCATTCGCAGCACACCGGCGGGGTTTCGCTCCGAACCACCGGGAAGGCGCCCGGCCTGTTCCACGCCGGTTCGGGTCCGGGGGAACCGGGACCCGGCGGGGCAGGCTCCCCCGCCTGGCACCGCACTTCGAGGCCGTTCGCCTTGAGAAAATCCATGGCGGATTCGGTAAACCGCGTGCCGGGGGGATACTCCGGCAACTGCCGGGCTCCGCCGCGCCATTGTTCACGCAAGTCGCTTTCGGTTACGATCATCTTCGTCCTCCGGCTCCACTCGGCGGAAAATTCCCGGCATCCGGCCCGACAATGCTGCTCTGTCGAGTCGTTGCACTCCTGCCGCCTGTCGAAGCCCCGCAGGATGGGCACGACCTCATCGTACCCGCCCTGCGGAAATCAACGCAAACCCTTAACGCAACAGCATTGCCACGGCCGAACCGCGTTTCCATCTCAAGCCGACTTGTCCGTCAGGCCTCCCTTTCGGCCCGCCGGCAGTATCACCTCCACGTCCGAATGCGGGCGCGGGATGACGTGGACGGAGACCAGCTCCCCGACTCGCTTCGCCGCTGCTGCTCCGGCGTCCGTCGCAGCCTTCACCGCGCCCACGTCGCCCCGCACCATCACGGTAACGAAGCCGCCCCCGATGTACTCGCTTCCGATCAGCTTCACATTGGCAGCCTTCACCATTGCGTCGGCGGCTTCGACAGCCCCGACCAGCCCCTTCGTCTCCACCATTCCAAGCGCAATCATTGCAACGTCTACAGGCATTGTGTCACTCCTTTTACAGATGAAAAGTCAAAACCTTATCGGCGCTGCGGGCGGGAATGCGATCATTCCGCCCGGCGTCCAAACGGAACCCTGAACACTCATTTCTTCAGCGCCGCAAGAACCCGCTGAACGATTTCCTCCACCTGGCCGGCGTCTATGCGCGCCGGCTCCCCTGCGGCTGGCTTTCCCGAACCGGCGGCCGTCTGCGCCGGCTCGGCCTGCCCCGGCTGCATGGCGGCCGGGGGGGGCGGATTGAGTTCGTACGCCACCCGCTTCAGGTTGAACATGTGGTGCACGTTGATGTTGTCGCCCGTGATCGCGCCGCCGACCCCGCCGGGGCTGAGCGTCAACGAGGGCAGGACCCCGGTCGTCATTCCGGTGGCCCCCAGCGAACCGAGCGAATTCACGATGATGCGGAAGATCGATTTCTCCAGGCCGAATCTCATGACGACCTCTTCGTCCTCCGCATGGACGACGAGCGAATGTCCGCGACCTCCGTGCTCGATCAGCTCGATGCATCGCTCGCAGCCCGCCTTCCAGCCGTCGGCTTCATACCAGCCGAGGACCGTGGTGAGCTTTTCCGCCGAAAGCGGTTCCGCGCGCCCGACCGAACGCAGCTTCGCCACCAGGATGCGCGCGCCGGACGGCACGTCGATGCCGCACATCCGGGCCAACTGCTGCGGGCTTTTGCCCACCGTCCCGGCGTTGATGAGCGGTCCGGGCGAAAAGAGCAACTTCGCGATCCGTCCGGCCTGCTCGTCATCCAGGAAGTATGCGCCCTCGGACGCCATCAGCTTCTCCAACTGCCCCGCGATTGGGGCGTCCGCGACGACCGCCTGCTCCGTGGCGCAGATCGTGGAGTGGTCGAAGGCCTTGGAAGCGACGACGTACCGGGCCGCCCGGGCCAGATCGGCGGAACGGTCCACATATACCGGCACGTTTCCCGGGCCGACCCCGTACGCCGGCTTTCCCACCGAGTGCGCGGCCAGCACCATCTGGCTCCCTCCCGTCGCCACGATCAGGTCGATATCCCTGTGCTTCATCAGCTCCCGGGTTCCCGGCAGGCTGACCCTGCTCATGCAGGCGATCAGCCCTTTCGGCATGCCCGCCCGCTCGCCCGCCTCCGCCATGATCCTCGTCGTCTCCAGCCCGCACTTCACCGCGGACGGGTGCGGGGCGATCACGATGCCGTTGCGCGCCTTCACCGCGATCAGGATCTTGAACATCACCGTCGAGGTGGGATTGGTGCTCGGCGTCACCCCCGCCACCACCCCCATGGGCCAGGCGATGTCCCTCGTTTTCTTCCCCGGGTCGCACCCGACCACCCCCACGGTGGGAACGTCCTTGATGGAGTCCCACAGGATGCTGGAAGCGAGCACGTTCTTCAGCGTCTTGTGCTGCGGTACGCCGAAGCCGGTTTCCTCCGTCGCCATGCGGCCCAGCCGTTCGGCGGCGGCATGGGCCGCCTCGGCCATCGCCGCGCAGATGCGGTCGACGTCGGCCTGGGACGCGTGCAGGAATTGCTTCTGAGCCGCGCGAGCCGCAACCGCAAGGTCGCGCGCCTCCTGAATCGACATCAGGTCGTGATCCATCTTCCTACTCCTGAAAATTGAATGGTTTTCGTGCCACTTCGAGCACCGCGTCCCTGAAGGCGGCCGTTGC
>JAJFUA010000108.1 GCA_021372635.1 Desulfobacteraceae bacterium | reverse complement strand
GGCGGATAGTGAGTTTGCCACCAGGGATGATCGTAGGGCAGGACCGTGTTATGCCAGGAGGCATGAAGCGGCCTGGTGCGCCCGTCCATAACCGCCGAATATCGCCAGAGGGGCCTTGCCTCCAAAACGTCCGGATCGGTCATCTGCCGGTAATGGCCGACCTGGTACGCTACTCGCAGATTTGTGTTAAAAATGATGTTGGTCCTCCACCCGCGCCCACCCTTATAGCTCCAGCCATACCTGCTGACGATCCGGTCGAAGTCGGTGCGAAATTCACGGAGCGTGGTCCCATCGGCGATGCCTTTGTCGATTGCGGCCCGGAAGTCGGCCAGCATGTCGTCCCGCATGGCCCCGGCAACAACGAAAGACCTGGCGTGCATTTCGTGCCAGATATCCGTCCAGGTCGCGGTCGGAAGGTTCAACTTCTTCCGAAAATATTCGATTGCGGCCTCGAAGGGCAGGCCCTGGGCTATCACGTCGAAGGAGGGCATCAGTGGGCCCTTCCCGCATCGAACCGGCCCGAGAGGTTTGCAACCGTCAGGGCCATGCCCATGATTTCTCCGATGCTTTGCGGGTCCATGCCCTCTGTTAGCGTTATCAGCCGGTCCCTTACCTCTTCGAGGGAGTTTGCCTCATTGACCAGGTCGCGCACCTTATCGATCATGGCATCAGACTTGGAGTCCGTTTCCTTTTGCAGCTCGTCGGAAATGAGGTCTGAGACGTCGCTCCTGGATGCGACCGCTTTCGCCATGAACTTGGCAAGATTGGAAACCGGCTTCTGTTTCGGAACGTTTAAGACGGTTTCACCCTTTTTGGGCATTGGAATTTTGAACCGCTCGGAGAGGTGTTCTTCACTGACGGGTTTTCCGAGGTCGCCGCAGATGATTTTATAAATCTCCGCGATCGCCTTGAAGTCCTCGGGCGGGTCGTAGAGGAAACGGAATTGCGGAACGGGGGCGGACCAGCCTCGCGGATCGTTAAAACCCACGAGCGGCCGGATTATCTGCTCGGTAATCGTCCTGGAAAGCGCACTACAATCGGCTTCGACCAGATCCTGGCGCACTTCGCC
Organism: Desulfobacteraceae bacterium; assembly: GCA_021372635.1. GTDB lineage: Bacteria > Desulfobacterota > Syntrophobacteria > Syntrophobacterales > Syntrophobacteraceae > JAJFUA01. The sequence continues at coordinate 24,005 of JAJFUA010000108.1, read as the reverse complement.
GTGCACCCGGCCCAGGGCGTAGGAACCCTGGCCTTTTTCACCCCCGGCGTCGGCGGTGAGGACCTGGCCGAGGATCGCCTTTGACATCTGGGCGTCGCAGAACCGCACGAGGCTTTCATAAATGTTCTGGCCGGAAGTCCCTCCGGACTTTTGCGCCTCGACGAACTCGATTTCAGTGGACTTGCTGATTATCCCGGCGGCGTCGGTCCCTATCGAGCGGATTGCCGCGAGCAGCGCGTCTTTATCCGCCCTGTTCGCGCCCGGCTCGTATTTTCCGATCCGGATGGGCATGCCGAAGATTTCCGCGAAGGCCGCCCAGTCCTTAATGGCGAAGTTTTTAAACAGGTACATCCAGGCGCAGACCCGCATGATTCCCGCCCTGGTATCATGGCCGGACCTTGCTTTGTAGCGGTGATAGACAATTTTGTGCCCCGGCGGATCGACGCCGCGCACCGGCTCTTCTTCGGTCAGGATGCGCGGATGAATTGAATCCCAAAAAGTGATCTTCTTGGGGTGAATCCAGTTGAGGCTGGAAATCGACGCCAGTCCGGAGCTTGCGTCCCACATGATTTCCATTACGGAATAGCCCTTCGGGAGGGCGTCGAGCATATCAAGGATATGGCCGTCGAGATCGGGCAGGCCGGCGAGGGTTTGCCGGCAGAATTCGGCGCTCTTTTTGTCGAGTGGATCTTTGGAGGTGGGGAGTATTTCCCAGGGAAGGCCCTGCACGGCGAGCTTGCGGGTCTGGAACTGCGATGCCAGGTGTGCGTCTTTTTCTTCCATTTCCTCGAAAAGCTCGGCCTGGCGAAGCATGTCGCCGTTGTCGGCGGCCTTCAGGATGTTTGCAAGCCTCCTCGGATTGAGGCCAGAGGAAGGGTAGGTCGACCACCTGTCACGGACCTGCTGGACCGATATTTCGCGGGTATCGGGACGCTTGAGGTCCCCGGCCCGGATTTCGCGCCCGAATTGATCGTAGAGCATTTGGAATCCTGTGATGAATGATAAAGACTCAGTGATGAGGACTGAGTGATGAGTGATGAGTGGCAACGTTCTTGCTCATAACTCAGTCCTCATTACTCATTACTCAATCAGTAAGCCCCCCGGTGCTCGCCAACCCGCCTCGTTCCAACGGATTCATATTCAACGGGACCGCCATCCGTTTTGGTGGAAAACCAGGCAAGCGCCCCCGCAATGGCTGAATCCCCATGTCTTTGGCCGCCGTCTCTTCCCTTGCCCCGATAGCCTTCCGGCACCTTGGCGACGCCTCTTTCCATCCGGATCGCCCGGTGATCGTCCAGGATGTCGGCATCTTTGGGAAGCAGGATTGAGCGGTCCTCGAAGGCCGCCTTGTACCTGGGCATCTGCTCCCGGTACCAGGTTTCGGAGAGCATCACCTGCTGGGCCTTCCATGAGCCGTAGCGCTGCATGGCGACTTCGGCCAGGTACTGACCGTTTCCCCTGGCGTCCAGGGCCGCTCCGGAAAACCTCGGGAGGCGGTCGCAAATGTAAAAAAGGACCTGCTCCTGCTGGCGAAACGGGACGTTTCTAAGCTCCAAGACAAACGGCGCCTGGTATTTCAGGCCGGGCTGCTCCTGAAGGGGGACCATGACGGTAAGGTCGCCGCTCCGCCCGAAATCCTCACCCAGAAAACTCGGGTGGTCCTGCGGCATCGCCTCCAGGTGAGGCCTGATATTTTCCTCGCACCAGATTTCGGCGGCCAGGTACCGCACCGGTTCCGGAAGTTCGGCAAATTCGGGTTTGCACGCCCAGCGCAGTACCGGGATATCCTCATTCATGCAGCCCTCGATCAGGGCGCGCGCAATGAAGATCCCCGATCCTCTGCTGGGAATGCAGAAAAGCTCCTCTTCAGAACCGAAACCATAGAATTCAATGAGGTCAGTCCGCCATTTCCGTTCCGCCTCGAGAGACCAGCGAAGGCCGCGAACGGCGCAAATCCTGCGGTACAGCCCTTCGGCGAGAGCGTCATCCAGGGTCACGCGGTGCAGGGAATAAGGCTTTTTGCCGGCCCGGATATCCTGCACGTACTCGTTAAACTCATTATCCTCGCCATTGTGAGTCGAGATCACCTCCACCTGGCCACCCCACATGGTGAGGGCGATGGCGGCCTTGAGCAACTCGCCGAGGTCTTCGCAAAATGCCGCCTCATCGATCACGATGCGGCCCTGTTTGCTTCGCAGGTTCTTCGGCTTGCTGGATAGTGCGGTAACGTGATTGCCCGTCGCAAATCGGACCCTGAAGGCAAGAATATCTTTCTCGTCTTCGAGCAGGACTTCTTCGACTTCCGAGGCGGCGGCGTTCAGGCGCTTTGCCCATGCGCCCACATCCGCGATAAAGGTCTCGGTCATCTCCTTGTTGTAGGAAATGTAGAAGGTGTTTGTCCCGGAACGGCCTTCGGTGCCGGCCAGGATCGCGGATTCGCACGCGTCCGCGTAAGAGATGCCGATGCGCCGCGATTTCTCCATGAACTTCACGGGAGTGCGGTCCTGGTTCCAACGATTCTGGTAAGGGAGGAGAATGCCTTCCATTACGCACAACCCTCCAGGAGCTTCTTTCTCATCATCTCGGCCGTTTCGGGCGTGAGACCCTTTTTCCGCTTCGATTCTTCCTGATCGGGGGCGGCCTTGGCTTTCATTTCACCGATAAGGGCCAATGCCTGTTTGACGTCCTTGACCACCGCGAATGAAATCCCGCCCGGATTTGCCAACAGGGAATTGAGTTTGATCTGCACCGCTTCTTCGAGGGCCGCGACCGCGTCCAGTTCGGATCTGATTTCCCGAAGATTTCCGGTTTCCGACGCGCCTTCGGCTTGGCGCTTCAAAGCGGCCTCGGCCGCCTTCTGGACGGCTGATTCGATGGCGGCGACCGCGTAAGCATCCTGCGCCTGGCCGGATTTCAAGTAGGTGGAAAGCGATTTTTCATGCGCGAGGACACGGTTGATCCGGATCGCGCTCCTGGCTTGCCTGACCTCTTCCCGCTTTTTCTGCCAGGCGTATTTTTCGGACCAGCGCTTTAGCGTCGGGACCGAAACGCCGGTCAATGTGCCGACCTGGTCGAAAGTGCAGCCGTCCAGGCAGTACAGGTCCTCGGCGCGCTCGACCACCTCCATTGAGTATTCCTTAAAGGACGAAAGTGATGAGGACTGAGTGATGAGTGATGAGTGCAAAGGATCACCTTCCGAGAATGCGTTTGAGTTCAGAAATCTCGGTCCGCAAATCCACGATCTCGCCCCTCGCTTTATCGAGATCCAACGCCTGCTCGGCGATTATTTCAGTTTTGATGCAAGCCGGATCGCGCTCGGTCACATCCAGGAGGTCGCGCATCGATAGCTTCAGTCCCTGGAATTTCAGTTCGAGACCCTTAAGTGTCCTTTTGAGTTCCCCGATCTTGCCTTCTATTTTGAGCGCCTCGCTCATTCCTCCCTCCCGCTTGACTGTTTTTTGAGTCTGACCATAGGGCAGAACTGATTGCCCGCCACTTGGTCGGAAAGCTTCGTGAACCCCTGGGCATTCATGATTAAGACGTCCTTCTGGTCGCCGGCAAGAGACGCATAGTTGCGAACCAGCTCGACGTTGTTTTCGTACATCCGCTTCACCTCGGCGAGGCCGTCCTGGAAGACCTTTTGTTGCCGCAAGGTGTCCTCCCGGTAGGCCGTAAGGGTTTTTTCATGGCTTTTTTCCGAGAAATACCAAACCACGAAAATGATGCCCGGAATTCCGAACCCCGACGCCAGTTTGATGGCCAGGTCGGTGAATGCGCCGTCCATGTCATCTTTCCCCGTTGCGGCCGGACGTGCCGTGAACCTGTTCGTCGGGAAAGGCCGTCGCCGGCAAGTCGCCTCCTGGAGGGGCCGCCGCCGATCCGGGGACGGGTGCGGACGGAAGTAGGCGATCTATGACAGGCTGGGCGATCTTTTCCGCGATGCCCTGGACTGGCGCGACGGCGACCCGTTGAGGCGGCGTGAAATTGGCCATAACGCTTTTGAGGCCGCCGGTTACGAATATGACGATAAGCTGGAGGACGCCGTCGGCCCGCACCGATTTGACGTGCGGCAGCAAATCCGACAGGACGCCGTAGGCGGCCGCCACGGCAAAGGCGGTCTGCCAGTTGACTGATATGGGCGCAGTGAGGGTATCGGCGGCTGTATCGGCCACATGGCAAACCAGTGTCAAAAAAATTGATACCGCCAGGGCAAACGGAATCGGACTGAGAAATAATGATGTTAATCTCTTTTGCATCGTCAAAACCCTCTCCGAAACTGAAAATAAACTCCCGATTCGCCGCTCTTATCGTACTTGACGCCCCGGCCGGTCTTGCCGCCCAGATTGTTAGCCGGCGCCCACATCGGGCAGGCCCACCGGTCGGCCCGTTCCCAGCCGGGGAACGTCTCGTCTCCGTCGAAGTCTCGAGGTTTGAGCGACGCTCCTATTTCGCCGGGGACGATGTAGCCTGAGGGTCCAGGAGGTTGCCCTCCGAATCGACGAACGCCTTCTTGCCGTTGACCTCGTTCCAGTCGGACCACGCAATCATTATGAGGTCCTTCGCGGCCGTCAGGGCGACGGCGTTGTCCGCGCTCGGATCGGCCTCATATTTGGCGATGGCCGCGTTGACCTTTTTCAGGGCAATCGTGGCGCCCTGATTGGCTTTCTCATAGAGCGCGCAAACATCTTCATCGAGGATGTCGCCGGCCAGGCCGAACTTGCACGGTATCCCGATGGCAAGCTTAGCCGCCCCCTGCAGGAAGGTGACGGCCTTGACGCCGCCCTTTGTGAACTGGAGCAGATCCACGTCGGCGAGACGGGGCATTGAAGTATCGGGCAAAATCTTTCCGCAGCCGGCCGGAAACATCAGCAGGGCGCAGAGCGCCAGGACCGGGAAAACGGCATTGGCGGCGGCCCGGCACAGCCCCAGGGTTACCAGTGCCATACAGGCCCCCACATTGAGTCCGACAATCAGCTTGACGGCCGCGCAGCCCGACATGACGGCCGCCCCGAGGGCGACCCCGAGCACAAGCAGCACAATGAGCGGCGAGCGTCTCCACCTGCCGAACATGAGTATCCCGATGGTCGTCATTGCCACGGTCCCGAGTGCAAATTCCAACATGGTTTTCTCCTTTGGTGGGCAGGTGGGTTGCCCACCCTACAATTGGGATGAAATGCTCTTCAGTCCTTCCTCGATATGCCGGGCCTCGGCTTCGCGGCGCTTTTGAAGACCGGGACTGTCCGGCCAAAGCCGCTTCATTTCACGGATCTTGCCGGGAATTTCGGCGAACTTCCCGGAAGCGACCATGTAGAGGATTTCGCGCATTTCGCGCCGGCGGCCTCCCCTCATCGAGGTCCCTCGATTGAAGACCAGGGAGAGAAGCCCTTCACGCACACAAGCGGGCGCCGCGCATATTCCGGGGAAAGCCTTTTCAACAAGCGTCATAAAACGCGGGACGCTATATGCCTGGAAGTGCATCAGGGCCGCTTCCCACCCGACATTTATGTCGCGTACTTTCGGAAGGTATTGCAGGGCCGCCTCGTCGCGAAGGCCGCAGGCCTTTTCAAGCCGGTCCAATTGATCCGAGGTGAGGTACCCACCCCATTCTCCAATGAAGCGGGACCGGTCCATTTGGCCCAGATCACAACCGATGCCTATGGTTATCCCGCCGTGCGCTCCGGCAGGGTCGGACACGATTGGGCGCCTGCAGCGTTTTTCGTAAAACTTCCGGCCACCACCGACTTCGCCGTCCAGGATGAGTTGAAGTCCCTCGTCTGAAAGTTCCATTGGCTATTCCCCCGCGAAAGTTGGGCAAAACTGTCGAATAAACCTGGGGAGAAAAGAGCGGGAGCGGGGAGCGTGAACGTTGAGAGCGTGAGAGCGAACGCGAGAACTCCCCCCAGGTCATTTGCCCGCCCACGCAAGGGCGGGCCTTCGCGGCCATACAGGCCTTGTCGCGGCCCCAAAAACAGAAAAAGCCCGGCAACACACCAAGTGTTGCCGGGCTTTCCGGACCTTCTTCGAGTTATTTCTCAGGGCGGTTTTGCGGAAGACTCAAATGCGACACCTTCCACGCCCCCGGCGTTTTTTTCGGCCCCACGCCGGATGGGTCCCAAATTTTCGAGCGATTATATTTCCGTGCTCCCGCGCTTTGTCAAGAGTTTTTTAAGGCCGTCCCGTTTTTGGAAAAGGCGTAAGAGTCGCGGCACATCACTCATGACTCGGATAGCCCACGCGTTTCCCGCCTTCTTCAAGCACCACAACGCCACCCACAAGGCGAAGAGGCATGATAATACTACAGGAATCAACCCATCGCCTGGCGGTCTGTTCCGAAAACCCAAATTCCTTCGTGATGGTATGCAAGCTGATTCTTTTTCGCTCCGACAGCAGGTCCCAGAACCGAATGGCATCCCTTGCCATTCTGTACCGCACACCCATCTGTGCGGCTTTCTTCTCCACGAGTTCTGATTCGCAACTCTCACATATCCTTTTTCCCTGCTTTCTCGAATTATTTCCGCATTGCGGACAAACGGAGATCCTCCTTATGTGGCTCTTGACATCGTTTCCGTTCATCGGCGGAAGGCGATTGGATTTAATTCTTTCCAACAGCAGCTTCAGGGAGTTGTCGGCCTGTGGGCAGTTTTGGCAGACCGGGTATAACGGTTTGTCCGTATCCCTCCCCTTGAAATCCGGTGCTCTCGCGGCCTGGTTCCCAAGGCATTGAATGAAGGATATGGTTGCCCGCATAGATACGCATTTGATTCTGATCATCTGGCCGGACCTCTGTCGATTATCACCAGTCCGCAATCTATCCTGACAGGCATGAATGCACTAAACGTATTGATCCACCGCCTGGCGGTCAGTTCCGATGCGCCGATCTCATTGGCCAGCCAGGTTAGAGCGAACTTGTCATTTTCCCTGAGTATCTTATGGATGAGAACCGCATGGTCCCTCATCCTGTTTCGGAATTTCCCCTCGCCGGATCGTTCGTGATCGGATAATTGCCCCACTACGCGCTCCACCATTCCTCCTTCCATCGTCAGACCTCACAGTTTGACCGGATGACCGTTTTGGCCGCTTATCCATCAGCCCCCTTCCCCGAAAGACCGGGGAGCAGGTTTCCCGCCAATTCGCCTACAGACGACGCTTTTTCTTCCCACGCGCCGCACCCCAGATGATCATTGCCGCCCACCGGCTTCTGTCCCCTGGCGCAATTTTTAGGCGACTTCACTTTCGACACACAGGTCCAGCAGCTTCGCTTCCTGGGCGAGGCCGGATCCGGCTCGAAGTAGCGTCTGCCGGCATCCCGCTCGTCGCGGCACTCCGCCTGGGCGGCCAGGGGCTTTGCGTCCTCCCAGACGATCCGGCGCAGATAATTGTGGTTGTCCAGGGCGTCCGGGCGCCTCGCGAGCACCTTGTCCAGGGCCTCGGCCCAGAGATCGGGTGGAGCGGGGCGCTCTTCGCCGCCTTCCCACCGCACCGTTCCGGCCGACACGAGCTGGCGCAGCTCGGCTGCGATCTTGAGCGCCCGAGGCCACGAAAGGCCGCGCTCTCCCTTGCGGAAGAGGCCGAGGTACGCGGGCGTTCGGCTCGCGACCTGGCCCGGCAGTTTTGACACCGTGTCAATCACCTGGCGCGCGGCTGGGTCGTTCGCCCACGATTCCAGACTCGCAATCGCGCCGCATGCTGGGCAGATCAACCGCATACGGATACCGGAAAACGGATGACGGATGACGGAGCGAAAAGGCGCAGTTGCCCCAGGTCTTCCAGCATTTCATGTTCGGCGCGCTCGCGCGATACGAAAAGCCCGCACACAAGCCATTCCGGACAAACATAAAAGTGGAGGCTATGCGCCGGTTTGCCTTTCTCGCAAATGCCTGCCCGCAGATCAAGATCGTCCTCGTCCTCATCGAGAAAACGAAAATGGGCGCAATCCTCGCAGGTTTTGCCCCTGGGACCGGCCCCGTGTTCACGGCGCATGAGGTAAGGAGAAATCGACCAATCACGCATTAGATGCCCTCCACATGATAGCTGTCATCGGATGCCGCAAAGTGCCCTTTCGGGTGCATTCCTTCTTCAAATTCGATGAGGGCCAGGTTCGCTATATCCACCAGATGCTCACGGTTGCCATTTTCGGCATACGCCCTGGCGCGCTCAATAATCGCCCCTATGCAGTCATAGGATGGTTTGTCAGGGTCGCGTAGCCGTCCGTACCTAATGGCGCCCATAATCAGCCTTGCTCGCATCAGCCTTTCGAACTCAAGGCTCCACTCCGACGAAACCAATTCCTCATAAGTGGCGTTTCCGGCCTTGCAATCCACAATCCCGGTGCGCTCATAAATCCTTTTGCGGAGATAATCAGAAATCCGCATCAGCGGCGATCCCCCTGCGTCGTTTTCGGGCTAAATCCCAAACGTGGTCGTAAAGGTGCAGCCCCTTGCTGCCGGCAATTATCTTGCCGGCGCCAACCCCGATAAGTTCCGCCATGTCCTCCTGGAGCATGCGAATTGCCGCGAGATTTGCGGGAAAACCGCCCCACAAATCCCACGAGCGGTAATATGGGAAAAAGTGCAGGAGGCCGTCCTGGATGCGCGTGTCAATGTGACGCAAGCATGGAGGATCGGCGAGGTCCAGGTCGGATGGTTGCGCCACCTGCAAAACACATTGATTGTTTCTCTCCCCGTGCTTGGAATAGATTTCAGCGATTCGCAAGATTTGGTCGTGCAGACGGTCTCCGTAGGTATAATCCTCGTTTTTCTTCTTTCCGGGAGCCACCATATACATGTAGTAGTTTTCGAGATATTCATCGCTTACCGGGTCTGGAATTCCCAAATGTGCCGGGATTTTAGGAATGAGCGGACGGGTCCCCGGAAAATTTACATTCACGGTGATATAGTCGAATTCGAGACGCTTTTGGCCGGCATAACTTCCCCGGTCAATGGTGAACTCCCGGCCAACGTCCAAGATCGAGAAAAGGCACCGGTGCCAGGCATCAGGCAAATCTGTTGCGTTTATTGTAATTGGGTTCATTTCATGCCGCCTCCTCGCCATTTTCTGTCTTGTCCGGCGCCGGAATCAGCTTGGCGATCTTGTCCAGGTCCAGCCTGGTGGAGGGCGGAAGGTCCGAACCGAGATGCTCGGCAACGACCTGGAGGTTTGGTTCGATTCGGAAATGGTCCTCTTTGGCCCTCCGGATCCCGCATTTGGTAAGTTCGTTGTCTTCGAGGGCCTTTACGGCGGTCTTGTCGACCGTTTCCTTGACGTTCACACAATCCGTGTGACCCAGGCGCTTGAGGGTCGAGATAACAACCGCCTCCAGGTCGGACGGGAACTCCATTCGCTCGCTTACCCGAAAAGCGATCTTGCCGAATGCGAGCTGCCGGCTGCGCTTTTTTGCGAATTCGGACTTGTGCAGGGTGCAGAATGCGTTGACTGTGAGTTCAAGGGCATTGCGTTTCTCCTTGAGATCCGCCAATTCGGCGACATGCTCACTTACCAGAGTGTAAAGCTTTTCGGCAAGCCCGGCCGTTTCGATCCCGATCTCGAGATCGAGCCGGCCCATCTGCTCCAGTATTCCGTCTACATCTTTCCAGTTTTTAGGTTCCAAGGCCGGCCCCCATGTTCTTGTTCAGTTCCCAAAGTATCTGAGGCCCTATTTCCCGCAGTTCCGCCCCGGCCCTTTTCTGAAGCTCTTCAAGAAGGAAGGCCATAGGGGTAAAATCAACCGGGACGATGAAGCTCTCTTGGGGCCGCGCTCCAAGCTTTCCCCTTCTTCTCTCACGGTGATAGCAGGCGCAGCACATTCTCCGCCCAATCAACCTCTTTTCCTTCCCGCAAACTGAACATTTGCCCGACTTTTCCATACATCCTCCCTTGGCTTCACCGCAGAGATCGCGGAGAACGCGGAGAAAGACCTACTCAAACCCTTCCCCGTCATCGCAAAACCTGTCCACGTTGCCTGACAACCACCAAGCCATCGCAATCGAACAATCATTCCTCCACCAGATATGGAGAAAAAGCCTTATGCGTTCGAACATGCCGCTCCCTCCGCGCTCTCTGCGCCCTCTGCGCTTGAGTCTCCAAACCACTTCTTCCCGCAGAATGGACAATAGGTGGCCTGAATCTGCGGCGGGCGTCCCCGTTTTCCTTTATCAATTTTTTCGGACCCAACCAGGATCACCAGGAGCATTTCCATATCGGGCGTAATCTCGAAAGCTGTCGCCACTTTGCAGTTACGTTTCTGAAGCTGCTCGTCAACTCGCCGCAAACACTCGCAAGCCATTTCATAACTCCTCTCCGCATTCCCTGCGGTTGATCGCCGGCATCAGGCCACCCCTTTATTTCACTGCGGAGGGGCCGGATTACCTCCCATGATCTCCAACACTTCTTGGATCTGGCTTTTCTGGCCTTCTTTGCGAAGCCGCGCAATGGCAACTACCTCGGTTCTCCCGCTCGACTTCTTGATCTTCGCAACCCTGCCGCTTAATGCCACGATCACGCCACTCCTCAAGGACATCTCCATTGTGACCCGTCCTCTCACTAGGCAATGCGTCCATGAGACCCTTTCGCCGACCGCAAATTCCACTGTCTCCTCCGCGTTCTCCGCGCCCTCTGCGGTTAATCATTTCGCCCAAGTTCGATTCTCAGTTGCCCCAGCACCTGTTCATCGCTGTACTTGCCGACAATTTTCGCCCGCTTGATGATGTTGGCTCCGTGGCGGATCATTGTGCCGCACGCCTTGCGCACTTCCTCCGGCGTCCGGGGCCAGAAGTAGCCGGGCGACCTGTTCGAATAGCTCGACAGGATCGGCTGTTTGTGGATCTGCACCAGGACCTCGACGTCCTTCCGGATCGCACGCGGGTCGACCTTCAACCACTCCGCCAGGTCTTTATAAGAGACCGGATTCGCCTCGCCGCGCTTGCGGATCTCACCGAGGATGACCCTCTGCAGCGTCGTCATCTCGGGCCTCATGACTAATGAATCCCCGGCCTGCCGTTCCAGCGCTCGACGGCATCTTCCTCGGAAAGCGCGAACGGACCCATTGCGCCAAAGTTGTTGCACCATATGGCGAACTCCTCCGTATTGACCTTGTCGACCTGGGCGTCATGGACTGCGCAGAAAGGACAATTTTCTCTAATTTCACTCATCGGCTTCCTCCATTTTCAGCCTTGCGCACGTGGTAATAGCATCGGCAACACAGGCCTCGGGCCGCATGCGGCTTTCGCCTGCCGCAGGCTCGGCATTTGAGCACGACCTTCTTTTGACGAGACCGAGGCCGAGGCGGCTCGGCCTCTTTGGTCAGTCCGGCGAAGCCCCCCCCCCCGCAATTTTCGACTGGCGGCGGCGTGGCGCCATTTGATGATCCAACCCGGCGCACCGGCGGGCATCTTCCGATGATGCGAAACGCCCTCTCCCGATCCCCGTACAGGATTTCGTAGAGCGCCAAAGCTCCCTCTTCAGGATTAAGAGCCATTTGTCACCTCGCTTACCACGATCAGCCACCAGGGCAGCCTGTTGAGTCCCGCATTTCTGTGCACCAGCCTGGCGCCGCCGGCCCGCAGCTCGCGGTGGCGCTCAGTGCAGCAGGCCCTGCAGTAAGAATGCAATCGCCCATCGCCCAGCCGGTAGTAGAATTCCTCATCCGCCGGCCAGGGTTCCCCGCACCTGGCGCACCGCTTTTCCGCCGAATCACTCATACTGATGCCCTTTGTCGTCCAGGTGCCTGGCCGCCTGTTCATATGCTTCTTCGTAGCCCTGTCCCAAACGCCTGTATAGCGGGCGCTGCAGATCGACCGGCAGCTTCTTCCAGCATGAATAGCAAAACGACTTGCCGCTCCCCTTGCTTTTGCCGCATTGGCACTGGTCGCTTTGCAATTCCCGCAGGTAAAACTTCTGATCGCGAACATCCACGCCTTCGGCCATATTCTTTTTCCTTTGCCTGTTCTGGTGGACGCACAGCGCCTGCAGCACCTTTCGGGTCTGATCGAGATCGCAGAAGCGCAACCGTTCTATCTGCCCCCTGGTCTGCTGCTTTGCGATTCCATCGGCGTACGCCCAATCCAGTTTCAGTTCTGTCAGGATCGCTTCTATCTTGCGGATCATCGCCTCTTTATCGGCGGCCGGTTTGTTATGCATGCCGGACCTGCGCGCCGAATGGTGGAGCGGTTTCCAAGCGGAAGACGGCGGACGGTCGACGGCGGACGGATCGTTTCCTCCAGCGCTTTTTCCGCCTTCCGTCTTCCGTCTTCCGTCCGCTGTTGCCCGCTTCGCTTTGCGGCGAGCAGTCCCGTCCATCCGACGCATAAGATCGTTAAACTGGATGATGTTGAGGTCGCGTGTCGATTCGACACCGACCGAGCGCTTCATCTCGGAATACACCTCATCCGAAACACCCAGGGCGTGGCGCTTGGCCTGAATGGCCTGCACCTGGCGACTGTTTATCTTTGCTTCAGCCCGTGCCATCTTCGCGCTCCCTGCGCTTCGTTGGGGGTTATCACCGTGACGGCGGTACCGGTATATTCATCGACCTTGATGATGATACCCACCCGATGGTTCCAAAATACCGACAGCAGCCAGTAGGGGACCAATCCACCGCCTCTGGCCGGTCTCCAGAGGCGCTTTTGCTTCTGGATTTGAAAGCTTTCCAGGAGGATTCTATTCAGGCCGTCGATAGACGGCAAAGCCCCTACCCTCCTTTTCCATTGATCCTTGAAATGCTCCGACATGTGCCTGACAATGCTGACAACCGGTACCGGGAACTGAAAATCCTCAAACATGAGCGGCCCCCGGCAGCTCGACCGCAAACACGCCGGACGCGCGGCTGTTGGCCTGAAAAGCATTGCCGTCCAGCATGAACCGCGCGAGCCTGTCGTAAACATCGGGCGCATGGATGTAGGCCCCGAAGCTCAGTCCGAGCAGCCGCCGTATCTTGAGTTCTTCAAAGCTTTTCGCCAGCCGGTCCAGATAATCATCTGTTAGAAGGATTAGATCGCGCGGAATGCGCTTGATCCTTGTTCTCATGTTTCTCCCCCCCTCTTTCGTTAAGCCGCCTGCTCCGTGCGCGCGAACAATTCGCGAATCATGTCCCGGACGCTGCGCTCCCAGGTAGGGAGCAGTCGCTTTGACAAAAACTGTCCATAGAGTCCGTCGAGGACCGCCTGGATTTGTTCGATGTGGTACATGCGCTCAAGGAAGAGGCCTTCTTCGTCGAGGCCGCTCCCTTCCGGATCGCGGATCACATGGGGTAGTTTGATCGACTTCAGCGCCTGGAGCGAACTGTCGAGAGTGAGCGCGTATTCGTCGTCACCGATTCCTATCCAGATCCGGGCCTCGTCTACCAGCTTGTTTTTGCGAAGACCTTCTCGGGCCTCGGGAAGCATGCTGTCCGAGGTAACGCATGTGACCCTATCGGATCTGTCATCAGCTTTTACGAGCACAAGCTTGTCAGTGACCTTGACGTTTGCTTCCTTGCCTTTTATCAGGATGGTCTTGTCGGATTCGCAGTGGTACCAGAGCCAGGTGAGAAAATCGTATCCGAGGCGGCGCGCTTCACTGATGGCGAGCGCGTTTTCCCAGGCAAATTGAGCTTTCAGGCGCTGCTTCAGGCGATCATCGTTCGAGAGAAGATCAATCGCCCATAAGCTGTGAAAAAATAGCCGCGGATAACCCTGAAAGCCCTTTTCAAAGCATGTTAAAAACTCATCCAGCAATGCGGCACTGGTGGTTCCGAGCAGCATCAGGCCTGTTTGCGTGTTCCAGATTACGGGGAAACCGGTTGGAATGGGGAATGCCCGGGTGAGCAACTGGGCTGATATCAGCTCCCGGATCTCGTACACCACGGACTTGCCCGGCTTGGTTCCGGCCTTGCGATATTTTTCGATTTCTTCATCAATCCGCATCCTGAGAACAGACGAAGGGACCCGCTTCCGCAGCCTCTGAAAGCGAAAGACCGTGTATTCGCCCTTGGAGTGCTCCATTCCGTGGTGATTACCGCGCTCCGGCTTGTCAAAGGGAATAAATCCGAAGGTCGCCCGCTGCCCGTCTTCGAGACCACGGCAGACAACCGAGTTAAGGCGCTCCTGTATCCATTCATTTGTCACGCCGGGATTTGGGTCAAGCTTTGCCCTGGTAAATGAAGACCCCAAATAATTCATGCCGAAACCTCCTTCCTTTCCTCAAAATTGACGAAGCAATAATCGATAGCCGAAGGTGAAATTCCGACCTCTGAAACGAAGGCCCCGCCTTCATGGGCAACATCGAGACAGATGTAAGATTCCTCGTCGACCTTGGTTAAGTATCCTTCGATATAGGAGAAATTTCTGGAATCCGGCACTCCATCCACCAAGGGTTTGGGGACCTTGCAGCCTTCCTTGGTTTGGATTTGCAGCACCACGACACCCTTGTTTGCTCTAGCCGCTGCCCCGCCGAGGCTTCTGCGCACGTTTTCCGGCTTGAGATTTCTCAGCCTGTACGATCTCACGGTCTTCATGCCGAATCCCTTCCTTCCATCATCACCTCAGGTACGGGCGGCACCCTAACCGGGTTGTCGGATGCCCTCAGGTAAATTGCACCGGCCCATCTCGCGGCCTCGGCCCGCTCCATGTCAGTCCATGATTCCATGCGCTCAAGGCTCGGGACTTTATCGGTTGCCAGCGAGAGCAAGTCCCTTAGCTCCTCGGCTGTCGGTACGGCTTGCAGTCCATTGTCCTCCGCGTAAGCGTCGAGGAGAGTCTGGGCCTCACTGGCCGTTTCCGCCACAGGGAGCAACATGGACTTCAGCCTGCACATTCCGGTATCCGAATGATGCTCGTACCAGGTCCCGTACATGTTCGAACGCGGGTCGAAAAAGACCCTCAAAATGCGTCCCTTATCATCCACGTATTTCTTGCCGGACGAGTCCATGCCCTGCCTCCAGTTACCGCCGAGCAGGTTCATCATATCGAGTACTTCCCTCGTCGCCTTGTCACCAACAACGACAATCAGCGCACCGCCCAAGGTCCCGTCTCCGTTTTTCTTTCCGAGAGTCCTTACCAGCGCGGCCCCGTTCGGTACCCGCAAGGTGCCGCGGCATTCCTGGAAGGCCTCCCGCACGGTCATATCCAGAACACTCTCTTGTTTAGCTTCCATCCGCTTTTACCCCCGCCTTTTCAAGTTTCCCGCAAGTAGGTATTCTGTTGCTCTTCCTGGTTTTCACCTTCTCGAAAAACAGCACGTAATCGCGGTAAAAACTGTCGGCATCCCGCACCCGGTAGACCTTCTCGTCATGGTTCGAAAAATTCTTTCGCGTGCAGATTTGCTCCAGGGCCCCGGCTGCTTCGAGTTCATTGGCGATCTTCAGCACGAATCTCCGGTCGGATTCCGCCAGATCCGCTATCTCCCTGGCGGCGAAAACCCCCCTGATATGCATGGCGCGAAACACGCGCGGCCGGATTTTTTGAGTGCTTTTCACCTTGAGTCTCACTCCCGTGTAGCGGTAGACTCCTGGCCGAATTCTTACCGCCTCACCGCGATTGGCCATTCTCACAAGCGCCTGGTTGACGCTGTCCCGTTCGATATCGAGCGTTCTGCTAAGCAAATCGACGGTGAACCAGCGCTTAAACCGACTTGCGAAAGTCCTGACGCGCTTCGCCGTTCCCGCCGCCATTGCCGCAAACCTCCCCGATGAGCTCGTCCGCTATCTGGCCGATTCCGCTCGCTTTCATCCTCCGCTCGATATTGAGCGCGTCGTTTACGACCATGCGGAAGTCGCCATCGCTATGCCTTGCCAGGCGCTCGGCCTGCTTAGGCGTGATTGCCTGGTCCAGCGCCATCTTGTAGTAAACCGCCACTTCGCCGGGACTGATCGGATCGAAGCGCAGCCCGGCCGATACACGCGAGCCAAGCCGGCGTTCAGCCAGGAGTTTTTGTTCGAGCGCATCCTCCCCGATCATGACCACCGGTGTTTTGCAGATGTCGTGAATGTCGCGCAGCGTGTTGAGATGTCGCAGGGTCATCCTGTCGCATTCATCCACCATCAGTACCTTCCGCCTCGTCTTCAGCTCAGAGCGGATCTTATCGATGCTGAGCTGTGTGGACCTGGGCCGAGACCCTCCGAGGGCGAAAGCCAGTTCGCGAACAAGGCCCACGTGGGTCATGGTCTCGATAAACCGAACGTAGACGACGTCGCTCCCCATCATGGTGAACACCTTGTCCGCCGCAAATGACTTGCCCCTGCCGGCGGGTCCGATCACCTTGGCCATTTCGAGGCCGAGTTGAGTCTTGAGCAGGTCCGAACAAAGGGCTTGAAGTTTCTGGAAGTTCTGTGTAGGAATGAAGACCTCTTTCAAATTTGTCCCTCCTTTCGCTGGGATACTGGAACCGGCCGGGATGCGACCCCGGCCGTTCCGCATTTCAGGCGGTCATCATTGACTTCATGAGCCGCCAGTATTCAGCCGTTTGGCCGTCCATCGCCGCCTCGAAACCGCGCGCAAATCCGTGGTCTTCGGCGGAAAGCTCGCCACCGTTGGCCTCGATCCGCATGCATCGCTCGTAGCGGTCAACAGCCCATTCATAGTGACCCTTCGTTTCGCTCCTGGAAGGAAACCGGATGGGGGACGGACCACTTTCCCGCTCGGATATCAGTCTCTCGAGCTCCGCCACCTCTGCATGGAGTTCCTCTTCGTCACAGGCGCTCGGGGTTTCGTAGCCCGTGATCTGTTCGACCTGCTCCAGGAGCTGCTCGTCGGTAACGGTTCTAACGATCTGAAGCTGATCTTCGACCGCCCTCATTGCTCCCTGGACGGCGGGATTGTCGAATTCCTCGGTGCGGATTATTGGGGCGATGTTGCGGCCGGCCTGCTCGAGCCTGTCCAGCCGATCCAGCATTGGGTTTTGGGAGATCGCGTTCTTGAGTTCGCCGAGGGCCTTTACCGAAGCCTTGACCGCCTTTTGCTGTTGCTTGCGGGCCGTGGCGATTTGTACCGGGGTGAGGCCGTCGAGGGTCTTATCGACAGCGGTGAAGAGGTATTCGAATTTCAGGTTGAATACAAAAATCCTGGAAGCATCGGTCAGGTCCGGCCGTACCAGGACGCGGGCGCCAACATGCAGGCCCATGTCGAGTGACCGGTACCAGCCAGTCCCGTATTCAATGCCCTTTTTCTGCACGGTACGAGGTTCGGCCGGCGCGAGAAGCAGATCGAGGACCCGCTCATCGGGCACTCTCTGGACCTGTGATTTCGAAAGACCCGGCATCTCGGCCGGAAGACGTCCGTCCAGGCCCTTGTGCGGGCGTTGCGCGTACTCGAAGTGAATCCACTTATCGACCGCCGCCTGCAGCTCGTCGTGCGTCATGTTGATTTTGACAACCGCTCCGGGCGTCATGAATACCTTTACGAACTCCGCCCTTGCTCTTTCGCGATGCCTGATCGCCTGGCGCTGCGCGACGTTGTGTCCGATATACCCCGGCAGGTTTTCCCAGAGACCGGTCGCGAGCGTCCCGAAAAAGCGCTCGATATGTGGTTTGTATTCAGGCGCCCGGACAGGAATCCACGGAGACTCGATATTAAAGGAGGCGATCACGGCCTGGATATGCTTCGAGTCATAGTCCTTGCCGTGATCTTTGATGATCGTTTCGGGTACCCCTTGCTCGATCATGCCCCGGCGCATCACGGCGGCTATGCCTGAAGATTTCGAATGGTCGGTAATGAGGACTATCGGAAGGCGCGAGAAGACATCAATCAGCCCGATCCCAGTGTAGCGGCCGTCGATGCACTCGATATCGGCGGGTGTCGAATCCATCTCCCAGACCTGGCAGAACCTTTCCACATTCTCAGAGCGGCTGCCTATGGCCAGTTGGTACTTGTTTTTCCATGCCTTAGGGTCGCGCAGGTACTCGTAGAGTTGCGCGTTCTTTGCTTTCCAGCGCTCCATGAAGCGGAAGATGGTGGTGAAGTGGGGGACCGAGCCAAATTGGTCCTGGAGGAAAGTGTGAACGGCCATAGGGCGGACGTCGGGGTTGTCCTTTATCAATCCTATTATGTGGCCCTGCTGTTCTTCGGTGAGGCTCGCCGGGCCGCGCTCTTTTTCGTGTTTTCTCAGCAGCCCGCCGATGCCCTTTTGTTCGAATTCCCGTTGCGCTCGCCACAGGGTCGGGACGGATACCTTTTTGACATGGGTGTAAACGTCCGGGGCCAGCACCCTGATCCGGCGCTCGTTGAACAGCTTGCAGAATTCACCCTGGGAGATCCGGCGCTTGTTTTTGGGTGATGTGGCCGACTCGTAGGCGCCGATAATTTCCCGCCAGACGTGGGCGAGCTCGCGATCTCGGTCGCTCGCCTTATTGTAGTCAAGCAGTCCGAGCATTTTGCCTTCCCTCAGTTGCTCCGCGCGGCCGTTGCCGTTGCAGCTTCCATTAGCCCCCGCGTCTATCTTGTGGCTTCGCAACCAGGCGGTTGTGATCCCGCTCTGGATTTCGACCGGCAGTGACGCGAAATGGTATAATTTGACGATACCCCCGCCTTTGGGGTTAGGCTGAACGGAAAAGGACCAGTTTCCCTGGTGCCCTCTAAACTGAATCGCACGAACGCTGAGCTGGAGGATTTGAGCGAGATCGTTTGCGCTGTAGGATTCTTTCATTTGGGTTCGCCCTGTGGTAACCTTGTCAACCAAATCTGATGGGAGGAATCGCCCTGGACCCGATTGCCTATATTGTTCCCCCGCTTTCCGTACTTGCCGGCGTCTGCGTTACCGAAATCTTCAATCGGTGGAAGAGAAGGGAAAATTTCCAGCGCCTTTTCTTTGAGAAAAAGCTCGATTTTTATTCTCAACTCTGCGGAATGAATGCCAATCTCATTGGCCGCATAATCAGAATGGAACCTTACGAAATCATCCCTCAGGAGGTCGCAGATGCGAGCGATGCGGTCATAAAGTTTGCGCAGGCGAACTATCTCCTCATGTCCAAGGAGGTTGATCGGCTGATTTCCGAAATTCGCAAGGGGATCCCACGCAATGTCGCGTATGGTTACCCAGTTGAAATGGCGTGCGGAGATATCATCACGCTTAATAAGCGACTCGCAGAAACGTGCCGTAAAGAACTTGGCCTGAAATCTTTTGAAAAAAATATACGGAAGCTTTCCTAGCTTCATTCTAAGCTGACCCCTGTGAGTATGGAACTTCCCGGTTCGCCTTGCCATTATGCCGCCTTTTTCCTCGCGCCTTTCAGCAGCTTCCTGGGTATTCCCTCGGCAACGAGGGCCTTTTCAATTCTGGCGCTCCTGGTCTTACCCGCAATCACGGCCGATACCGTCTGCCGTGAAACTCCGACCTTGCGGGCTATCGACGCGGCCGTCTTTCCAAGCAGCAGCAGGCGCGCCTTGATCTGTCGTGCGTTATCGCTCATCCCGTGATCCTTCCATCTCCGATTTCAACCCTATGTCTGTCCTTAAGGCATGGGTCTCCAAACGAATAAGCCGCTCTATTGCTAAAAAAATCTGTCGGCAGGGCGAGCAGGTCCGCCGGGCAGCCGTGGCCTAGCAGCGCTCGTAGGACTCTCCGGTTGTTTCGGCTTCCGTTAATTGTGATACTAACCAGGTTCTTGGACACTCCGATTTGTCTTGCGACTTCGGCCATACTCAGCCCGCTTCGAAGCATCCAAACCTTAATTTCCGTACCGTCGCGTCTCGCCTTCATAGCTGCCTCTCCAAGCGCCTCATGCGCCGCTGAGCCTCCTTCGCTCGCTGGAACTCCTTAGCCCAATCCAGAAGCAGCGCATCCTTCCGCCCAACAATCCGACAGCCAAGCGGCTCGGCCATTGCCGACAGCACCCGCTCCGATCCATCCACTACAGCGCAAAAGACCATGAGCGCCCTGATCGAGGGCAGGTATCCCTGAGCATTTGGATTCAGCCACTTCTCAAGAGTGTCCAGACTGAGGTCCCCCTTGTTCCCCTTCATCAGATTGATTCCGAAACGTAGCGCAGTCCTGTTCATGCCATCCACGATCTGATCGCGGGACAAGCCGCATTCGGAAGCAGCCGAGTTCATTTCTTCCTTAACCGCGAGTTCCGCGTTCAAACTTTCCCTGAATTGCATGACAAGCTGCTTCGGTTTTTCCAATTTCTTCCCCCCCCCATCACCATCCGAAAAAATGCTAAGATCGGACGTTGACACAGGCTCAATACTCATCTATGGTTCACATGTAATCTGCCTATCCTGTCAACTAGAATACAGAAGCGTTCTAAGTAGGTCAATAGATATTTTTAAGTTAGGGGCGCGTTGCTTAAAATTTTCTATTCCTATTCAAGGTTCTTTATTGGCCACTAGTTCTATTCAAAGAATGGATCAATTTTAGATTTCGAAGAACTTTCCCGCTTCGCGGCAGGATTTGATGAATATAGCCATTTCACTTTTTTATAATTAAGGATTTCAGCCACTTGAGTAGATCGCCCCAGGAAAGATCAATTTCGCAGCACGCTTCGCGGCATGACGCTGTTGCTGCGAAATCTCCTGACCCATATTTTTCGGACAAGTGGGATCGTCTCAAGCTGGCGCTCAACGCCGGAAATGACTCTCAATTGGCCAGATCGCTGGGCATAGAACAGGCTTCCGTGGCTGTTGCTAAAAAGAGACGACAGATTCCTTCTAAGTGGTTGCCTGAGATCTTTGAAAAATATCACATTTCCGCCGACTGGATTCTGTCTGGCATCGGTCCTATGCGCCGCAGCGAGCATATGGCCGACGATGAGCAGGTGCGAGAGGAACAATGCATCCTTCCTGACACGCGGTCTGTTTATGAAAATCGCACGGAAGGATTGGTCAGGGAGGCAGCGCTTGAACTCGGGGTGGAATTGCCGACGAATCAACTGGCGGCGCTTGTGGCTCTTGTTATGGTGGGGTATGACTATCGCGTAAAGGACTTGTCTAAAGAATTGATTCGTACAATGATAATGCAGGGGGCGGTAAAGAGAGCGGAGCCGGAAGAATGATGGGTGGGTGCCCACCATTGGCCCTGGCGAGGTTATCTTAGTGGATACTAATGAGGCGGAACGCCTCGACATCAGGACCGGACAGATTTACCTGGTCAAGCAGCCCGATGGCGGCGTAGCTGTAAAACGCTTGGCATTGGCTGAGCACGGAGAAAGGTTTCGCCTCATATGCATAAGTGACAACCCTACTCAAAGGCCATTCGAATTCGTACTCGATCCAGGCCGCCGCATACAAGATTATGTGCTCGGGAGGGTTCGCTGGGCTGGCAAGGAATTTGACTGAGATTCTTGGTTAAAGGGGAAACGCAATGAAAAACAAGTGCTCCATTGCCGTTTCATTTATTTTAACGGTTCTTTTCCTGTTCTCATTTCTTGCATATGCCGGAGAAACTAAGAAAAGCTCAAAACAGCGGCTTACAGATGGAGAGCAGGCTGGGATGAGATTGCTTGCCCTGGAGAAGAAGGGATTTATCGAAATCACCGATACAGGTCCAACTATTTTGATTTATGTGGAGCCTAAGTTTTGGAAGAGCGGCCTGCACCGAGATAAACACAATCTTTGCGCCAATGCATGGCACTTTTTCCATGAGTTGGACAACAAGAAGGCAAGCAACTATCGCCATGTAGGCGTTAACTTCTATAATATGACCACCAAGGAAAAATTAGCTTCCGTAGAAATGGCATCTGGCAAGATTGAGATTTTTAAATGACCATATATCTCGCTGGACCTCTATTCACGGAAGCCGAACGGGCTTGGATGCTGGCCTTGAAGAACGGCATCATTGACCTGGCCGCGCGGATCGGCGTGACGGTCAATGTCTTGTGGCCCTGGGAATTCATCTCCGAGGTAGAATTGCGCGAGCTGAGGGACCGGGCCGGGCTGGAAATATTCCGTAGCTGCGTTTCTCACCTTGATGCCGCCGATATGGTGATAGCTCTTCTGGACGGTCCAATGGTCGATGACGGCACGGCCTGGGAGATCGGCTACTTCTATCGCCTCCGATCCGGCCCTGAAAAGCCGATAATCGGCATCCGCACCGACCTCCGCAATGCCGGCGAAACCCCATCGTCTATTATCAACGCCATGATCGAGCATTCCTGCGATCATATTGCTAGGTCAGAAACGGACCTACTGGGTATAGTGGAGGATCTCTTCGATAGCTTCACACATTTGATCCAATCCTAAATTCTGACTGGTCAATCGAGGATCATTAACCAACCTTTACGACTGAAAAGAAGGGGAATCATGTCCAACAAGGAGAAAAGAAAACCGTCGCCTGGAACAGGACAAAAAAAACCTGAACCCCAACAAAAACTTGTGCAGTTGCCCTTTGATACTATACTAAAGTCGATATGCCTAAAATCCAACAAAGGATTGCTCAGCGAAATAATAAAAAGGCGCAACGGTGCGAATCTAGTAACATTAGTGCTCAAGGAGAATGTACAACTCGCTCCTGATATTGTTGTCCCGCTGTTCGAGGTGCTAAAATCAATCGGGAAAACGGATCATATCGATCTTTTTTTGTCTACAACAGGTGGGGCAACCGAAGTGCCCTGGAGAATAGTAAGCCTGGTCCGTGAGTTCTGCACCTCCTATACGGCAATCATTCCATTTTTGGCAATGAGCGCAGGCACCCATATTGCTTTGGGTGCGGATGATTTAATAATGCACGAACTGTCAACCTTGGGGCCTGTTGACCCAACAACCAAACATGCTTTGTTGCCTAGAGAACCTGAAACGAAAAAAACAATCCCCGTTTCCGTTGAAGATCTCAAGAATTGTATTAAATTCATTTCCCAGCAGTTGAGCGAAGAAACCAACTATTCGCCAAGCGACATGGCCAATATAGTTGGCCAGCTTTTCCAGCACATTGAGCCGCTGGCCATCGGCGCCGTCGAGCGGGCATACGCACTTTCAAGGCTGATCACCAAGCGTGTTCTGGAAACTCACCTTGATCCAGAAGATGACAAAGACAAAATTGAGCGAATAGTAGATAGAATTGGTGGAGAATACTTCTCCCATTCCTTTCCAATTACATTACGGGATGTGGAACATGATTTGCAGCTTAAGGTAAAGCGTCCTGATTCCGATTTATTTGATGCGATCTGGGCTCTCCATTCTCATTACAAAGGTTGCTTCGGGAGCAGGGTCAATGTGAACCTGACGCTGACAGGCAATGGAGACCAGAAGCAAGTTCTTTTTATTGTTGAAACTTTGGGGTATATTGATTCCGTGATCCAAAGACGAGTCCTCATTCAGATTCGTGAGGTGAAGATGGAACCTGGAACTGATCGAGCTGTGGAGCAACCTCTTCTCACAGCTTGGGTAATCCCGAATCCGGATGAATTGCCAACGAGTGATACGCGCTATATAGCTAGTCATTTGCCTCCGCCAGCGCAGGCAAAATAGGGAGTGCCAAAATGGAAACGATGGAAGTTCAAGCCATTGACAGGGAGCCTACGTCTGAAAGCATCAGTGTTGCTGTTGCGCCTTATGTGATTTATTCACATAGCTCCTTCTATGGGGACGAATTGGCACAGAGCCTGGTTTCTTCCATTAGCCAAGTCGATCCCGCAGACTCATTGTGTCAGTCCTGAAAAAGGATGCGACATCCGTGCGCAGGCCGGCCAATGGCCAGGCTGCGCCAGACTGCCGCCATCGACCTGACCCTCAAAATGCCAGGCCCACTACATGTGCGTTTCGATTGGAATCAGCCCCGGAGCCCTCTGTATTCCATATAACAGGTAATTGACACCTCGATCCTGCTTCCTCGTTTGGATAATTCGGCTCAACGATCAGCGACACTAAATCTCTATGCGCTACCTTTTTCATTTTTCGCGCATATCCCCCTCCGTTGACTCATCCCTTTTTCATTCAGGCAGATCGCCGATAATTCCGGAATGAACCATCGTCAAGCCCGCACTAGTATTGAATAGGTATCATATTAGGCTCACGCCGCCCGCCTCCACTAACTCTTTCATAGCAAGTGCACCCCCACATCGACGGATCGATCCCGTCTTGCTCGAGTTCGCGCCTTGCGGACCC
>JAJFUA010000182.1 GCA_021372635.1 Desulfobacteraceae bacterium | reverse complement strand
GGGGCCGGCGATTGCGGCCCGGAAGCGGGAGGCGGTCCTGCCGAGGGGGGGATGAAACGGTCGGCCCATACCCGGGAGACTTTCAGCTCCCGGGCCATGGCGGCGACTTGGGGAAATTCCGTGTAATTGTCCCGGTGAGCCGTGAAGGACACGAGGGTGCGGACGCCCTCCCGAGCCAGCAGGCGCAGTGCGGCAACCGCCCGGTCGAAAGCGCCTTCCCCGCGTATGCGGTCGTGGGTTTCCCGCCTTCCCTCCACGCTCACCTGCACGAACGACGGGCGCAGTTTCTTCAGTAGCTGCGCCGTCGCCCGGTCGATGAGCGTGCCGTTCGAAAGGATCGCGAAGGTGAAGAGATTCCCGCGGGCGTGGAAGACTTCGAGGAGGTCCATGAAGTCGGGCCGAAGGAAAGGCTCGCCGCCGGTCACGGTGATGTGGGCTTTCACGGGCGCCGCGCCGCGCCGGTTCCAGGAAGCGAGCAGTTCCCCGAACTGGTCCAGGATGGAAAGGAGGCCCGAAAAGCCGGGTTCTTCGCCCGAGTAGGAATCCTGGTAGCAGTGGGCGCAGCGAAGGTTGCACCTGTCCGTGACGTGCCACTGGAGAAGGATGCCGGATGGGCGATGGGGTTCCGGCATAAAGCCTAGTCTCCCCCTCCGCAGCCCCCGCAACCGCCTCCGCCGCAGCCTCCCCCGCCATCGCTGCTGCTGCCGCCGCTGTCGCTCCCCCCTCCGCAACCGCCTCCACCGCAGCCCCCGGTGACGTCGCCGAAACTGGAAGCGGGGGGGGACAGGGTATCCGCATAGGCTGCGTAGCTCGTTCCGGCGAGAACGGCAAAGCCCAGGAGCGCCACCTGGAAGGCGAGAGCGCCGTCGTCGAACCCGGACATCTGGTCCTTGGAGGCTGCCTCGGCCGTCGGGCGGACCTGCGCTTTGAACCGGTCGAGATATTCCCTGCCGCGCCTGCTGAGGCGGGGCACCCGGCAGACCTTGAAGGCAAGGATGGTTCCGATGATCGCCATGATCACCAGGAAGAGGACGTTGGTGTGGCCCCGCGACAGGGCGACGGCGAGCTTGTAGCCGCCGAGGCCGAAAATCAGGGCCAGGATGTACAAACGCACGCGGAGGGCCTTCGCTCTGGCGAAGGCCGTGGCGAGGAGCCCCCGGTCTTCGAGGCTCGTCCGGTAAGACAGGCAGCGCGCCTGAAAATCGGCGAAGAGTGCCTTGACGACGTCCTTCATCTTCCTGGGGGTGTAGAGGCTGTCGTACACGGCCCGCTCGAACCCTCCCAGGGCCGAGGCGCGGGCGTTGTCTTCGATCCGCACAATCGTGCCGGACTTGGCGTCGTTCAGCATGACCAGCCGGTTTTGAATCAGCTTGAACACCGTGAACCGGATGACTTCCGCTTCCCCGCCCCTCAGGTAGGCCACTTCGACGGGATCGGGCCGGAGCGGAAGGGTAAGCGGCATGGCGAGATCCGCCGGGGCCGCGTTGCGAACCATGCGCCGCGCCACGATGAGCGCGATGATGATCGCCGCTGCGTAAAGGATGAGGAAATCAGGGCCATACATGTCTGCCAGCGGATCGTCGGTGAGAAAATCCATTTTCCCCTACCTTTTTCTCGGGTTGCAGAAAGGATGGAGGCACGGGCTTCCGGCCGGTTGCCGCAGCCGCCTCCGGCATCACGCACATTTTAGCAGAGACGCGGGACATGGGGGTCATACAATTTGCGCGTGGGCTGGCGGGTGGTTTCGAATGCCCGCGCAGGGGAAGACACGGCATCAGCCTAGCGTTGTGCCGTTCCGGGGGACCAGGGAGGTGGGTTGGGGCTGAAAAATCACTCGATGGGGAAATTGTGAGATTATCGCGCAAGGGGGAACTGAGATTGGCGCTCGGGGGCGAGGCATGAGGGCGGAAAACCCAGGAGCCGCACTTCGGGCCGCAGGAGGATTCCGAATTTCTCCAGCACCTTTTCCTGCACCTCTTGCGCAAGGGAAATCACTTCGTGCGCGACCGCCCCTTCGTAGGCGACGATCACCAGGGTGTGCCGGGGCGACAGCCCCGCGTTTCCCCTGCGGTAACCGCGGCAGAAGCCGGCGCTCTGGATGAGGCAGGCGGCGGAGACCTTCATCTCCCCCGAATCCAGTGGCCAGGCCCAGCGGCCGACGGCGCCCGCCTCGCGCACCTGCTGCTCCATTTCCTTCACCTGCCGCGCCGCAACCGCGGGGTTTTTGAAGAAGGACCCCGCGCAGCGGAAGCAGTCGTGGCCCGGGCGGACGAGCAGCCCCTTGGCGCCCCTGATGGCCAGGACGCCGTCCCGGACCTGTCCGAGGGTGGCCTCGCCGGAGCCTTCGAGTCGGTTTTGGAGTTCCCCGTAGAGGACGGAGGGCTTCCCGCGCTCCTTCAACCGGTAGGTGACGCGCGTAATGAGGTATTTCCCCGCGCAGGCGGAGTTGAAGATGCTCTTCCGGTAGCCGAACGAGCACTCGTCCCGGCCGAAGACGGCCGATTTTCCCGTTTCGATCTCCAGTGCTTCGACCTCGTCGACGGATTCCGAGACTTCCTGGCCGTAGGCGCCGATGTTCTGCACCGGGGATGCCCCGACGGTGCCGGGTATGCCGGCCAGGCATTCGATGCCCTGGAGTCCTGCGGAGACGCTCCGGTCGGCGAATTCCTGCCAGTCTTCCCCCGCTCCGGCGGACACGAGGCGGAATTCGCCTTCCGTGCGGTCTTCGATGCCCCGGATCCGGTTGAGCACGGTGAGGCCTTCGAAGCCTTCGTCGCTCACGAGGACGTTGCTGCCTCCGCCCAGGACGAAAAGGGGAAGCCCCCGGAACCGGGCGAACTCGACCGCGTCGAGGGCTTCCCCGCGGGATCTCACGGTGGCGAAGTACCGGGAGGAGCCGCCGACGCCGAAGGTGGTCAGGGTCGCCAGGGGCTGGTTTTCCACGATTTCGAGCTTAGTCGCTCCCATTGCGTTTCCGTCAGTAGTCCCGGCCGACCCTGCCCCTGAGAAGCCAAGTCAGGGGAATGGTTGCCAGGACGCACAAGGCCACCGCCGTCATCGCCGCGTTCAGGCCGATGCCGTCGCTCAGCAGCCCGTAGAAGAAGGGGGCGAGCGCTCCCGCCCCGATCGAGCACGTATAGAAAAAAGCGAACGCTTCGTTCCTGGAAAAGGCCGGAACCAGTTCCGGAACGCTTCCGTACAGCACGGACGAGGTTCCGTTCAGCATAATGCCCAGCAGGGGGCAAAGCAACAGGGTTATGTTTACCGGAAGGGCGATGGCCCCGAGGATGCACAGGGCCGTGGCAGCTTCCGTCAGGATCACGATCCTGAGAATTCCCACCCGTGTCGCCGCCGCCCCGCAGACGAATTTTCCGGCCGCCCCGCCGCCGAAGATCAGGCTCAGCGCCAGGGCCACCTCCGTCATATCTGCTCCCCTGGCCTGGAACAAGAAGGGCAGAAAGGTGAGAAATCCCGACCGGGTGACCCCGTCGATGACGCCGATGGCCGAAAGGGAGAGGAAGGGGAGGGAGTCCTTGCCCTTCAGGAAGGAGAAACTCCGGGCGAAAGAGGTGCGCTCAGATCTTTTTGCGTCCACCGGCATCCCCGAGAGGAAAAAGAAGAACAGGGCCGTGCCGGCCAAGCCGCAGAGGCCCAGGGAGCCGATCGCCTTCTCCCAGCTATAGCGGGTGATGAGCATCGCCGCGAAGAGGGGAAAGATCAGCTTCCCGACGTCACCGATGAAATTGTACGTGCTGAGGGCGACCCGCGAAGCCTTGCCGCCGAAGCTGTTGGAAATGGCGGTCGAGGAGAGCGGGTGCTGCGTGCTTGACCCGATGCCGCCGAGCGCGAGCAGGAGGCCGAGCGCCGCAGGCGAGGACGTCAGGCCGGTGCCGAAAAGAGCGAGGCTCGTCAGGATGCTTCCCGCCGTCAGGACTTTCAGTATGCCGATCCTTCCGGCAAGAATCCCCGACGGCATCTGAAAGACCGACATCCCGCCGGAAAACAGGCTCTTCAGGAAGCCCACCTGGGTGAAATTCAGCCCGTACGCGCTCTGCCATATGGGGAAAAAGAGGTAGAGCATGCCTGCGAAGCCGTCATGCGTCACATGCGCCAGCGAACCGGCGGTCAGGACCCGCCACTGGCCTCGGCGGGTGCGATCCGCCGTCTTGTCTCCTCCGGATTCCATTGCGATTCGATCGACCTCCACAAATCGTTGCCTGCGAAAGCCGCGGATGCCCGCGGGTTGCAGGGTGGAAGGGAAAGGGACTCTTCACTGTGGACGAGCCTGTGGAGTCACGCCTCCCAGAGAGCCGGCAGGGCCGCGACCCCTTCCACGATGTGGGTGTGCGGTGCGCGTTCCAACCGGTCCCTGCCGTGGGCGCCGGAAAGCACCCCGATGTTCCAGAGAACCCCCGCATTGCACCCCGCTTCCAGGTCGAGGGCGGTGTCGCCCACGCAGGCCACCCGGCGCACGCTGACGGTCCCCGTCGCCTCCATGGCGTGAAAAATCAAATATGGGGCGGGACGGCCCCTGGACACGTCGTCTCCGCACACAACCGCGTCGAACAGGGGCGGTTTCCACCCGGCAATGCCGAGGACCGTTTCCGTGATGAAGCGGTCGAATCCCGTGGTGAGCGCCACCTTCACGCCCCGGGCGTGCAGCCATTCGAAGGTCCGCTCCACGCCCGGAAGGACCCGGACCCCGCCTTGGGCATAGCTCTCTGCCAGGTGCGCGCGAAAGTCGTCGAAGATCTGCCCCGCCAGGGTCCCGACTTCCACTTCGCTTCCCGGGAACCGGCGTTCCACGAACCGGCAGATCGCTTCGCGCTTCGATGCCCCGCGCACTGCCGTCAGTTCGTCCGCCGTGACGTCGATTCCGTGAGCGTGCAGCACGGCGGTGAACGCTCCGGGGACCTGTCCCGAGTCCTCGAAGGTTGTGCCGGCCATATCGAAGACGACGAGTTCCATATCCGACATGAAAACCTCCCGAATCACGAGTTGAAAAGGCCGAACGTCATGCCGGCGAGGGACTTTAGCAGAGATTCCGGCTCGTTTAAAGTACCGGGTTTCATTCCGGCCGGATTTATGAATTTTGCGAGGGGCGTCCATGTTGTCTTTGCCGCGGATGGCATGCAATGCTACAATCCCAACCGGGAGCTGTCGCCAGGCTGAAGCACAGGTTCTTTAAAGCCCTGGAATTCCGATGGGTTCGGAAACGCCGGGGTGGGAGATCCTTCGCCAGGGAGCTTGACCGGTTTCCGGAACCCCGTCTTTGTCGTGAGTGCACCGTGCTCTCCGGTAAAGGGTATTGCCCATGCGGGGATCCCCGGTGATTTTCCCTTGAAAAGCAGGCGGTAGGGGGTGCCATTTTCGCTCGAATTCGAAAATGGCATGGAAGATTTCAGTTCCGTGCGCGTTGAAAGCATTCGAGCCGTTTGGAAGCTGATCTGAAAAGAAGGGGGAAGCATGCTGAAATCGAAGTCGAAGTCTGGTGGTGCCATCTTGACGATTACCCTGGCCGTCCTGTTCGTCCTGGCTGTCGCGGCGATCGCCCCGGCCACGGCGGATGCCGCGCGGCGCCGTCCGATGGAGAAGATCTACGTGGTCGTGGAGCCCGAAAGCAGTTGCGGAAACCGTACGGGAAGCTTTGAAGCCAGGTTCCAGGGGATGCCCATTACGGTCTATTTCGCGCTGGACAGGTTGAGAGTGAAGGACGGGCCGCGCTATACGCTCAGGCCGGACCGCGCCTACAACCTGGTCTGCCCTCCGCCGCACGCCCACGGGCCGAACCGCCTGACCGGCCAGAGGGTGCTGGTGGAAGGCCGCTGGACCGGCAGGACCGAATTCGAAGCCGTCGAGATTTATCTGCCGCCCCGGTAGAAAAGAGTCCCCCGGCAAGCATTCCGGAGGATGTGCATAAGGATGGCGTGAGAGAAGACCTTCCTCGCGCCCTGAACGTCATGCACCCCCACGGTTCCCCGCAGCGGGACCGGCGGGGGTGTTTCTTTTGGGAAAAGGCGTGCCGGGGATTCCCTCCGTCGCAATTCCGGCCGGCATGCGGTCGGGAATCGTCCCCTTCTTTGCGCGCCCGGCCCCGGGAAAAGACCGGCCGTGTAAACGGCCGAAGACCTCTTCGCGATTTTTGCCTGTAACTTTCTGAGCGCCTCCCGCGACTATTAGACTTGAAGGCGCACGGTGCCGGGCGTCCGGTTCGTCGGTTCCGGCAAAAGGTTGTGCGAGCCTGTCAACTCTCGAACAGAATAGGGAAGGAGACTGAAAGTGTATAGGACGAAAACGAAGCTTATGGTGGTGCTGGCCGCGGTGTTCCTCATCGGGTCTTCCTTTGCCGTGGCGGGCGCCTACGGGTACGGGCCGGGCGGAAAGCATGGAAACATCGGCCAAGGCCATGGTCCGGGCGGCAGGCACGGCCACTTCGGCCACGATCCGTTTTTCAGGCTGGTGCACAAGCTCAAGCTGACGGAAGATCAGAAAACCCAGGTGGCCGCCATCATCAAGCCGCAGGAAGAGCAGATCAAGGCCGCCGTAACCGCCCTGGCCAAAGCGAGGGTGCAGCTGACGAAGGATATCCTGAGCGGGTCGGGGGACATTGCCGCCGATTCGGCGAGCCTGGCGGCCGCCGAGCAGCAGATCGCCCAGCTTCGCGCCGACATTTTCAAACAGGTGATGACCGTGCTGACCCCGGAGCAGAAGGCCATCGTCCAGAAGAAGGTCGAAAAGATGGGGACGCACGTCGATGAAATGATCGGGAAGAGATTCTCGCACCTCGACAAGTGGCTCTCGAAATACGGCCAGTAGGACACCGGCAGCCGAGGGGCGGCATCGTCGCCCCTCGGGATGCTTTTCAAAGCCTTCCCGGGAAGGATGTCCTGTCCGGGCCATCCGGAATTTTCTCCCGGTATTCGCGGTCAAAACTGAAGTCTCGAGCTGTACATGCCAACCCCGCCATGGCGCGGACGATCCTCGGAAACCATCTCACCTCGAAATCGGCCGGCACCGGGTTCCCCGATTGACCTCACGGCTTGAAAGGAGACGAAGCCGGGAATCCCGCGCA
This sequence comes from Desulfobacteraceae bacterium, assembly GCA_021372635.1. Classification (GTDB taxonomy): domain Bacteria; phylum Desulfobacterota; class Syntrophobacteria; order Syntrophobacterales; family Syntrophobacteraceae; genus JAJFUA01. The sequence goes on along the minus strand of JAJFUA010000182.1, from coordinate 1,952 downwards.
TCCGTTTGTCCTCCCTCGACAGTATTCCGAAAATACGGGTTTTCACACAGGTAAATACAGTGTTCACCTGAATTCATTCCTTTTGGAAGGACTGTATAATCGTTCACTAATCTTGATATGCCGGGGGGAGTTCCCGGCCAGCCATGTCCATTGAGCGGACAATTTTGTCTTCACCACTCGAAACGGCAACGGCCCACCCGGTTGAAGAAAGCCGGGAGGCGGCATGTCGGTTTGCCGGAGGCGGAAAATGCAGGGCCCGACGAGCCGGAAGCCGGCTTCGAGAGGTGATTCGTACAGGTGTTCTTCTTAGGAGCAATGTGCGGTCGGACGGCGGGAAGGCGGTTTTTCCCGCGCTTGAGGGGCACCTCCCTGGGGAAGCAACGGGCTGGTTCAGGGCTGCTTCACTGTCCTGCGACGCAATGACTTCCGTCGAGGAGTTATGGTCTGCGATGGAAGAGGCGACGAAAACAATAAAAGAAATGGCTGAAGAACTGGAAAGGCTGCGCGGGGAACTTGCCGCGCTGCGCTGCGCAGGGCCCGACGATGCTACGGCGAAAGAACTGGAGCGGCAGTCGAAGCTCCGGGACGCTTTTCTGAAGTACACCCTCAACCCCATGACCATCCTGGACAGCGGTTTCAACTATATCCACGTCAGCGAATCATACGCGAAGGCGGCCGGCCGGCGGGTGGAGGAGTACGTCGGGCGCAACCATTTCGAGATGTATCCATCCGAAGCGAAGGGCATCTTCGAACATGCCGTGAGAACCAAGCAGCCCTACCGGGTGTACGCCCGGCCCTTCGTCAATCCCGATCACCCCGAGTGGGGGGAAACCTACTGGGACTGGAACCTGGTTCCTCTCCTGGACGAGGGGGGGGAGGTGGAGATCCTGGTTCTCTCCTTGAACGACGTGACGGAATCCGTGAGGGCGAAGCAGAAGCTCCAGGCGGAACTCAACTTCAAGCAGACCCTGATCGACACAGTTCCCGTTCCGATCTTCTACAAGGACCCGGGAGGCAGGTACCTGAGCTGCAACAGGGCCTTCGAGCAATTCTACGGGTTGGACCGCTTCGAGATCGTCGGGAAGACCGCCTTCGATATCTTGCCGGAGCACCTTGCGCAGCCCCATTACGAACATGACCGGAAACTGCTGGAGAGTCCCGGCGTCCAGGTTTATGAAACCAGGACTCGCGATGGCGCCGGCCACATGCACGACATGATCTTTCACAAGGCGACCTTCCTGAACGCGGACGGTCGTATCGGGGGGATCGTCGGCGCGTTGATGGACATCACGGGGCAAAGGCGGGCGGAAGAGACTCTTGCGGCGCATGTCGCCCAGGTGGAGTCGCTCAATGAGGAACTCAAGGAGTTTGCCTCTGTGGCCTCGCACGACCTCCTGGAACCGCTGCGAAAGATCCAGGGCTTTGGAGCCCTGTTGCGAAACCGCTGCCGGGATCTTTTCGACGACGAGGGAAAAGACTACCTGGACCGGATGACGGGGGCGGCGCACCGGATGGAAACACTGCTCGGCGCTCTGCTCGACTATTCGCGCCTGGGAACGCAGGGACAGCCGTTCACGCGGATCGATTTGCGCGATGTGGTGCGGGACGTGGTGAGCGACCTGGAATGGAGCCTGAAGAAATGCGGCGGACGCGTGGAAATCGGCGATCTTCCCGCCGTGGAGGCGGACGACGTCCAGATGCGCCAGCTCTTCCAGAACCTCATCGCCAACAGCCTGAAGTACCGGAAAAGCGACGAACGGCCCGTCATCAGGGTGTACGGTTCCAAAGCCGGGGAAACGGCGGAAGTGTCGGTCGAGGACAACGGCATCGGCTTCAGTGAAGAATATGCGGACCGGATCTTCAAGCCCTTCCACCGGCTGCACGGCCGGAGCGCCTACGAGGGCACCGGCATGGGGCTGGCCATCTGCCGCAAGATCGTCGACCGCCACGGC
>JAJFUA010000102.1 GCA_021372635.1 Desulfobacteraceae bacterium | reverse complement strand
CGATCAACGACAAGGGGCGGTTCAAGCGCCTGGAAATGAAGCGGGAACTCGATATCCTCAACAGCGACCTGAACGGCGAGGAAGCGAAGCAGAACGACCTGCCGGAGTAGGGGAAGGGCGTCGGCCGGGGAGTTCGGATGGAAGGGCGCGGGGTCTCTTCGCGCTGCCGGACCGTTCCGCGGCTGGCCGCCCGTGCGGCAAAACCTGCGAAACACCCGTCCCGGGAATGGATTCCTCCCGCCTCTATACGTCTCCCCTGAAGGGGGAATATCCCGCTTCTCCGGCTTTCTCGGTTTTTGCGTGCAGCCGTTTCAGGAGGTTCTCTATTTTGTCCTTGTAGGCCAGGGCGAGCATGATGATGAGCAGGGCCACGCCGAGCAGCACGCAGAACCGGAAGTACTGGTGCAGTCGGATGTAGCTGCCGCCCAGGGTGAGCACGATGGTTCCGAAAAGCCGGCCGGTGCTTCCGATGAGCAGGAATTCCGTCGTGGTCAGGTCTCCGAGGCCCAGGATATAGCAGAGATAATCCTTGGGAAAGCCGGGGATCAGGAAGAGGAGGAAAGTCAGGAACGCTCCCTTGTGGTGGAGCAGGTAGGCGAACCGTTTGAGCGTGCGTTTGTCGACGAACTTCTCGACGAAAGGACGTCCGAACGCCCGGGAAAGGGCGAAAGCCGCGTAGGACCCGATCGTCAGTCCTATGGTGGAGAGGATCGTGCCCAGGACCGCGCCGTAAGCGTAGCCGCCGAGAAAACCGGTCACGTCTCCGGGAATGGGGGCGACGACCACCTGCATGGCCTGCAACACGATAAAGCCCAGAAACGACCATGGGCCGAGCGAGTCCAGGAAGGAGATCATCCGGCGCTTGCTGAGAAAGAACTTGATTGCGCCCGTTTCGTAGAGAAGAAGAGTCAGACCGGCAACGATGACTGCCAGAAGGATGAGCCTGACCCACACATGATTTCTATTGCCCCCGTTGCCAACCATTCTTGCCCCGCACGATACTGGAAATAGCCACTCTGTTGCCTGTAACCGGGTAAAAGATACGACGGATATTGTCCGGACTTTCACACCACTATGGTGCGCCGGGGGGAAGCGGCGGAAGTCCAGCGCGGCAATATGGCCGGGGTCTTCCCCTCGATGGCGGCCCGCCGTCGAAGGAGACCGGAACGCAAATGCTCGAAAAAGGACCGGGCCGTATCATTCTTTGATCTTCGGCGCCTGTTCGGGGGATGCGGATTTGTCTTCAGCCTTCTGAACCGTCCGGGAGGCGTCTCCGTCTTCCTGGTCGGTCGCCTTGCGAAAATTGCGGATCCCCTTTCCGAGAGCCTCGCCGATCCCGGGCAGCTTGCCCGGTCCGAAGAGGATGAGAACGACCGCAAGAATCACTGCAATGTCTGGCATGCTGAACATGGACGGTCCTTTCGGCTTCTGATGCTTTCTGGAGGAAACCGTTGTCTTTCGGGCAGTTCCACCCCCGTGGGCCTCGCCCTGAGACGGACTTTCCTCACAACACAGTATAATACATTGAAATTCTTTTTTGCAGCTGTCAAATGGTTTCCACCGCATCGCCGATAATTTTCCTCATCGCTTTACGGTGTCGCGCGGCGGTGCGGAAACATTTTTCGGCAGGCATTGAAAGCATTCTTGAACATTGCATAATCTTCCTGTAATGCTACAACATGAAGGGATGAAGGTGCCAAAACCGGGGGGATCTGGATGATCGACAGGCGGTACTTCGAGCGGGTCCGGCGAGATCTTCGCATCTCACTGAAGAGCGAACAGGTCAGCTTTGACGGGGTTACCCTGGACATCTGCCCGGGAGGGGTCTTTATCATATCCGCCCAGGTGCTGCCCAGGGGGAGCGTCGTGGATATGGAACTCTGGGTGTCTGACGGTGGTTCCATTCGCTGCCGGGGGGAGGTGACCTGGGTGAATCGCGGCCAGGTGTCGCATTACCCACCCGGTTTCGGAGTGCAGTTCATGGATCTTTCCGGAGATTCCCTGAAACGCGTTCTGAACGCGTGCATGGAAAGGGATGCCGATTCCCCCTGGTGACCCGGATACCGGTCCGCGGGTTTGCCGTCCCCCGAACCGGTATGGTCGAGTTCTCTTCCGAACGCTCAGATCCTGGCCGGTATGTAGCCTGACGGGCGCTTGTCTTCCTCGATATGGGGCTTGTTGGACAAGAGCTTTTCCATCTTGATGGTTCCGGTGCACGACGGGCACTGCGTCACGACTTTCGGCCGTTTCTGGCCGTTTTTCTCTTCCATGAACGGTTCGTTTCCATCCACGTAAAAAGTCTGCATTACCGGCCCGACGGCCTTCTTCACGACGAGAATAGGGTAACCGCATTTGTGATAGAACTTCTCGGCCTGCATCGTCATCTCCCTGCTCGATCGAACGAGTATGCTGAATAAAACCGAAATGAAAGGCGTCGATCACGAGGGGACCCAGTTCAGGAATCCTCCATGGACCGGCAGTCACTTCGTTTCTCTTTCGAATTGCCTGCCTCGCGGCCTCGGCAACCACACCTTCCGCCTGTCGTCCGGCGCCCGTTCCATTGAGACACCCGGACCCAAGTGGTAATCGGCAGAAGATCCAGAAGACTTGAATCCGATTGAACGAAAAGAATTCTCCGGCACCGCCGATCCGGCTTCCGGATGGATTGCGTCAACTGCTCCTGCAATTGTAAGTTTGTTCGCCGAGGCGGGCGGACATCAATCCGCAGAATGAAAAAAGGTGGACACGGAAAGGCCGTGCCCACCTTGCGATCCTATACGTGCATGGAGTCCGGACGCCTCGTCCGGTCGCGCATCAAAGCCTGGATTTCAGGATGGCCCCCGTGGATGCCGACGTGGCGAGAGCTGCATAGCGGGAGAGATAGCCACGGGTAACCTTTGGTTCAGGGGGATGCCACGCCTGAATGCGCCGGGCCATCTCCCTTTCGTCCACTTCGAGGGTCAGTTTTCTATTTTCCACGTCGATCTCGATCCTGTCGCCTTCGAGAATCATTGCGATCGGCCCCCCATCCATGGCTTCGGGAGAGACGTGACCTACCGCCGGCCCTCTGGTCGCGCCCGAAAAGCGCCCGTCGGTCACCAGGGCCACGGACCTGTCCAGGCCGCTTCCCACCAGAGTGGAAGTGGCGAGGAGCATCTCCCGCATGCCTGGTCCTCCCTTCGGGCCCTCATAGCGGATCACGATAACGTCTCCCTCCCTGATCCCGCCTTTCAGCATCGCTTCGACCGCATCCTCCTCCGCCTCGAAAATCCTGGCCGGTCCCCGGTGGTGCCGCCGACCCGGATCGAGCGCCGACTGTTTGATGACCGCACCGTCGGGAGCGAGGTTGCCATAGAGAACCGCAATGCCTCCCTCCGGGTATCGGGGGGAAGAAAGAGGCCGGATGATCTCGCCGTCCGCCTGGGCGGCACGATCCAGCAGGCATTCGAGGGAACTTCCCGTAACGGTCATTGCATCCGGATGGATCAGACCGCCTCGCTGAAGTTCTTTCATAACGGCCGGAATACCTCCCGCCCTCCACAAGTCTTCCATGAAATCGGGGCCGTTCGGCTTGATATTGCACAGGCGGGGAACCAGCCGGCTCATCTTGTCGAAGAGATCCAGATCGACGGGAACGGCCGCTTCATGGGCAATGGCCATGAGATGCAGGACGGAATTCGTGGAACCTCCGATCGCCATATCGACGGCGACGGCGTTTTCGAAATTCTTCCTGGTGAACACGCGGTCCGGGCGCAGGTCTTCGCGGACCATGCCCACGATGCGCTCCCCGGTGGCGCGGGCAAGAGCGATTCTTTCGCCTGCCACGGCGGGGATGGTTCCGTTGCCGGGCAAAGCGAAGCCGATCGCTTCCGCCAGGCAGTTCATGGTATTGGCAGTGGCTATGGAGGGGCAGCAGCCGACTCCGGGGCTCGCCGCCACTTCGAGTTCATAAAGCTCCCCAAGGGGCATCTTCCCGCTTTCCACCTGCGGCATCGCCTCGAAGACCGTAATGTCGTCGATCCTCTGATTTTTCCAGTACCCGGCCAGCATCGTACCACCGCTCACCAGGATGGCGGGGACGTTCAACCGGGCCGCGGCCATCATCATTCCGGGAGTGATCTTGTCGCAGTTCGTGACGAGGACGAGTCCGTCGAAGGCGTGGCCGAGTTCGCTCAGTTCGATGGAGTCCGCTATCAGTTCACGGCTCGGGAGCGGGCAGCGCATTCCTTCGTGGCCCATGCATATCCCGTCGCACAACGCCATGGTATGAAACTGAAAGGGCAGACCGCCTCCGGCGAAGACGCCTTCCCTGACGGCCTGGGTGATCCTGTCCAGGTGGGCATGGCCGGGGAAGAGATCGTTTTGGGAATTGGCGATTCCGATCAAAGGTTTTTCCATGATGTCGCGATGTGAGAAGCCGACTGCTTTCAAAAAAGAACGATGCGCCCCTCTCTTCGGGCCGCTTCGGATTCGATCGCTGATACGGCATGACATTGCCTTTTTCTCCTTTTCTCATGTCTGTCGCTAACGCCCGCATCGTGAACACTGCCGGATTCCATCGGGGAAACTCCAGCGCCGGAAGACATCCGCAGATGTCTACCGGACGCGTGATTGCAGGCGGCGCAGGTTCCTCCGCGCACTTTCCCGGGACCCGCCGGTTTTCTCTTTTCCGGCACATCCTACTCAGAATGCGTAAAAAATGCCACGACTGTGCGGAGTTCATGGCCTAAACACGCCGTGCGGTCCGGGGCCGCCGCAGCCGTGGCCCCGGACCAGTCACGTCTCAACGGCTCTGCATCAGGTAGAAGGCATAGCCATACCACCTGGAGTACCTGCGATAGATGTCGTTTTCCTTCCGTATGGAGTCGATTACTTCGCTTCCGGCACGGTCCGCGGCATACTTGCTTTGGAGCGACGGAAGCCGGTCCTCGATGGGCCGGTAATAGGCTTCCAGCCAGGTCGATGCGGGGCAGAGAGGCGTCGAAGATATCGTAAAAGCAGACTGTCAGTTCGGATTGGTCCATTGCCCGTATCTCCTCTGAAATTCGGATGAAACATGGCTTTAAGAGCAGAGTTCTCGGGGATTGCCGAACGAGGAGACCAGAAGCCGCACCACCAATGTCGCATGGGACCGGTTATCGGCCCCGCGCGTTCGAGTTCGCTTAACGGTGCGCGGCTTCTGTTAGAGGACAATTGCCATAGAAGCCCAGTTTATGAGGTTATGAGGGGGCGTGTCAAGGGAGTGTTTCGGCACCCCGGCCCGAAGAGGAATGGCAGGCAAGTGAAAGGATCTCCTGCCTGCGGAAGCAGTCCAGCGTGTGATCGTTCACCATCCCGGTGGCCTGCATGTGGGCGTAGACGATCGTCGGGCCGACGAAGAGGAAGCCCCTTTGTGCCAGATCCCTGCTTATTGCCTGGGAAAGGGGCGTTTTCGCCGGGAAATCCTCCAGGCTGCGGAAGCTGTTTACGATCGGTCGGTTATCGACGAAATTCCAAATATAGCTGTCGAAGCTGCCGAATGTCCGCTGAATTTCCATGAATCTTGCCGCGTTTTGGATCGCCGCCAGGATCTTGGCCCGGTTGCGGATGATCCCCGGGTTGCCGAGAAGTTCGACCACCTTGTGTTCGTCGTAGCGCGCAACCCTGGCGGGGTCGAAGTCATCGAATGCCTCCCGGAACGTATCGCGCCTCTTGAGGATCGTGTACCAGCTCAACCCGGCTTGAAACGCTTCCAGGATGAGGAATTCGAACAACACGCGGTCGTCGTGAACGGGGACTCCCCATTCCGTGTCGTGGTATTTCACGTAATCGGGTTTGTTCAGATCCACCCAGGGGCATCTGGTCTCGGAAGTACTCATCTGGTTTTCCGCTCCGGTTCGAAAGTCATCGCATATCCACCAGCCGCATTCCTTCCCACCCTGTGAAAGTGAAGCTGGAGGCGGACTCGCTTCCCAGGAGTCCGCGAGGGGGTGGTGGATGGTTGGAACTTTAACACGGCATCCCTTTGCGAGACAGGTCATAAAGGCTTGATGGCATCAAATGGAGGTACCCGGCAGGCGGCGGTACAAGACGCAAACGGGCGGGATAAAAATGCCGCTGGGGAAGCCTCCGGCATCGAGTTTGGTGTGAGGACGCCGGCGGCCGGAGGATTTTTGTATGGATTCAGCCGCGGTCCGTACTTTGTGTCTCTGCCCAGTCCGCCCGCACGTGGGAGAGAATTTTCGCGGCTCGTTTGCCATAGACGTGGATTCCTTCCCAGTTGGGCGTGCCGGTCACTTTCTGCATGAGCAGCCCGTCCCCATCGAACCAGCGGGGCAGCACGCCGCCCGTGAAATATCCGCGGGATCGCAGCAGGTCGACCGCGCGCCCCACCCA
>JAJFUA010000097.1 GCA_021372635.1 Desulfobacteraceae bacterium | reverse complement strand
CGAGGAAAAGTCCGGCGACCGACTGGCGGGCCTGGCCGCGCAGTCGGCTACAGAGAGGATTGCCGCAAGGTTTGTCCTGGCGGAAGCGCCCCTTTGGCTTCTGCGCGAAAATCCCGCCGTGCCGTATGAACAAGACGAGGGGACCCGGGTCATCGAGGACGCCGTAAACGAGACGGTATACAACGAAAGCAGGGACTGGACGCTGGGCGCGCTCCGCGAGTGGCTGCTGGCGGACACGACCGACGGGGAGATGATCCGCCGGGTTTCCGGCGGCCTCACGGCGGAGATGATCGCCGGCGTCACCAAGCTGATGTCCAACATGGACCTGATCTACGGGGCGTCGAAAATAAGGGTCAGCGCGCACTGCAACAACACCCTGGGGCTTCCCGGGACGCTTTCCAGCCGCAACCAGCCGAACCACCCGACGGATTCCCCGGAGGGCATCCGCGCGGCGCTCTTCGAGGGCCTTTCCTACGGTTCGGGCGATTCGGCCATCGGCATCAACCCCTCGGACGATTCCCCGGCTTCGGTGGCCCGCCTGCTGGACATGACCTACGGGGTGATCAAGACCTGGAACATTCCCGCACAGAACTGCATCCTGGCGCACATCTCCACGCAGATGAAATGCCTGCGGTCCGGATCGCCGACGGGGCTTCTCTTTCAGTCCATTGCGGGATCGCAGAAGGGGAACGAATCGTTCGGGATATCCGTGGGCCTGCTGGATGAAGCCCATGCCCTGGCGCGCAAGTACTGCTTCCCCACCGGGCCCAGCTACATGTACTTCGAGACGGGGCAGGGGTCGGAACTCTCCGCCGACGCGCATCACGGCTGGGACCAGGTGGTCATGGAGGCCCGATGCTACGGGCTGGCCAAACGCTACAACCCGTACCAGGTCAATTCCGTCGTGGGTTTCATCGGGCCGGAGTACCTCTTCAACGCCGGCCAGATCCAGCGCGCCGGCCTCGAAGACCACTTCATGGGGAAGCTGACCGGGATCCCGATGGGCTGCGACGCCTGCTATACGAATCACGTCAGCGCGGACCAGAATTCGATTGAAAACCTGGCCGTGATGCTCACGGCCGCCGGCTGCAACTATTTCATGGGCGTACCCATGGGGGACGACTCCATGCTGGCCTACCAGAGCACCTCTTACCACGATACGGCAACGCTGCGCCAACTTTTCAAGCTCCGCCCCGCGCCGGAATTCGAGCGCTGGCTGGAGGATCTCGGTTTGATGAAGAACGGGCGGCTGACCGAAAAAGCCGGCGACCCTTCGTTTTTCCTCAGACGCTGATCCGGAGGTCGATTTCATGGACGACGTTCAAATTGCCTTTATCGCCGAAGCCGTTATCCGGGAGATAGCCGTTTCCGGCGCCGGGCCCGGGGTCGATGCCGCTCCCCCCGGGCCATCTTCCGGAAAGCCGGAGGCCTCCCCCCGGGCCCCTCTTGGAGAGGACCGGGGGGGGCCTCTCTCTCCGCCTCGGGAGGAGCGGGGAGAGACTCCGGCAGTTCCGTCAGGCGACTCGAGTTTCCGGGCGAAGGGGTACCCGGCCACCCCTTCTCCCGGTGCGCCGCTCTCCCGGTCCGTGCCTCCGGAGTCCTTGCACCCGGCGGCCGTGCCGGGAAAAGCGGTCGAATTCGCGGTGGACCTGCCCGATCCAACGGCCCCGGAATTCCGCAGCAGGCCGCGGGTGGCCGATCCGGTCCACCCCGAGGGGCTCAAGGCGCTGATCGCGTCGACGACCGCGCGCATCGGAGTCGGGCGTTCCGGCCCCAGGGTTGGAACGAAGCCCCTGCTGCTCTTCCAGGCCGATCACGCGACGACGCAGGACGCTCTCTTCCGCGAGGTGGACCGGCGGCTTCTCGACGAACTCGGGCTTTTCACGGTACAGACCCGGATCACGGGCGGGAAGCAGGAATACCTCCTGCGACCGGACTTGGGCAGGCAGTTGAACGACGAGGCCGGGCGGATCGTCGGGGAGCGGTGTGCGAAAGGACGGAACATCCAGGTGGTCGTGGGGGACGGACTGAGCGCGGCGGCCATAGAAGCCAACCTGCGGCAGGTGCTGCCGATCCTGGAGCAGGGGGCTCGGTCGACAGGGCTTACCTTCGGCACCCCGTTTTTTATCAGGTACTGCCGCGTCGGCGTGATGAACGATATCGGCGCGCTGCTCGAACCCGACGTCCTGGTTCTCCTCATCGGCGAACGCCCCGGCCTGGGACGCGCGGACAGCATGAGCGCATACATGGCCTACAGGCCGAAAGCCGGGGATACGGACGCCGACCGCGACATGATCTGCAACATTTTCGAAAGAGGCGGCACCAATCCGCTGGAGGCGGGAGCCTTCGTGCTGCAGCTCGCGCAAAGAATGCTCGAACACCGGGTTTCCGGCGTCGGGCTCAAGTCCAGGTGAGGATTCGATTCCATGGGCATACTGGAGCCTGTATTCGCATCGCCGCTGTCCGTGTGGCTGATCCCGAACGTGGACGCGGATTTTTCCGGAAAGCTGGGGCTACAGCCGCGCCAGCGGTCCATCGGCCTGATAACCGCCGACAACGACGACGCGACGTACGTTTCGATAGACGAGGCGACGAAGAAGGCCGACGTGGAAGTCGTCTACGCTCGCTCCTTCTACGCCGGAGCCAGGCATTCCTCCGGTCCTCTTTCGGGCGAGGTCATGGCCGTTCTCGCGGGCCCGGACCCCGACGAGGTGCGGGCGGGGCTGCAGGCGGCCGTCCAATACCTGAAAAACGAGGCCGTCTGGTACTCTGCCAACGGGGATGGCTCCATCGCCTTTTTCGCGCACCTGGTTTCACGCACCGGAACGTATCTTTCCAAGCTGTGCGGCACGGCGCCGGGCACGCCCGTCGCGTACCTGGTGGCGCCGCCCATGGAGGGAATGGTGGCGCTGGATGCCGCCCTGAAGGCGGCGGCCGTCCGCATCGCCGTCCTTACCCCGCCTCCCTCCGAAACCAACTACATGGGCGCGATCCTGACGGGAGATCAGTCGGCCTGCGAAGCTGCAACGGCCGCCTTCAGGGACGCGGTGCTCGAAGTGGCACGAAAACCATTCAATTTTCAGGAGTAGGAAGATGGATCACGACCTGATGTCGATTCAGGAGGCGCGCGACCTTGCGGTTGCGGCTCGCGCGGCTCAGAAGCA
>JAJFUA010000090.1 GCA_021372635.1 Desulfobacteraceae bacterium | reverse complement strand
CTTGGCCGAATTGATGCGATAGCCCGAAGAAAGTCTTTTCAGGGACTGGGACATCGCATTCGAGGTCTTGACCAGGTTGTTGTGGACATTGATCGCTTCAACGTTCGTGTTGATTCTGAGACCCATGATGATCCTCCTTGAAGTTGTGTTGTTGCTGACATCCTTGTCAACAACCTGTGACTTACACCTATTGCCTCTTGTAAATCTCTTATCGCTATTGCTGCTTTTGCTGCTTCCTAATGCTATTACCGCGTTTGATTCTTAAATCGGCAGAGATTGGGAGGAACTTAAACTTTTTTTTACGACCTGCAAAAAAAGGTGGAACGGCGGGATGGAATTTTCCGGAAACGAGAGTCGGGTCGCGGAAAAAATTGCCGCCGGCGTGGATATGTTTGCCGCCCCGTCAGGAGGCTGTTTCAATGCAGGAAAGATAGCCGTGCTTCATCAGCCAGTCCAGTTCGTGCATGACTGCGTCTTTCGAACAGGAGAACTCCGACCGGGCGGCCTCGACGATTTCCTTCAAGGTCCAGTCCCGTTCGTGTAGAAGTCGCAGAAGAAATTCTCTCCGGTGGTCGTCCAGCAGGGGCCTCAGATCTTCGTACAGGATCGGCCGGAACCCCTCGCGGCATCGGACTCTCCCGTAAGGGCTCAGCCGCAGCGTGTCGCTTTCCCGAAGCCGCCTCGTCGGAAAATGCCCGAAGAGCCTTTCCTGCGAGGGGATGAGCAACGGGGCGGCGGCCGGGGGCTGCATGTCCGGGCGGCGCTCCCGCAGCGATCTTTCCCTCTGCTCCGTCCACAAGTCTTCGTAAAGCGGAATGATAGCTTTCCAATGGTACCGCAGGGACCTTGCCCGTGCCCTGAGCCCCATCTCCATTCTCAAGCGGGGATTGGCGGCGAGCGCCGTTATGGCTTGAGACAGCGCCTGCAGATCCAGCGAAATTTTCTGTGCCTGGTGGAAACGGACGGAGGAAGCGTCGAGAAGCCCCATGAGAGCGTTCCACGGGGTGCCGCTTTCGCTGGCGGTCGCCGGGATGAGGAACCCGGTGCGACCGTGCGCCACCAGTTCCCTGTACCCGCTGAAATCCGAGGCCACCACGGGCAGTCCCTGGCTCATGGCCTCGATGATCGTGACGCCGAACGTTTCCTGGTAATTGTCCACGGGGGAGAGAAAGACGTCCGCCGCTCCGAAGAGCGCCATTTTTCTTTCCCGGGATATGTTGCCCTCGATGCGCACTTCCTGCCGGAGGTCCAGTATCGAGACCATCTCCCGGACGAGGTCCAGGTCCGGTTCCCTGCCCGATCCCGCCAGCACCAGGGTGAAGGAGGGAAGGTGCCCTCCCGCCTTGAGCCATTGAACGGTTTCGAGGATCGGGGCAAGGTCCATCTTGTGACGCGGGGAAAAGCGCGCCAGGCTCAGCATGACGAAATGGCCGGCAGGGATGCCCAGTTCCAGGCGGCACCTTCCCCGATCGGACGTCTCAAAAGCCTCTTCGGAGAGTCCCAGGGGGATCCGTGCCAGGCGGGGAGGGGCGGGGAGGCTGGCCCCGAAAGAAATAGCGAAGCCATCCCGGATGCTCTGAAAAGCTTCTTCGAGCAGTCGCTTCGCGCAATCGCTGGTGCAAACGATACTGTCAAACGGTTTCGGTCCGGCCAGGAGCAGCTGGATGAACCGCGTCTGCATCCATGCCCCGTCCAGCGAGTGGGTGACACCGCTGACGCAGACGGGCAGGGCGAGGCGATTGCGCAGTTCCATGAGGTGCGGCATATGGTAGGTGAAGTCGCCCTGGTGCAGGATTTCTTCGGGATCTTCCCCGAGGCTCCGCAGCAGATCTGCCTGAAGGGACAGCTTTACGCGCCGGCAGCCGTCGGCCCCGGCCAGTTGCTCGAGTTCTTCGCGCAGCCGGGCCATGTGGCGCTCGTCGGAACAGTGGAAGCGAAAGCTTTCGAAGGAGCCGTACTGCAGGAGCGCGCGCAGGAAATCCCGGTTCGCCACCGGCTTTCCCATCTTGTCCTGCCAGAAGGCGTCTTCCATCAGGAAAGTGTCCACGCTGCCCAGGCGCAAAGGTTTGCCCGGATCGAAGCTTCCCGCCATTCCGTCTATTCCCCCCTTTATTCCAGTAATCCTATAGTGTGCCCAATGCCCTCATGAATCGAATCGGTCAGCGGGGCTTCCCGCCGCCGGCGGCCCGGTTCTTCGACTTCATTTTCAGTGCCATCTCCGCCATGCGGGGCCTGGGGGGCGCGCTCGCTTTCCCGGCGGTTCCGTGCGGATCGCCGGAATTCGCGCCGTCCGGTTGCGAACACTTCAGGATCTGTTCCTGCAAACGGTCGAATTCATCCATGTCCTGTTCGGTCGAGGCGATCAGTGCCAGTTCGAGAAGCACGTCGACACCGCCTTCCCCGTTATCGGCCACAGGCCGCAGGAGCCGCCTGGCTTCCGGCAGATCGCCCTGTTGCAGGCGAAGCCTGCCCAGCCGGCGCAGGGCGTCGCCGTTGTCCGGGGCAAGCGAGAGTGCGGCCTGGAAACATTGCGCCGCGCCGTCGGTCAGGCCGCGCTTCAGCCGGACCTCGCCCAGGGCGCAGTACCCTTCGGGGCTCATGCCGCCGCCGCGTTCCGACGCTTCCAGGCAGGCCAGGGCCAGGTCTTCCCGCCCGGCTCTGGCAGCCTTCACTCCCATCATCTCCCAGCTCCTGCCGGCGTCGAGCCCGCATCGCCACGCCTCGCCGAGCTGTTCTGCGGCCTGAGCACGCCGATTGAGGCACAAATAGCTGTAGGCGGCCAGCACGCAAAGTTCCTCGCGCGGCGGGACCTTTTCGGAAGGATACAAATAGGGAAGGTGTTTCGTGTCTTTGAGCCGGCGGATCAGGTTGGCGGCCTCCACGTGCATCTCCAGCGACTGGGCCAGAAGGGCGAGTTGATAGAGATGCTGCGTGCAGTCCCCGGCCAGTGCGGCGGCTTTCAGGAAAACGCGCTGCGCGGCGGGTTTTTCGCCGCGGCTTTCGAGCAGGCTGGCCAGCTGAAGGCTGCATTCCACGATTGGCGGGGCAGTGCTGCCGGTCCGCTCCATCCCCTGGATGGTCCGGGTGAATGCTTCGACGGCTTCCTGTTCTTGTCCGAGGCCGAGATAGGTGCGGGCGAGGAAAAAATGAAGTTCCGGATCGTTTCGGCCCCCGTGCAATTCCTCCTCCAGGATGCGAAGGTTTCTGCGCATCTTGCCGACGCATGCTCCCTGGTCCGCATAACCCTCGTGCTGAATGAGGATGTCCAGCGCGATGAGGGGCAGGCCGAGCCTTTGCACGGAGGGGAAGAGCTGCTCGTGGATGTGCCCTTCGAAGCGGATGTCCTCGCGCAGCGGAACGCAGCGGAGCTGGAGCCACTGTGTGGGAGGACGGTCCCCGTGGATGTTTTCCATGGTGAAATAAAAGGCCTTTTCCCCGTACATCTGACCTTTCAGTTCATGCATCCTGGGAATGCTTTCGGCGGGAAAGCGGTCGTCCGCGTCCAGCCACATGGCATAGCGGCCCCGGGCCAGGGCGAGGGACCTGTTGCGGGCGGCCGAGAAATCGTCGATCCACTTGAAGCCGAAGACGTTGGGCGTGTAGTTCAGGGCGACTTCTTTCGTACGGTCTCCCGAGCCGGTATCGACGACCACGATCTCGTCTGCGAAGGTCCGGACGGCCGAAAGGCAGTCCGGAAGGTTTTTTTCTTCGTCCCTGACGATCATGCAGACCGAAAGGATGGGGCGGGAGGCTTCTGGGTTCATGTCTTTTTCGTCCGGGTGATTTCCGTTGGGGGGGAACCGGCTGAAAGGCCGTTGCGCCGGAGCGTGGCCGGGGCCGGAGCCGGTGCCGCGTGGCCTCCGGCGGCCATCGCTGCGGCCAGGGCCTTCACGTCCTCCGGAGATGCCTGGCGCACGAGCGCGTTCTTCCACCGCCACGTTTCCGGAAAAAACGGCGCGTATTCCGGGCTTCGCGCCATGGCTTCCAGGAGTTTCATTGCGATTCTGCAAGCGTCGGGGGTCGTCTCCCGGGATTCGAGGAAACAGTCCCTGGACCTTTGGAAATCCCCGGTGCAAAAGCAGGCGAAAGCAAGGGGCAGCAACAGTCCGACAGGGTCCGCGCCGAGTGCTTTCGCATGGGTCAGCGATTCCACGGCCCCGGCATAATCCTGTGTATTCAAGCGACAAAGCCCCAGGCTCCGGAAGATGTCCGCATCCCGCATTCCCTCTTCAATGCAGCGTGCGAAGAAGACGATGGCCTGCCGGCATTTTCCCGTCTCCGCACAGCAGGTGGCCAGGGCCTTCAGCAGTTCGCCGCGGGGAACGGTGTCCTCGTGATGGAGGTCCGTCAGCCGCTTTTCCGGAGGCAGATCGGTGTACTGGAAAGCCTCGAAGAGAAATGGAAATGCCCGTTCGAATTCACCCAGCCGGCTGTGGGCGAGGCCGGCGAGGACTTTTGCGGTATTCTGCCGGGGAACCGCGGCAAGGGAATCGCAGGCCGCCCGCAGGGCGCCGGCGTATTCCCGCTCATTCAGCAGGAAGAAAGACACCATGTTCAGGCAAACCGCCTGAAGCTGCGGGGGCAGGCCGCCCCTCGAAAGAAGCGCTTCGAAAACCTCCCGGCTTTCCCGCTCCCGTTCCAGGCCCAGGAGGGTGATCCCGACGTGGTACAGCGTGTGCGTGTCCCCGGGGTCCTCCTGCAACTGCTCCCGAAGAAGCTCGAGGTTTCGCCGGTACTTGGCTTCGATCCCGGACCGTTCGACGTCGTAGCCCAGATGCTCGATCAGGAACCGGCTGCGCGCGACCGAGGCGCCCGCCTTTTCCAGGAAAGCGTCCGTCCTTTCATGAACTCTTCCCGTGAAGCGGATTCCGGGATACCTGCGAAAGAGCCGAATTGCGTAGCCTACGTGAAACTCGCCCCGCTCCCTGCCTCCCTTGTGATTGACGATGGGGACCGAGTAGGCGTCGATCCCCGGTGCGGCGCAGGCCGTGTGCAGACAATCGGGATCTCCCATGTCGTTGAGCCTCTCGTCGGCGTCCAGGTACAGGACCCAGTCCCCCCGGGCATGGGCGAGCCCTTCGTTGCGGGCGGCCGCAAAATCGTTCCTCCATGGAAAGGGGTAGACGTCCGCACCGAACGACCTGGCAATTTCCACGGTGCGGTCGGCCGATCCCGTATCCACGATGACGATTTCGTCCACCGAGGACCGGACGCTTTCGAGGCAGCCAGCCAGATGGCTCTCCTCATTCTTCACGATCATGCAAAGCGAGATGGAAGGCTTCGCGCGGCGGGCGTCCTCCCGATGCTTCTGAAGGTCGTCCAGGATTTGTTCGATTTTCTGGCGCATTGCGGCATCTTCCGGCCTGACGGCGTCGTCGAGAATTTGACGGGCGATGGGGAAATCCTGGAGCTGCAAGGCGCAGTACGCCATGGGAACGGCCAGGTGGGGGCGAGGAACGCCCATCGTTTCGGCCCTCCGGAGATATTGGAAGGCGTTCCAGTAATCCCCTTCGTTCAGGTGGCAGATTCCGATCTGGCGCAAGATATCGCCGTCTTCGCCGCGAGCATCCAGGTAGCGGCGAAAGAGCGGGATCGCCGTGGCGTATTTTCCGGTTTCGGCGTGGCAGACGGCAAGCGCTTTGAGGATGTCTGCCGGCTGAACGAACGAGTAGTCCTGGCTGAGTTCGGTGGGGCGGCTTTCGGGAGGAAGCCGCAGGAACTGGTAAGCATGCCGCAGGTGGGGCAGGGCGGCCGCGAAATCCCGCTGCTGGTAGCGGGCGAGCCCGATGGTAAGCCTGGCGGAACTCTGCCGCGGCGTCATGGACAGGGACGATTCCGCCCTGGCGATCGCCTCGTCGAAGCGTCCTTCGCTCAGGTCGATACAAGCGAGAAGATCCAGGATGATGCAGTGGAGGTACCGCGGCAGGTCGTTCGTGTGCAGCGCCCTTTCCAGTGCGTCGCGGCTCTCCTCTTTTCTGTCCAGCAGGAGGAGGGTCTGGCCGAGGTAGTGCAGGGCGTAGGCGTCGTCGGGGGCTTCCGCGCAGCGGCGAAGCGACAGGGCCAGGTTTCTCCGGAGCTTGTCTTTCAGCACCGATTCCCCGCCGGCGTAGCCGAGGTGATCGATCCTGAAGGGAGCGGGCGTAACGCACGCCCCCCTGCGTGCCAGGAAAAGCTCGACCCGCTCGTGGACCTCGCCCTCGAAACGGATGCCGGGAATCCTGCGGAAGAGGCGGATGTTGGA
The DNA here is from genome assembly GCA_021372635.1 of Desulfobacteraceae bacterium. GTDB lineage: Bacteria > Desulfobacterota > Syntrophobacteria > Syntrophobacterales > Syntrophobacteraceae > JAJFUA01. Next base: position 6,423 of record JAJFUA010000090.1, on the reverse strand, counting down.
CGTGATGTTGAAATCGTCTTCCGCCTCGCTCAAACGGTTCTTGATGAGCACGGAGCGGGCGTCGACGCCGGGGATCGCGGCAGCCGCCCGCAGGCAGTCCTCCACGCCGGCCCGGATCAGTCGCTCGTCCGCATCGAGGTAAAAGATCCAGTCCCCCTGAGCATGGCGCAGGGACTCGTTTCGGGCGGCCGAAAAATCGTCCGTCCAGGTGAAAGGAATCACCCGTGCCCCGTGAGACCGCGCCACCTTCGCCGTCTGGTCCGTGGAGCCGGTGTCCACGATCACGATTTCATCGACCAGTCCCTTTACGCTCTCCAGGCAGCCGGGAAGCGAGTGCTCCTCGTTTCTCACGATCATGCAAAGGGATACGGTCGGTTTCGGCTCCATCGTCTTGTCGGGACTGCCTGCGAACAGGGGGGTTCCTCCATGTGGGTGCCCGCGGATCGCCATCCGCTCATTGGGCGGCCGCTTTCATTTCGCGCTTCGGTTTTTCGGCGCGTTTTTTCAGCTTCTTCAGCGCAGAGCGCACTTCCTCGTCGCTGCAGGCGGAGAGAAACGCCTCGTAGAGTGCCTGCGCCTCTTCTCCGTTTCCTTCCTTTTCAAGCAGTTCGCCGGCGGCGAGCACGAGTTCCCTGTGGGTGGAATCCTTTTGGAGTCCCTGCCGGAACAGGTTCAGGGCTTCGGAACATTCGTCGCGGTCCCGATGGGAACATCCCAGGAGGAAATATGACTCCGCACGGTCGGAGTCGATCCGGAGAGCGCGGTCGATAGCGTCGGAAGCGCCCGCCAGGTCTCCCGCGTCACGCAGTTGGGCGCTCATGCGGAGGTAGATGTCCGCAACTTCCGGGAGCAATCCTTTCGGATCCCACGCGGGGGAGTTCATGCTCTTCGAAAGCTCTTCGTAATCCTTCCACGCCTCGTCATCCTGCGGGTATCTCTGGAGATAGGCTTTAAACAGGTCGGCGGCCGTCCGGGCTTCACCGGCGGCTGCGAGGACCTTTGCACTGTTCAGAAGGATGTCGGGATCTTCAGGGTTCAGGTCCAGGGCCTTGTAAAGGGACTCGAGCGCCTTGTCGAGGTCGCCTTCCTGCCAGAATATGACTCCGAGGTTGCTGTGCGCGCTGGCGAGCCCCGGGTCCGCTTCAACGGCCATCTCGAAGCATACCCTGGCCCTGTCTGTCATGCCGCGCTTGAACTGCTCTTCGCCCTGCTGGTTCAGGAATTCCGCGGGGGAGAACGGCATTTCCGCGCGGGCATCCGCCGGAAGAGGTGCCTGACGGGGCTGCTGCGGCGCGCTTTCCAGGGATTCCAGCTTCCGGCGCACTTCATCGTCCCACGGATTCTTCTGCAAGTATGCGTTCAGAATATCCCTGGCGTCTTCCGTCTTTCCCATGACTTCGAAGATCATGCTGCAATTCATGATGACGTCCTGGTCGTCGGGATCGAGCTCCAGGGCGCGGGTAAGACTGTGGAGCGCCTTTTCGACGTCGCCATTGTGCCAGTAGGCGACCCCCAGGTTACTGTGTGTCTTGGCATGCAGGGGATCGAGCCGCAGGGCATTTTCGAAATATTCGAGCGCCTCTGTCGTGTTTCCGGCCGCAAACGCCTCTTCCCCTTTTCGAAGCCAGTCGCCGGGGAAACCGCAGCCGAGAGCGATTCCCGGTCCTCCGCCTGTTTCTGTCCTGGACATAGTCGTTTCGTCTCCTTTCTCGGCAAAGATTTCCATCATGGAACCCGTACGGAATATTTCGAATAATTTCGGTGCATAGGCCTGAAAAGTCATCCGGTTTTCTATGATCTCTCTTCCCCTTCCCCTGAGGGTCTCTCTTTCGTTGTTGTGAGCGAGAAGGTAGGCTACCTTTTCTCTCAAATCGTTGAACCCTTCGGTCCAGACCACGGCATTTCCGAACAGTTGCTCGGCAAATCGGACTCGATCCGAAACGACCACGGCTTCGCAGGCGAGGGCCTCCCAGAACCGGGAGGTGGGGATGCCGTTGATCGTGTGCCAGAGCGCATGCGTGGACAGAACGATCTTCGCGGACGAGTAGAGAGTCGGGACATCCCGCGGTGGGATGGGACCCATGAGGCAGTTTTGTATTTCCGGGTGGTCTTCCCAGTTGGCCCCGTAGATCTTGAGTCCGAGATCCCGAAGCGGCAGCAGATACTGCCGAACGTGCTTCGGGTGTCGTATTCCTCCGTTTCCACAGAACACGACGTCGTGGGCGAACCTGGGGTCTGGAGTGCGCCGCCGGTAGGTATTCAGGTCGCAGGACATGGGCATGACGGAGATTTTCTCCGGCGGAACGCCCCAGCTCAGCAGATGGTGTTTCAAAGCGGGAGCTGCCACGAATATCCCGTCGTAGAGATTCAGATATTCTCTCCAGCGTGGGTGTGCCGGCCAATCCGGTTGAACGGCAGCCTGGTACCACCAGTAATGCCGCGGCCCCTGAACGTAACGGAGGATGGTGAAGGGGTACAGGTGCAGGACGACGTCGAGGTTGTCGTGAATGCCGACGGGGTCGTAAACTTCGGCAAACGTGACGCCATCCAATTCGGAGAGTGCGTTGGCCAGGCCGACCGCCATCACCTCGTCTCCCCAGACGGCGCCTTCGAAGGTGTTGACGACAGGAAGCTGAATTCCGATTTTCATGGTTCAATCCATGGGTTCGCCGGAAAGCCGGAGGATTTCCCCGAGCTGCCGGGTTGCGGTGTAACGGTTCCAGACGCGGGCGTGGCCTGCCGCGGCGATGGCTTCCCTCTCTTCTTCGTGTTCGAGGTAATAGGCAATGAGATCCAGCAGGTTGTCCCGGTTGAACAGGACGATTTCCTTTCCGTCTTCGAAAAGCTCCGGTTGTGAGAGCGGTTCGGAAAGGACGAACGCACCGCAGGCCATCGCCTTGATCACCCGGTGTTCCGTGTTCGGCAGGGGCGTGTGGTGCAGGTTCAGCACGATTCGGCTCTTGTTGACCTCTTCCACGAATGCATCCCCGTAGATGTGCGGCGTATGGACAGGGAATCTCGTCCGGATGAGATCGAGCCATTCGTTGCGATAGGGGGAAGCCAGCCCGATGAAAGAAATGTCATACTCCCTGGGCAGGTTGAGAGGGCGATGAAGCCGAGGTTCGAACGGAAAAACGACATGGCCGGCAATGTTCCGATGTCCCCTTTGGATGAGCAGCGGGAGGGCCGATGCGTCGTGCAGGACGATGCAGTCGAAGAAAGGGGCCATGGATTGGAATTCCCGGTAGCGTTTCTCCGCGTGCTCGTTCGTCTCTCCGATGTGCGGCAGAATTTCGGGATAGTAGAGAATCTTCCTGGCACGGATCATCGAAAGGATTTGAGGTGTCAGATTGACGCCTCTGTCGGCCAGAAAAATATCGAGGGGCGAAGCCTTGAGAAGACGCTCCAGCACCTCGGTGGAGGGTGTGAAGCAGTCCACGCCCACCGGTACGAAGCCCAGTTCGGCGGCTGCCCGGATGAGCCAGGGACCCATGTGCTGTTCCAGCTGATGGCCGAAAACGAAAAGGGTTGAATGGAGCTTTCCCATTTCGCAAAGGGCTTCCGAGCCGATTCCCGCATCGGAGACGATGCTCGTTCTGGCACCGTCGAATTGAGCCCAGTCGTTGATTTCCAGGTTTTCGCTTTTCTTCAGAAAGTCGTAGAAGGGGGTCCCCGGAAAAGGCGTGCAGAAGCTCTCCTGGGCTGTATCGGGCTGCACCCTGCGGAAGAAGGCGCGCGTGCGCCGGATGGTGTCGACCGTTTCGCCGGGCAGCCCGAACGTGAAGGTGAGGTGCACGAAAATTCCCATGCGTTTCAAGGCGGCCGTCACATTTTCCACCGTCTTGAGGTCCAGTTTCTTGTTGCACCGGTCGACGAGTTCCTGGCATCCGCTTTCCACACCGAGTTTCACGGCGTAGCATCCGGAGTCGCGCATCTGCTCGAAGGCCTCTATGGAAACCGTATCGGCCCGGCACATGGCCGACCACGGCAGGCCGATCTCCTTCATCCCCTTGCAGAGTTCCAGCATCCTTTCGTTGCCCACGTTGAAGGTATCGTCGTCGAAATAGACGCTCGTGAACCGGGGAAGCCGGTCCAGGACTGCGTGAAGTTCTGCGAGGATGGATGCGGGCTTTCGGGGGCAGTACCGGTTCCGGTACATGACCGGGGGCCAGAGGCAGAAAACGCATCGGTGCGGGCAGCCCCGACTGCCCCACATCTGGAGCATCGGGCCGCAGGGAGTGACGGGGAACCGGTCCGAGTAGCGGTAGGTGGCCGTATCCCTGTATGGAAAGGGCAGCGTGTCGATGTCTTCCGCCAGCTTGTAGTCGTAAATGCGGCCTCCGCCCTCCGTTACGGCGTCCAGGACGTTGAGTTCGTAGGCGCCCTTGAGCACGGCGTGCACGTGGGGCAGTGCGATGAGGTCGTCGGCGAACACGGTGGCGTGGGGACCGGCCAGGATCACTTTGCCCAGGCCCCTGGAGTGAATCTCGCCTGCCAGTCGGAGGTCCCAGTCGATGCTCGGAGTGGAGGTTTCGATGACAACGTAGTCGAAACACGCGTAGCGCAATCGTTCGAAGTAGCTCTCGATCGATTCCCGGGTAAGTATGGAATCGACCATCCAGGTTTCGATTCCGTTTCGCAGCAGAGTGCTGGTCGCGTATCCCAGAAGGAAGGGGTAGGGATAGTAATCGGCACCGACCTGGGTCGTGAAAGGCCAGCGGCTTCCGGCACGGATTCCCCAGCGCCTGCCGTCATCGGGAAACCAGGGGGGGTTGCTCAGGAGCACTCTCATGGAACGTTCTCTCCCTCTTTGATCACTGCCCGTTGCCGTTTCTCCCGGGAAGCCGGACAGTGCCTTCGGATGTCCAACGCTCGACGTTCTCGGAGTAGATCTCCTGCAAAATGGCCCGGACGTCGCAGGTGATGTTCCAGTCCGGGTAGTCTTTTCTGAATCGCTTCAGGCCGCTGATCCACCAGATGTGGTCTCCGACCCGGTTGTCTTCCCGGTAGGACCATGCCATGGGCTTTCCCGTGATCTCTTCGCAGAGTGCAATCGCTTCGAGCATGGAGCAGTTGCTCTTCCGGCCCCCGCCGATGTTGTAGACCGCTCCCGGCCGCGGATTTCTGCTGAAGCATGCAAAGGCCGCCACCAGGTCCCTGCTGTGAATGTTGTCGCGCACCTGCTTCGCCTTGTAGCCGAAGACGTCGTAGTGGCGGCCGGTTACGGCGCACTTCATCAGGTAGGATAGAAAGCCGTGCAGCATGGCCCCGGAGTGTCCCGGGCCGGTGAGGCATCCCCCCCGGAAGCAGGCCGTCCTCATTCCGAAGTAACGCCCGTATTCCTGGACCAGGATGTCCGCAGCCGCCTTGGACGCTCCGAAGATGCTGTGCCTGGACGAGTCGACGCTCATGCTTTCGTCGATGCCGTCGTGGTACGGATGATCTTCCGGCAGTTCCCACCGGGTGTCCGACTCCACCAGGGGCAGCCTGTTGGGGGTGTCTCCGTACACCTTGTTGGTCGAACAGAAAATGAAAGCCGCTTCCGGCGCGTGTTTCCTCGCCGATTCCAGCAGGTTCAGCGTACCCGTGGCGTTGATTTCGAAGTCCGTGAAAGGCTCCCGGGCGGCCCAGTCGTGCGAGGGCTGTGCGGCGGTGTGCACCGTGAGTCGGATATCGGAGCCGTAGGTCTCGAAGATGGTTTCGATGGCTTTCCTGTCCCTGATGTCCGCCGCGTGATGCTCGTAGCCTTCAACCGTAGCTTCGATCCGCTCGATCTGCCGGTGCGTGGAAGCATCGGGGCCGAAAAAATAGCGGCGCATGTCGTTGTCTATGCCGACAATCTTGTATCCGAGGGCAGCAAAATGCCTTACGGACTCTGAACCGATCAATCCCCCCGAACCTGTTACGACGGCCACATCCGGCATTTTTTCTCCTTGCGCGGCGCTTCAGTCGAGCGCCCCGATCAGTTCCTGCTCGTAATCCTTGATCCAGTCAAACATCTCCTGGAAAATCCGCTTCGGCTCGTGGCGGGGTTCCCACCCGAGTTCCTTTTTCGCGAGGCTGTAGTCGGTGATGTACCAGGGGATGTCCGCAGTTCGTTCCGAGAGCACGGAATAAACCGGCACCTGGCGCCCGGTCAGTTCCATGCAGATTTCCGTGGTTTCCTTGAGGGAGAGGCTGACTTTGTTTCCCCCTCCGATGTTGTACGTCTTGCCGTTGCAGATATGGATGCTGTCGATTTGCGTTTTCACGAGTTCGAAGAGGTCCTGGACGTGCAGGAGGTCCCGGACCTGCTTTCCCTCCCCCCCGTAGCCGATGTAGTTCAGCGGGCGGTTGAGGTAATGGTTGAGCAGCCAGTACATGAAGACGCCCTGGTCCGTCTTGCCGAACTGCCAGGGGCCCGTAAGCACGCCGCAGCGGTTG
>JAJFUA010000086.1 GCA_021372635.1 Desulfobacteraceae bacterium | reverse complement strand
AAATACGGCTTTTCCCGCCCCCGCATCGCTCACGGAAACTGAAGAACGCATTCTCGAGCCAGGCAATGCCAACCCGGGGAAAGGCAGATTCTATGTCAAAAGAAAAGTCGAGCAGATCCGTTTTGTTGAACGTTTTCCTTGCAGCCGCCTTCCTGATTTTCTTCTCCTGCCCTGCCGGGGCAACACCCATCTCCCTGATGGATGACGATGACGCCACCTTCAGGAATGCCGGAAGGGGTAGCATCGCCCGTTGGCTGAATCAGCTCATAGAAGATTACAACACCGAAAACCACCAGGCTCTGCCGACGGATGTCTCTTCCGTCTTCAGAGTGGAACCCCGGACTGACGCTCCTTCGGGATATCCCTCCTTCGGGTCCCGGACTTTATCCATCGATATCCCGGCGAATTACAACTACCTGGTGCTCCACTGGGGGGGTAACAAGGGCGAAAATTACGAGGCTTACGACCTTATCGGGTTGTCCGGCACCATGACTTTCTCCAATCCGAAGTACGGCCTTTCCTGGTATGAATTTTTCGGCTCCCCCAACACCACTTCAGCCGTCCCCGAACCGGCGACCCTGCTGCTGATCGGATCCGGCCTCGCAGGCCTTGTCATATTCAGAAGACAGTCCCAAAAGGCATACCCGGCATCTCACCGGGATTGAACGACAGGCCGGAAGCGGTCCAGTCCCGCTTTCCGGCCGGCCTCCGCTTTCCCCCCAACTGAAGCCGTCAGCCTGACACGGAGTTTTCTTTATGATCGGTACAGTAGGTTCCGCTTCATTTACGAAGGACATGGTTTACGTCCCTCCGGTCGCACAGGGTCCGTCCCACGTGGCCCCTCAGGCGGCCCCCATCGCGCAGCAGACGCTCACATCCGAAGGAGCGCCGGTCCAGAACGTCGATTTCGCCCTCCAGATATCCGCCATGAACACCGCACTCGATGTGAACAGGAATATGGGAACCCAACTGGTCAACATGGCCCAGGCGATCGGCGCCTATACGGGAAACCCGGGCAGCGCAGGCACCGGCAGTACAATCGGCACGGTAGCATGAGCAAGCTGACGCCAGGCCGTTTTTTCATCCCTGCCCGCTTCCCGTCAGCATTGTCATAAGGGCCGCCCCGGCGGTTGGCACCCGGGTGACCGCCCCCTCTCCACGAAAGTCCCCGTTTCTTAAGGCGAGGTCAGGTTTCACGAGGCCCACTGCGGATTCCGGTACACTTTCCAGGCCGCTGCCGGAAATTCCCACTGCGTCAATCGCTCACCGGCAATCCCCGCGCGCATCCCAGTGCAGAGAAGACTCAGAAGTTCATCCTCAGCATCCTCCTTCGCCGAATCCTCCTGTCAGGCCGCGCAACGGTACATCCTGTCGACTTCCTTTACACTCTTCCCCAGATCATCCCGACTGCACCATTCATGGGTTTGCAGCCGTCCTTCGTTCTTCCGCTCCGGGCAGGCGTCGGCATTATTTACAAAAACGCAGGCAGAAGCATGAGGCTGATCACACTGCACGCCAACAAATCATTGTTATTACCATATCTTAAAGACACCGCCCTCAATGGCATCGGATATGCTTACCATTCCAGCAGAATAATGACGGCAATGCATTGAACCGCGCACACCGGGCCGCGCCGGCCCTTCCTGGGTTCACGGAGTGTTTACAATGCTGAAGCCCACGATCTGTCAACTGCTGCGCAGGAATCCGATGCGCCGGTCCCCGGAGCCTGGAACGGAACAGGCGAACCGCACCGGGTGCGGGCGGACCGACCATGAGGGATTCAGCTCCGGGCCGGAGCGGACGGGCACGTACGTCGTACGGCACTGGCGGGGTGAGTTGCCCCTGGGCGTAAGCTGCTGGGTGAACGCCGTCCTGCTGTCAGTTTTATTCCATTCCCTCGTCTCGCCATGCCTCGGCCTGGTGAACGCGGAGGCATCCCCCCGGACCTTCGCCGTTGCAGTCCTGTCCTTATGGCTGATCTATTACACGATCGCTTCCTGGCAGTATGTCGGCCTGTGGCGTTCCGCAAGGCATCAACTCCGCAGGGGCGGCCGTCGGCTCCCTGCAAGAGCGGTTCAGGTTTTCGTCGTCTTCGGCACGCTCGCGGCCATGCAGACCCTGTTTTTCACCGCACTTCCCCAATCGAAGGAATATGCGGAAATCGCAATGCGACTCGATCCCTGCTCCCGGTACACTCTCCGCGTTCTGCACGGGGGCACGGAACTGGAGATTTCGGGAGCCATCGGTTTCGGCCTGACGGACAGGGTCAGGGAACACCTGGACGCAAATCCCGGGGTCCGCATCATCCGGCTCAACAGCAGCGGGGGAAGGGTGGGAGAGGCCCGGCGGCTGCACGAACTCATCGCGAAAAGACGGCTGGCCACCTATTCTTCGCAGGGGTGCTACAGTGCCTGCACCGATGCGTTCATGGGCGGCGTTCTCCGGGTCCTCCACAGAGACGCCAGGCTCGGATTCCACCGCCCCTTTTTCCCGGGCTTATCTGCGGATGAAGCGGAAGCAAGCGTTCGGTCGGAAAGAGATTTCCTGATTGCCAGAGGCATCAGCGCGGGTTTCGTGGAAAAGGCACTGTCGACGCCGTCCGGGAACATGTGGTTCCCGTCCACGTTCGAACTGCTGCAGGCGCATGTCATCACCCCGCTGCAGGCCGGTTCGCCTCCCGGCCCGTCCCGGGTGGTCTTTCAATAATACGCAGGGATATGAAAAACCGTTTCAGACCCTTCGAGAGTTCGCCGGATTTCTCCACGCTTCCCGCCGATTCCCATCCCTTTCCGGCCTCGGGTTCACCCCCTCATCGCGTTTGTACAAGGTATACTCCAAGCCATACCGCCTCTTGATGTCATCCACGAAGTTGTTGGACCCGGGTTCCCAGGAGAATCGGGCGGCCTTACGATTTCCATTAATTCCGAACCCTTGGCTACGGAACACCACGCGAGAAGAGGTCCGATCCCTCGGCAGGGCCAAAGCCGGGGCAATGCGCAGCGTGTACGCTGATTCCGGTGGAGTGCGGTCCGAAGGGCGCACCAGCCTTTCCGGTTTCTGTTTTCTCTTCTCTTGTTCCGCCTTGATGGTAAAATGGCAAACTGGATAAACTCAGGAGCGGGGGCGCCGTTTCGCACGCTCCGTCATGCGCGAGCCTGCGGGAAGCGGCGCGGAGGTTCGGATCGATCCCGAGGATGAAAAGGCAATCGTCCCGGAGGGCGTTCCGGATTGAAATGGCAGCGTTTCAAAGGCATATGGAAACAAAAAGGGGGAAAAGTATGAAAAAAATCCTCGCGTGTATGTTGATTCTTTCCTTCATGGCAGTTGTCGCCGGCTGCGCAACGTCGGACGAGGGAAACACCTCCGGCAAGCAAACCTACGAGGGGGCGAGGCCCGCACCGACAAAAATCCCGAGGTGATTTGATCCATCTTCCAGTGGGGGATGCGCCTGCATCCTCCGCTGGAATCGCGCGCTCCCCCCGCCCCTTTTCTCCGTTGCACGAAGGTGCGTGGCAGACCTTACGCTGTCCTGCCGTCAGTCGTCGAGTCCGGGCCGATCTGCAAAGATTGTCCGTCGGTCTTTTCTCAGTCTTTTGAGCTGGAATCGAGGCTGCTCTCGGATGCGAAAGTCCGCCTGGCTGCTCTGTCCCTGGCCCTGAACAGCCATGGACTTTTGCCCGCAAGACGCTGCGCGTCTTTGAAATGCTGATTGTAGCCCGTAACGTCGAGTTCCTCGAAGTAGGCGGCCTTCACCTGTTCATCCGGGGCATGCCGCGTGCACAGGCTCACCCCCACCAGGACCACAAGGCTGGTGATATAGCCGGGAACCGCCTCGAAAATCCAGGGCGATCCGGCCAGGTGCCAGAGCACCGTAACCAGCGAACCGGAAAGCATGCTTGCCGTGACTCCCGCCCGCGTGGTCCGGCGCCACAGCAGGAGGCCCAGGACCGGGAAGACCAGGCCCGCGCCGCATGTCTCGACCACCATGCTGTACATCGGGATGATCGCCCACCCCTTGAGCGCGAAGATGAGGGCCAGAACGGACATCAATGCGACGCTCCACCGGGATACGATCAGCATTTCGCGGTCCGACGCCCCGGGCCGGTAGTACTGCTGGTAGATGTCCCGCGCGATGCTGGACGAACCCATCATCGTAAAGGAGTCGGCGCTGGACATCACGGCGGACGCAAGTCCCACAACCACCAGAGCGCCGACGACGGGAGGAAAGACATTCGCGATGGCGGTCGCCGTCACGAAGTCGGGAAGGGTGTCGTGGGGAATGTAGCCGCGCGCGCATATGCCGGTCAGAAAAGAGTTGAGCCCGACGAGCAACGCCAGGATGAACCCCCATATGACCCCACTGACCGCCGTCTTTTCATCCCGGGCCGCGTAGATCCGCTGCCACGTCACCTGCCAGACCATGTAGAACGGCCCGATGGTCAGCGCCGTTTTCAGAAAACTCATGGGACCGCCGCTTCCGAAGGGATACCAGAAATTGGTCGGCGTGATTTCTATGATCCTGCCGATTCCGCCGGCATAGTGAATGCCGAAGACAAGCATCAGTACGGATGCGATGATGATCAAAACGGCCTGTATGCAGTCGGTGAGGATCGTCGTGGGCAGTCCGCCCATCAGCGTATAGAGGGAAATCGCGAAAAAGGAAATCACGATGCCCTGCTGCAGCTCCATCCCGAAAAATACCTGGAGACTGATTCCGAAACCGATGAACTGCAGTGCCAGGGTGGGAATCGAATAGACCAGGATGTGAATCAGCGCCGGAAGGAGCGCCGCTTTTTTGCCGAAGCGCACGGCAAACACGTCCGCCATCGTGTAGAGCTGCAACCGGCGCAGCGCACGGCCGTAAAGGTGCACGAAAATGATGGTGAACAGGCAACCCGGGACGACCCAGTAAAAAAAACCGTTGAGCCCGGTCTCAAAGCCCATCCCCACGAACCCGAAAAACACGGACGCCCCGGCCCAGGTCGCCAGAGTGGTTCCCACGATCTCCCAGAAGCTGACCCGCCACGACCCGATCAGGTATTCGTCGGACGAGACGATCTGCCAGACGTGGTAAATCCCGACCATGATCATGGCGGTAAAGTAGCATCCAAGAGCGAATGCGTTGATGGCTATCGGGGGCATCGGCTCACTTTCACGTCCGTTGGCCCCTCTTCTCTCCTGCGGGTTTCATTCCCGCCCCGGGGGCCGCATTGTTCCTTAAAACAGGGCGGGCACGACTTTGTCGTGCCCGCCGACTAACGGCCTGCATTCTAAACGATATTCACGACGACCGGGAGAGAAATCTTCAGGGGGCTGCCTCCCCGCCACAGGGGCGAAAATACTCCCTCCGCCCCTCCCGGGTTGCCGGCAGCCCTTCCCGCGTCTTTCACGACGGGCCCGATGCGTCCGGCAGGCAATGGTACATGCCCGACGGCCGCAAGTCTATCAAGGATTTACCGTCAAGTTCCATTTTTCTACCGATTTTTTATCGGTGGAGGTCATATAGGTAATGGCAACCATCACCACGACGTTCACCAGAAGAGCGAACATCCCCTTGTTCAATCCGAAGGGCACGATTTTAACCATATTGAACAGGAACACGCTGGCGATGCCCGCAACCAGCCCGGCCCCGATTCCCCACTTGTTGGCCTGCTTCCAGAAGACGATCGCGATGACTCCGGGCAGGAACTGGGTGACGCCGAAATAGGTCACGTTGATCAACCCGAGCAGCAGGTGGGGGAAGTAGAGCATGAGCAGAACGCTCACCGTGAGGAAGATGGCTATGAACGAGCGGGCCCAGACCACGGCCGACTCGGGGCGCGCATCCGGCTTGATCAGGCTGATCACGTTCCGGGACACAATACCGCCCACCGAGAGGGAAATATCGGCCAGCACCAACATGCAGGTCAAAGCGCCGCCGGCGGCGCAGACGCCGACCACCCAGCCCGGCACGTTCTTTACGATCATGCCCATGTAGGCGTCGTCGGGGTTCTTCAGACCGGGCACGGTCACCAGGCAGTAGAAGGCGGCTGCGGTCAGGAACACATACATGCACATATAAAGAGGCATGATGCAGGCGTTATGCCGCACGACCCTTTCCGATCCGGCCGCAAAGATATACTGAAAGATGAACGGGAACATGTAAAGACCCAGGGACTGGAAGACGATGGTCGAAATGAGGAAGTTTACATTCTTGCTCAGGGGCTCCGTCTCCACGGTGAGATAGGTCGGGAACTTTTCGAAAGCTTCCCTGAAGATGCCCTCGAGCCCTCCGGGCATGTTGATGGCGGCCACAACGCCGCCGATGATGATGGCGAGAACCATGAGCGAGTCTTTGAGGATGGCCACGTATGCAGAACCCCTCACACCGGCCAGGCCCACGTAAAGGAACGCAACGATCGAAGCCACCACGACGGCAAACGTGTTGTTGATCTCCACGCCCAGGTAGCGAATGATGATACTGAGCCCGGCAAACTGCATCTGTGCCCAGGGAAGGAGGAAAAGAATGCTCACGACCGTGACGATGAGGGCAAGCCCCTTGCTCTCGAACCGCCACTGGAAGAAATCGCCGATCGTGGCGGAGTTGGCGATCTTGCCCAGCCGCCAGATGCGCGGGTTGAGGAAATACCCGAATGGGTAGGCCAGCAGGATGTAGCCGATGAACCACACGAGATAGCTGGACCCTTTGGCGTACACCGCGCCGGGAACGCCGATCAGCGTGCCGATCCCGTAGATTTCTCCCACCGTGATGAAAAAGATCAGAAAGGCACCGAACCCACGCTTGGCCACAAGGATTTCGTGGATATCATCGGTCGCGACCCCGCGTTTTGCGAGTACGACCAGGTACAGCGAAAATGCAATAATGCAGAGGAATACAAACAAGGCCATTTTTACTCTCCTTTCGCCCCGTGCGTGGCATCGGACTCGTCGTGGACTTCAGCGTTCAGCGGATCCAACCGGTATCCTATGTACATGGACAGCGAGGTGAGAGGAATCCAGGCAAATATCCAGAAATATATGAACGGAAAGCCCATGATGAACGGTTCCGCCCGGTTGTATAATGGAAAGGCCACCACAATGGCCGCGTATGGAATGATTAAAGAAAATATGACAGTCCAAATCCTGCTCTTCATCTCGTTTGCCTCCGTTTGACTGGTCTGAAGACTCTCAGTCCCCGTACACTTCTGACGTTTTCAACAGACTGCTCTTTGCGTGCATCTACCGCTGCGTTCCCCTCCCTTTTTCCGAAAGTAATCTTCACCATGCTCAGGCCTCGAATACGGTTCGTCCGCCGACAATCGTCCGGACTACCCGGATATCTTTGATTTTCAGGGGATCGACCTCGAGGGGGTTCTCCTCGAGAACGGCGAAGTCGGCGAGTTTCCCCACCTCGATCGACCCCTTGATCCCTTCTTCGAAGTTCTGCCAGGCGGCATCGATGGTGACCGCCCTCAAGGCTTCCGGAACCATGATCCGAAGCTCCGGCCCCAGTTCCTTGCCGCTGCTCGTCAGCCGGTTGACCGCGGACCACACCGACATGAGAGGGCTGATCGGGGTCACCGGCGTATCGTTGTGGAAGGTGATCCGGAGTCCCCTGTCGAGGGCCGTCCGGCAGGCGCAAAGCCTCTTCGCCCGGTCGGGTCCGACGAAGATATCTCTGTGCCGGTCCCCCCAGAAATAGGTGTGGGTGACGAAAAAGCTCGGGGTGATCCCCAGTTCCTTCATGCGCTCCAACTGGTCTTCCCGTGCGAGGTGCGCATGGTTGCAGATGTGGCGGGCATCGGCCCTGGGCATGGCTTCCTGGGCCGCAGCCCAGCCCTCGAGAGCATCCTGGGTGGCCTGGTCGCCGATGGTGTGGATCGCGGTCTGCCAACCCCTGGAGTGCAGTTCTTTGATCATGTGGATGAGCTGGGCTTTTTCCTTGAACCGCGAGTAGCCGCGGTAGTGGGGCTTGCCTTCCGGCGGGGTGTGATAGGGCTGGCTCAGCCAGGCCGTGTAAACGTAGATCGATCCGTCGGCCCAGAGCTTGGCGGCCCCCAGGGTCACCATGTGATTGTCCGTGAGGTCCGTTCCCGATTTGGTCGTGGGATACCTGGTCATCTCCTCCAAAGATGAGGCGAACGGCCAGACCACCACCCGCAGGAAAAGATCCCCGCTCGCACAGGCTTTTTTCAGCAGTCCGAGTTCCGGATAGAAAGCCCAGCCGTTCTGGGCCGTGGTCACGCCAGCCGCGGCATAGATCTCACAGGCTTTCCGAATCCCCGCAAGATCCTGGGTCTCCGTGCGGGCGGGGATGATGTTTTGAACCGTCGTGTAGGCCGGAGGCCCCTCCAGGATGCCGTTCAGCTCGCCATGGGAGTCTTTTCTGAAAAACCCTCCGTCGAGATCGGCCGTATCGCGGGTGAGCCCCGCCATCTTCAGGGCCACGGAGTTCGCCACCCCCACGTGGGCGGAGATGTGGACCAGGAAGACCGGGGAGGTGGTCGACACCTGGTCCAGGTCGTGCCGGGTGGGGTGCCTTCGGTCTTCGAGCAGCGAGTCGTCGTAGCCGCGCCCGAGGATCCACTCGCCGGGGGCGAGGGTGCGGGCCTTGGCTTTGAGGGCCGCAAGCAGTTCGTCGATGTTTCGGATCGTCCCGATGGGAGGGCTGTAGAGTTTCACCCCGTAGAGTTCGTCGTTTCCGTTCCAGGGAAAATGGCCGTGGGAATCGATGAAGCCGGGCAGAAGGGTCCGACCCTCCAGGTCGATCTTTTCGGTGCCCTCCCCGGCCAGAGCCAGGACGGAGCGTTCATCCCCGACCGCAACGATCCGGCCGCCCTTTACCGCAACGGCTTCCGCCGTCGCCGTCGGGTTCGCGGGGTTCATCGTGAGGATTTTTCCCCTGTAATAGATGGCGTCCGGAGAAGTCCCTGGGGCCTTTCCCTGGGCTTTTCCCTCGCCGAAGCGTTCCCCCCTCTGTTCCATGTTCCGTTCTCCTTCTCAGTAAGTTTATGCGGGCGTCGTCACCATTTCCGCACCAGCAAAACACGCACAGATCTCATCGAGTTTGTGAAGGAAGTGGCAATGATCGTGCCACAGGGAGACAAGGGTTTTTATGCGATCGGGGAAAGACCGCTCGCAGTGGGATCGACGGGCCTGGAGCCGGGAGACAGGCATGGTGTTCGATGTGATTTACGGGAGGAAACCGGGGGTGCCGGAGGGAGGATTGGCGTGCGAAATCCGCACATGGCGTGCGCAGCGTGCACGCGGGAAGATAGCACGGAACGCACATGCGTTCAGCCGGTGGCAAAGGATAGGTAGAAGTCTGCGGGAATGGCGCTGGAGACCCGGGGCAGAAGCGGGGCGAAAGGTTCAACGGGAAAAGGCGACGGCGGTCTTGCCCGTCCGCGGCGCCTCCGAATGAGACCCGGGGCCAACAAAGGGAGGACGTTATCGGGACTTTTCCACTTCGGAGGGCGTCTATTCCAGGTCCGTCTCGGACCCGCCCTCCTGGAGGAGCTTCAATCTCCGGATCAGCGCATAGCGGCTGACTCCCAGCAGCCTGGCCGCTTCCGTCTTCACTCCGCGGGATTTTTCGAGCGCTTCGAGGATGATCTGCCGCTCGTACCGGCGCAGCAACTCGGGAAGGGTCTGCATGCCCGTCACATGCTCGGGATCGCAGTTTTCCTCCTCTGCGGCGTCCAGGCTCCTCCGGATCTCTTCGGGAATCTGTCCGTAATCGATCGTATCCCGGTCGGAGAGGATCACGAGCATCTCCACGATATTCCGCAGTTCACGGATGTTTCCGGGCCATTCATACGATAGAAAAGCCCTGCGGGCATCTTCGTCCAGGAACTTGCGCGGGCGGTTGAACTTGCGGGAGAAGTACTCGAGGTAGTGGTCGGCCAGCGCGATGACGTCTTCTTCCCGCTCGCGCAGCGGGGGCACGGAAAGCGGGATGACGTTCAGGCGGTAATAGAGATCCCGGCGGAAGGAACCCTCCCTGACGGCCTCTTCGAGGTCCCGGTTCGACGCAGCGACAATGAAGACGTCCACCTTGATCTCCATTCCCCCACCGATGCGCCGAAAGGCCCTGTTCTCGAGAAACCGCAGCAGCTTCGCCTGGATCGTCAGGGGCAACTCCCCGACTTCGTCCAGGAAAAGCGTGCCCCCGTCCGCGAGTTCCACGAGCCCGATCTTGCGTTGCCGCGCATCGGTGAAAGCCCCTTTTTCATAGCCGAAAAGTTCGCTTTCCAGCAGCGTTTCGGGAAGAGCCGCACAGTTGATCTCGATGAACTGTTTCGAAGCCCTCATGCTGCGGTTGTGGATGGCCTTGGCCAGCATGCCCTTGCCCGTGCCGGTCTCGCCCCGGATGAGAATGGTGGTGTTGTCTATCCCCGACAGCCTGCCCACCCGTTCGAGCAGAAGCGTCATCGGCCGGCTGGAGCCGACGAACGCTTCGAGGCGATCCGACTTGTAATCGCGTTCTCTCCGGTGCTCCACTTCGTGGCGCAGGTTCCGGTCCCGGAGCGTCTTCTCGATCAGCAGGTCGATTTCCTGAAGTTCGAACGGCTTGTTGATGTAATCCGACGCGCCGCTCTTCATGGCCTGAATGGCCGATTCCATGGTGCCGTGCGCGGTGATGATGACGACCGGAATGGAGTCATGCCCGCTCTTCATCATACGCTCGAGGATCGTGTGGCCGTCCAGGTCGGGAAGGCGCAGGTCCAGGAATACGATGTCCGGTTCCCGCGACTGGAGATATTGCAGAAAGGATTCCCCCGTGTAAAAAGCCTTTGCCGCATATCCCAGTTCGGTCAGGTGTATCGAAAGCGAATCGGCCAGGATTTCTTCATCATCTACAATGGCGATTTCAAACACGGATCACCTCTTCGGGCTCGGCGGCTTCCGGCCGTCTGAAAGTAAGAGCAATGAGGGTGCCTTCGCCTTCGCGGCTGGAGATTCCGATCTGCACCGCATTTTGCCGAAGCAGGCTGTGGGCCACGGACAGCCCCAGGCCGGTCCCCCCTTTCGTCAGGGTAAAGAAAGGATCGAACACATGATCCACTTTGTCTTCGGGTATGCCCCGCCCGTTGTCCGCGACCAGGATCACCGGTTCTCCCGAATCGGTGGAATCCGAAGACAGGCGGATACTTCCCCGGCCGGGCTCCACGGCAGCGATGGCGTTGAGGATCAGGTTCACGAATACCTGGAGCATCTGGTCGGGGTCGACGTTCACGCTCAGGGACTGCACCCTGTTGGTTACGGAAATATCTTTCTTTTTCAGCTCGTTTCGAAGGATATCCAGGGCACGTTCCACTATCTCGGAGAGATCGGCCGAGACGATCTGGGAAGGTCGCGGCCTCGCCAGGGAAAGCATATTGTCCACGATCCGGCTCAGCCGGTCCACCTCTTTGACGATGCCCCGTGACAGCTTGCGCTTGAGCGCGGGATCGTGTCCCACCGTTCCCCGGGATGCTTCTCCGGTGCCGCCTTCGCCCCCGGCTCTCCCAGGCTCCGCCTTTACCCCTTCCACCAACTGGTCCAGCACCTGGGCGCTCGTCTTGATGCCCGCCAGGGGGTTCTTGATTTCGTGTGCGATTCCCGCAGCCACCAGCCCGAGGGCGCTCAGCTTCCCCGCCTGCACGAGCCGCTCGTGATTCTCACTCAGCCGAACGGCCATGGAATTGAAAGCCTTCGCCAGCTGTCGGGTTTCCTTGCCGTATTGGATGTCGATTCGATGATCGAGCCGCCCGGAGGCGAATTCACGGGTCCCCTGGATGATCCTGTCCAGCGGCTGTGTCGCCCTCCTGCTGAATTCGAAGGCCGCCCCCACCGCCAGCAGTGCCACCAGGGCGATGGAAGTGATGTTGTTGAACACGATCCGGTTCACATCCCGAAAGAGCAACTCTTCTGGAACATGGAAGATCACCTGCCAGTGGAGCTGGGGGACATTCGCGCTGAAAACGCGGGATCGCGACAGCATTCCCTGGTTGGGCTTCTTTGCGGCCCCGGTGGTGAATATCCGCTCGCCCTCCGCAGTCACGATGCTCCTTTCCACCCCATCGTCGGAATTCATCCCGAAGGCGGATTCCAGGACCCTTTCGAGCGAGACGATCGCTGCGATGGTTCCGATTTCACGGCTGCCGTCGCGCACGTCCTTCACCTTTCTCAGAAACTGCAGGCAGCCCGAAGAACCGCTCCGGAAATCGGCCTTGAATTGGAGCTGTTCTGTGGCGTCGAAGCTTTCGGCGATGAAAAAGTCCTTGTCCAGGAGGAATGCCGGCCTGCCCGCGTGGATACCGCCTGCCCCGTCGCGAAGAGCCACCCTGTCGAACCGGCCGCTCTCTTCGATAAACCTTCCGAGCACCACCCGCACGGCCTCGCCCCGCTCTTCGGGAAAGCTCAGCGGGTACGCCAGTTCATAGGCGAGCGCGTTGAGGTCCTTGCCGGCCGTCGTGCAGAAGGTCTCGATGCCGGCCGCCACCTGCCGAACCGCCTCCGACATATGTTCTTCCGTTTCGGACGAAACCGTGCGGCTGAAGGCGTCGATGGAGAAATAAGAGAGCATGATGGCGGGAACGTAGCCGAATATCACGTAGAAGAAAAAAATGAGCCATTTCAGGGAAACATTGCGCATCAAACTGTCCTTACAAAAACAGGTCCCCCGCACAGGGCAATTGCGCAGGGGAATCCAGCCATCATCTCCAAAAACTTCGCCGTTGTAAAAATAACTCTTCCTTGCAAAAAATTCTCCACATGACGAGTGGCAATTTTCATGCCCGAAAGAGAATTCCCTGCCGGGAGTCCGGGAATC
Source organism: Desulfobacteraceae bacterium (assembly GCA_021372635.1). Lineage (GTDB taxonomy): Bacteria > Desulfobacterota > Syntrophobacteria > Syntrophobacterales > Syntrophobacteraceae > JAJFUA01. Next base: position 3,752 of record JAJFUA010000086.1, on the reverse strand, counting down.
TCCTACCGGACGGCCGAAGCGGCCTCGAGAATCCACTGCCTGATCTTGCGTGCGGGCGGCACGGTGCCCGTGCTGACCACCTTTCCGCCGATCATGAGCGCCGGCACGACCATGACCCCCATTTGTGCGATCGTTTTGATATCCCGGACATGTTCCAGGTTCGCCGGAAGACGGATTTCCTCCAGGATCTGCATGACCGTCCGCTCCAGGCTGTCGCACTGCGCACATCCCTGGCCCAGGACCTTGATTTCGAGGCCTTCCGGCGCATCTTCTTCGAAGGGAAGCCCCCGGGCGCGGCAATATTCGCGCAGGAAGGCCCTGCCGTATTCTTCCATTGCGGAGGAAGGAATATAGTTGGTTTTTCCGAGCCGCTCGATCATGATCCTCTTCACTTCGTCGTTCGACAGCCCGGAGGAATGCTCCGCCAGGTCCTCGATGCATTCCTGCAGCCCGACGACTCCGGCCATGAAGCGGCCGACCTTGATCTGAACGATTTCACCGCCTGACATCGATATTTCCTCCGTATTCTGGAATGGGACGGCCGTCGCGGGAAAAACGCACTCCCGATTTCCGGCCGAGAGTACGCAGGGAAGAAAAAAACAAGCTCACTTCCGGCAGATGTCCTCACGGCGAATCCCCGGAAGGAGTTCGACAAGGCGCAGCACCTCGGGATCGTCACGCAGCCAGTGCCTGAGATTCCCCAGGAGGCACGCCACAAAAGGATTCGCATCGCCGCTGCCGAGTTCGTAGTTCACCCACTGGCTATCCTTGCTGTACCTCACCAGCCCGGCTTCCTCGAGCACCTTGAGATGACTCGAAACCGTGGGTTGCGCGATGCCCAGCGCCGCCTGCATCTCACACACGCACATCCGCTTGTGCTGGAGCATTTTCAGGATCTTCACGCGGTTCGGGTCGGAAAGCGCTTTCATGACTTTGATGAAATCCTTCATTCCTTCTCCCTGTGCCTTGCAGCCCCGCTCAAACAAACCCCGTGGCGCGGGCTGTTTGAAAGGGGCCGGCCGGCTTCAGGCCGTCGGGTCCGGAACGCCTCCCGTTCCTCCCGGGCTACACGAAATGCGGACGCGGCGCGGGCCTCAGTCCGGCACACCCCGCTTCTGCCTTTCTTCTCTCGGAGCGGCTCCCGAACCGCCGCTGCGCTCCGCCAGGTAGACCCCTCCCAGGATTGCCGCGCCGCCAGCCAGGATCGCCCCCGTTACCGGCTCTCCCATGAAGACGGCGGCGGCAATCATGGCGATCAGCGGCTCCGTGTTCTGAACCACCGCGACCCGCGTTGCCGATATATGCTTCAGGGCATGGCTGTTCAGCATATAAGCCACGGCGGTCATCAGCACCCCCAGGTGCAGTATGGCCGACCAGCCGCCGGGACTGAGCCGTGAAAACTCCTCCCAGCCGCGCCCGTATACGAACAGAGGCAGAGAGAACAGCATCCCGAAGAAAAACGTGCCGCTGGTGACGAAGGCGGAAGGGCGGTTGCGGACGGCGCGCTTGCTGAGGATGATGAAAACGGCCCAGACCACGGACGAGAGAAGGATCAGGATGTTACCCGGCAGGGTGTGCAGGGTCTCGCCGGCAAGCAGGGACGAAAAATCTCCGCCGACGGCCACAACGATCCCGCCCAGCGAGGCCAGCAGCACGCCGACTGCCTGCATGCGGCTGAGACGTTCGTGAAGCCATACGGCCGCCAGGATCACCGTAAAGGCAGGCGCCGTGGCTGCCAGGAATGCGGCCACGCCCACGTCGGCGGTCACCTGGCCGCTCACCTGCAGCATCTGCTGCAGGCTGATTCCGATGGCGCCCAGCAGGGCCAGCGCCTTTATGTCCTTAAGGGAACCACGGGCAAACTCACCGCGCTGCCAGGAGACGACCCCCACCAGCAGAGTGCCCAGCGCGTAGCGGAAGACGATGACCGTAGCGGTCGAAAGCTCGCGAAGGGCGATCTTCATGAAGAGGAAGGAAACGCCCCAGAGGGTGATGGCCAGAAAACACTCCAACAGCGCGATGGTCTCCGCGCGTTTCAAATCCCGTTCCATTGAAATTGCCGCAGGCTGCAAAAATATCACCTCTTCAGGACGAACCGTTCTTCATCCGGTGCAGGAACCGCTTTCATCACCTCGTTGTTTGCCCTGATGATCCGTTCCATGCATGCCCGATCCACCTTCTGACCGCGTTTCAAGCTGAACATTTCCAGCACACGTGGATGTACGGCAAGTTCAAAGCAGAAGCCGGGCCCGAATTCCACGATCACCACTTCGAGTATTGTTGTTTCCATTCCGAAGCCCATCCGGAAGGCGGCCCTCCCGCACGAATGAATATCTGTCGGTCAAGATTCCCGGCTGAGTCAACGCACCATGAACCCGCCCGGCCACTATCGGCTGCGGCAGCGCGGGTTCCTTCCAAGCCCTTGATTTGACAACTCTCCATTTCACATATTTCACCGGCCCTGTCCAGCGGCTTCGCGTCGAAAACGACAAGGACACCTGTTTTCCACCGGCGGAGTCGCGCCCCGGCGCGCTGCGGATGTTCGCCGCGTTTGGCCGTTATCTGGCCTGGAAATATGTTTCAGCGAATGGTCTTGCAGGATTTGATCCAGCTTAACAAACGCTCTCCGAAAGTCCATAAAATTTGCTTTTAAATGACATATTTCTATGTTAAACGTTCGATCGGTTTTCTTTCCTCCTTGTTTTCAGGCAGCAAGCCCGCTTCGGCCGCGAAGCGCTACCGGGCATCCGCCTTCGGCAGGCTCCGGGCGGGCCGCTTTCTTCGGCCGGGAACAGCGGGCGGCGGAAGAAATCGGACAGGGCGTGTGCGTCCGCCGGAGAGCATGGATGCTTTTTGACTGTTTTCACCCGGACGGAGAAAGCGATCTGCGTGGCCGCCCCGGAGAGCACGCGGAGGCTTCCGGGCAGGAGTTTCCCCGAGTCCCGTTTCGTTCCATGAAGCCCCGTTCCTGAGACAAAAGCGATATCCCGGCTGAAGGAGGGAATTTGATGCAATACCTGCTACAAGACGACCCCGAAATGGCGGCGCTTATCGGGAACGAAGAAGCCAGGCTGGAAAACACCCTGGATCTCATCGCCGCAGAAAACCATTCGCCCAGATCGATCATGGAAGCGATGGGTTCCGTCTTCAATACCAAGACGATCGAAGGCTATCCCGGCAGGCGTTTCCATTCGGGCTGCATATACGCCGACAAAGTGGAAAACCTGGCCATCTCCCGGGGAAGGGAGCTTTTCGAGGCCGAACACATCAATGTGCAGCCTCACAGCGGTTCTTCGGCCAACCTGGCGGTCTATTTTTCCGTACTCAAGATCGGAGACAGAATCCTTTCCATGGGCCTGCCCTACGGAGGCCACCTTTCGCACGGGCACCGCGCCTCCATCACCAGCAAATGCTTCGATTTCGACCACTACGCCGTCGACGCCGAAACGGAGCGCATCGATTACGATCAAGTCCGGGCCATCGCCGAAGAGTTCAAACCCCGGATGATCGTCGCGGGGGCCAGTTCCTACCCCCGACTTATCGATTACGAAAAGATGGCCGCCATCGCCAGAGACGTGTCCGCCTACCTTTTCGCCGACATGGCACACCTTGCGGGTCTCGTTGCGGCCAAAGTCATCCCCAGTCCGGTGCCCCATTGCGATTTCGTGACCTTCACCTGTTATAAGACAATGATGGGCGGCAGGGGCGGTATCATCCTCTGCAAGAAGGACTACGGGAAGAAGGTCGACAGC
>JAJFUA010000038.1 GCA_021372635.1 Desulfobacteraceae bacterium | reverse complement strand
GTTCAGCTTTGACTTTCTCTCAGGTTTTCCCCCGTAGATTTCCTCCGAAAAGAGGATCCTCGGCAGAGCGCTGTGTTCGAGAATGAGCCGGATGTGGAGGACGAGGATTTCCTTGAGCTGCGCCAGGGGGTCGCCGGCCTTTCCGGCGACTGCCTGGACGTTTCCCATGAGCCTCTTTTCCAGGAGATCCAGGACGGCGTCGATGACTTCATCCTTGTTTCTGAAGTGATGGTAGATGGCCGACGGGGCGACGCCCACCCGGCGGGAGAGCCCCGAGATCCGGAGCGCGCTCATCCCCTGGCTGGAAATGAGGCCCAGGGCCGCCTGGGCGATCTGGTCCCTCCGGACTTCCGTTTTTAGCTTTTCGATGCTCATACCCTTGTCCCTTTCAACTGAATTGGTATTCAGTTAATAAGCACCGGCATGGAATCTGTCAAGAGAGGATACGGGGCCCGCGATCGGCACCGCACGAACTCGGAATGGCCCTGTACGCGCAGGGGGCGGCTTCCGGCAGTTGAAAATTTTCCCGAATTTCCGTCTCCCTGTTTTCCGCTTCCGGCGTCCTTGAATGAGCGGGCGCGTTGTACTATTGATATCCGGCGGGTGGGCGAAGCGCGCGGGAGGAAGCGGGCGGAACCGCCCGGCCTTTATGCTGGAATGGACAGAAAGTTAAAGTTACGGATGCCCGGCTTGCCGGGTGGAAGCGAGAAACCCGCTGGCGCGGGAAGAACCACTGAAAAGGGGAAGAATGAGAATTTACCTTGCCGGTCCGCTGTTTACCGATGCTGAAAGAACCTGGTTGTCCGCCCTCAGGCGCCGGATCGAGGATTTTGAGGCCGGTGCGACGGTCGTCTGGCCATGGGAACTGTTCTCGGAGGGGGAAGCGCAGTCGCTCGGCTGCGGGGCGTCCGGGGAGATATTCCGCCGATGCCGCGAGGCGCTGGAAGGGTGCGACACCGTCGTTGCCCTGCTGGACGGCCCCTCGGTGGACGACGGCACGGCATGGGAGATGGGGTACGCGTACGCCCGGGGAAAGAGGATCATCGGCATCCGCACCGATATCCGGAGAGCTGGCGAATGCGAAGGGGCCTGCGCCAATGCCATGATCGAGCACGCCTGCGAACGTGTCGCGACGAGCGCGGAGGAACTCCTGAAAGTGCTCTTCGGCAAATTTCGATAAACGGTACGGCCACCGGGGCGGGTGGCGGATGCGACCGGCGGCGTCCGGGTTCCCGCGATCGCCCCGGTGGATGGAGTATGTTGGTGAACGATATCGTCTACGCAAGCATCGTCATCGTGTTCGCTTCGTTTTCCCAGTCGATTTCCGGAATCGGCTTCGTCATGGTGGCAACACCGTTTCTCCTGCCCATCCTGAATGTGAAGGACACCATCCTGATCACCTTCAGCGTGTCGCTCATCAGCCAGATCCTCATCGTCTATAAGCACTGGCGCGTCATCCACCCCCGGATGTTCCTCAACTTCGTGATCGGCAGCGCGCTGGGAGCGCCGGCGGGGCTGTGGCTGTTCTCCGTCGCCAGCTTCGAGACCCTGAAGCTGATCCTCGGCGTTTCGCTCTTTTCCATATCTTCTTTTTCCATTCACAGGCTCTACAAGAACTGGAGCGTCATGGACGGCTGCACCACCTGCCGGATCTCACCCGAGGCTCCCATGCCCTGGAACAGGAAAGAACTGCTCCGGTGCGTTTCGGACCGCGCCGGTAAAATCCAGCTCCTGACAGGGACCCTTGCGGGATTTTTCGGGCTGGGCATCGGGATGGCGGGTGTTCCGCTGACGGTCTATTTCAGCGTCGCCAACATCGACAAGGATGTGGCACGGGCCACGACGCTTTCGTTCTTCATCGTTCTCTGCGCTCTCACGCTCGGGGCGAACTACGGGTTTGGAGCGATCGGCGAGACCGTTTACACCATGGTCCCTCTGCTCGTCCCCTCCCTGCTGATCGGGATGGCGGCCGGCAACATGGTTTTTCCTCATATCCCCCAGCGCTGGTTCCAACTCATCCTCAATTCGATCATCCTCTATTCGGCCTGCAAGATTCTGATCGAGTCCTTCTGAGAACCGTCGGGCCGTCGGTAGGAACCCCGGCGCCGGGAAGTCCCGGGGCGCGGACGCGGAGCCCTTCCCCGGCTCTCCTGGAGAGAGCCGGGGGCTCGAACCTCGATCGGACGCCCGCCTCCGGTTGAAATCTGGCAGTCCGAAGTCAACATGGATCAAACCCGTCAAATGATGGGTTATGAAATATATGATCTTAATTATTTTGATTATTATATAGATATTGATAATGTAACAATGTGGTTTTCTTTTCACAAATATTATCGAAATGGAAATACAGGCTAATGAGCTTCCGGTAGAAGACCGATCGAGCCGCGGGTTCTGTTAGAAGTTGGCCTGGCCGTTTATTTCGGCATCACGTTTCACATCCGGCACACCAGCAGTTTTTTCGGTCCGGACAGAATTTCGGCTTTTGAGGGTCGCTTTCCGGCGGGGCCTTCGTTCAGCCTTGGAGCCTTCGAAACAGTCAGTGCAAAAAATGCCGGAAGAATCGTCCCTGGCGAAGGGAGCTGGCTTTTTCTCTCGTCGCCTGCCGAACGGGATGCGGCAGGCATGGCGGCTGTCGTTTGCATGGATGGCGGAACGATCGGGACGACTGGAAAAGCATTCACCATTGGAACAGGAAAGGAGGAACTGGGCGCATTACATCGTAATTCGATTGAACCTTGCTGGGCATGGCACGCTGTAACCGGTTGTTAGTCAATTATCCGAGACCTTTATGAAAGGACCGCAAGATGATTAGATCAACCAGGATTACACCGCTCGTTCTGGGTGCTGCAAGCCTTTTATTCTTAACATGCATTACTTCGAACTCATATGCCAAAGCTCCTGCCGCGGCAAAACTAAACCCCGATACCGTGATTATCAACGGAAACGTGATTACGGGCAACCCCGATCAGCCGTCGGCGGAGGCGATCGCCATAAAGGGCGATAAGATCGTCGCGGTGGGGAAAACGAGCGACATCAAGGCCGGCATCGGCAAGAAAACCAAGGTTATCGATGCAGCGGGGAAGACCGTAACGGCTGGATACATCGACAGTCACATGCATCCGCTTCCGAGCTATCCATTCAAGAGTGCGATGTACGTTGTGGACCTTTTCAATAAAGGAACCATGCCGGATCTGATCGCCGCACTGAAAGAGAAGGCCGCGATCACTCCTCCCGGTCAATGGATCATAGGTTCGGGCTATCAGGACACCAAGCTCGGCAAGTGGCCGACGGCAACCGACCTGGACCAGGTATCCACGGTGCATCCGATCTCGATTGTCCATTCCAGCGCTCATGCCAGCTCAGTGAACTCGTTTTGTCTGCAGAAGGCGGGGGTAAACGCGAGTCTGCCGGATCCCCAGGGCGGCACCATAGAACGGGACGGCAGTGGAAATGGCACCGGCGTACTGCGCGAGGCGGCCATGACCTGGGTGACCGGGCGCGTTGCAGCCGCCGGATGCCCCTTGCCGAAACCAACCGAAAAGGATGACGTCGAGGGCATGGAAAATACCCTGAAAAAATATGTAAAGGTAGGGCTGACCTCCATCGGTGCCAACGTCAGCGAACGCGGGCCATTGGCCACGTGTGGATTGAGCATCATCGATACGGCCCCGACAATCGGGATTTACCAGAAGCTGCTTGCGGAAAAACGGCTGCCCCTGCGGGTAAACTTCCTTACGATCGCGTATCCCGCCGTCGGGTCCAAGAAGTCCACGCAGGATTCGCTGGCCGCAAAAGGATGGCGCACGGGCAAATATCTCGACAAGGACAAAATGCTGCGGCAGGGCACTTTGAAGATTTTCGCCGGGAATTCGCTTTCAGGCCGGACATGCTGGCTCAAAGAACCCTACACGATTACACCTCCCGGGAAGACCGCCCCTTACTACGGCATACCGTATAAGAATACAACCTGGCAGATCGACCTGACCACCCCTGAGGGCAGGGCAGCTTTCAACAAAAAGATCAAATCCGGCCATGACGCCGGGTTCCAGTGGGCGATCCATTCAAACGGGGACCAGGAAATCGAGTACCTGCTGGATGCGTACGGGGCGGCGCAAACCTCGAATCCCAAGGCGGCCCTGAGACATCGTATCGAACATAGCAGCATAACAAACGACGCTTTGCTCGGCAGGATGAAAAAGATCGGCGCAGTCCCCGTATTCCATGAGTACACGTGGGAACACGGCGACAAGTACACCGAGTTCGGCGATGCGCGCATCGCCTGGATTCACGCCTATCGCTCGGCGATCGACAAAGGCCTGCGTCCTGCCCATCACTCCGATTCCCCGGTCAGTGACTGCAATCCCTTTGTGCACGTCCAGACGATGGTTACGAGGACCTCGAAAGAGGGGGTCGTCCGCGGCCCGAATCAGGCCATTACCGCAAAGGAAGCCATGTCTGTGGTCACAGCCAATGGTGCGTACGTCTCCAACGAGGAAAACATCAAAGGCATCGTCAAGAAAGGGTATCTCGCGGACCTGGTAATTCTGGACAAAGACCCGACGGCCGTCGAGCCTTCGAAAATCAAGGATACCGTCGTAGAGAAGACGATCGTCGGCGGGAAAATCGTCTATG
>JAJFUA010000027.1 GCA_021372635.1 Desulfobacteraceae bacterium | reverse complement strand
GGAAATACGCAGGCAGAGGCGCATCGAAGGGAACATGGCTTCCACGGTGCAGGAGGCGTTCTACCATCACAAGGCCATCGCGACTCTTTCGATGGAGCAGGATCTCGTGGCCGATTTCCTGGAAAGCAGCCAGCGCAGCGCTTCACACGGGGAGAAAGCGGGCCGTTTCCAGGGAGTGCTTTCGGCTTCCCTCGACTTCCTCATCGGGGCCACGTCCGTATTCGTCCTTTTTGTCGGGATTCTGCGCATCGTGCACGGCTGCCTTACGGTCGGACAGCTGATGGTCTTTCTCTCGTATCTCAACAGCCTGTTCAAGCCGATCCGGGAGATCAGCAAGTTTACGGGGCGGATCGCCAAGTCGTCGGCGGCTCTCGAACGCATCGAGGAGATCGCGAGGCTGAACCCCATGGAGATCGGAGCCACCGAGCTTCCCGGTTCCGTGGAGGCCCCTCCGTTTCGGGGGGACATCCGCTTCGACGCTGTCACCTTCGGCTATGATCCGCACCAGCCGGTACTCCGAGACTTCGATCTGAGAATCGAGGCGGGGCGGAAAGTGGCCCTGGTGGGGGATTCCGGCAGCGGCAAATCCACGGCAGTCCATCTGCTCATGAGGCTCTACGATCCCCTGCACGGGCAGGTCAGGATCGACGGAAGGGATATTCGGTCCTTCAAGCTCGCATCGCTCCGGAGCCAGATGGCCATCGTTTTGCAGGATTCGTACATCTTCAGGACGACCATCGCGGATAATATCGCCGTGTCCAAACCGGGAGCGAGCCGAAGCGAAATCATGCGCGCTGCGGCGGCGGCACAGGCAGAGGAGTTCATCCGCGAGCTTCCCGACGGTTACGACAGCCAGGTGGGGGAGAGCGGCGCAGGCCTGTCCGGGGGGCAGAAACGCCGACTGGCCATCGCGCGGGCTTTCCTGCGCAACGCCCCCATCGTCCTGCTGGACGAACCGACGGCGGGGCTGGACGCGGCCTCCGAGCAGAAGGTGACCGAAGCTGTCAACCGCCTCGGAAGGGGCAAAACGACCGTCATCGTGACCCACCAGCTGTCCACCGTCACGGATGCCGATCTCATCGTGGTGCTTTCGGGAGGAAGGATCGTCGAAAAGGGGACGCACCGGGAGCTGCTGGAGAAGGGCGAGCACTACAGGTACTTATGGGATATGCAGCAGCAGGAAACGACCGTTTCGACCAGGGCTTGAGCACAGCATGTAATCCAGCACCGTCGGACCCGGCCGGAAGACTCCGCGAACGTTTCCGCGGGGCGTTTTTCCAGGAAAATGCGATGCCTTGCTGGACAAGACGTCGAAGGTCGTTGTACGATGGGCTGAATTTCGAAGGAATGCGATGCACTTCCGTCACGGGGGGGAAAGATCGGGATTATGGTTGAGAAGTTTGTCCTTGAAAGCGATTATATCGAGTTGATCAAGCTCCTGAAGGTCATGGGCTTGTGTGAGACCGGGGGGATGGCGAAGATGGCCGTCAGCGAGGGACGCGTGACGGTGGACGGTGCCGTTGAACTCCGGAAGCGATGCAAGATCACGCGGGGCCGGAAGGTCGCGTTCGATGGAAAAATCATCGAAGTGGAGTGATGTATTTTGTTATCCGACGATTCGAGATCCGCGGACGATCTCAAGGAACGAAAGAGCAAGTCGCAGGTCAAACGGGAGATGCTGGCCCTGCAGGCGCTTGGCGAGCAACTCGTGGCGCTCTCTCCGTCGCAGGTCGCCAGGATGGAAATGCCCGAAGACCTCCGGGAGGCCGTGCTCTTTGCGGGGACTCTCAAGAAGGGCGAAGCCCTCCGGCGGCAGATGCAGTATATCGGGGCGCTGATGCGAGAGGCGGACGCCGGACCCATCCGGGCGGCACTCGAGGAAATCAGCCGCGGGTCGGGACAGGATGCCGGACTTTTCCGGGAACTCGAGAAGTGGCGGGACGAAATCATCGCCGGAGACGAAACACTCCTGGAAAAGGCGGGGGATCGATTTCCCGGCCTGGACCGCAGGCATCTGCGGCAGCTTGTTCTCAACGCCCGGAAGGAAAAGGAGGAGGGGCGAGTCCCCAAGTCCGCCAGGGCGCTCTTTCGATACCTCAAGGGGCTTTCGGGTGCATGACTCCACGGGACGGATACGTCCCGGCCGTCCGATGCCCGGACGCCGCGGAGGAACGACGGGAAAATCAAGGGGCGGGAGCTTGCCAGGAGAGGCTTCGGACGGCAGGGTTCCGGTGCAGCGGCAGGAGGGCGGAATTTGCGTAAACGATCGAATGGGAACGAGAATGGCTGAACCGCTGATCCCCGGCATGCGGCGATTTGCCGGGTTCCTGATCATCCTGGTGTCTGTTGCGGGCTGTGCGGGCAGACCGCCGGTCGACATGCGCCAGTTGGACGAGTTGACTTCCCTGCCGCCGGCCGCTGTACGGGAAAGCGATCTTCCGGAAAGACGGGAGGCGCCTCCGGAAAAATCCGCCGCACGAAAGCCGCCGCAGCATCCCTTCCAGAAGGGCTTTACCAGGCGGGTGATCACTGAAGCGGAGATTTCGAAGCTTTCGGCGAAAGACCCGTACCTGACCCCCACCAACGCCATGGAAATCCTGGCCCGGCTGAACATCAGGGCCAAGTACTACATTGCCGAGGACATTAAAAACAAGCGCCCGATCAAGGTGCCCAACGACTTCAGAGCATATATCGACTGGACGGCCATGCCGCAGTCCATTGCCGCCCTTTCCGGGGTTCCCAAGCTCATCCTGGTGGTGAAGGAAATTCCTTTCATCGGCTGGTATGAAAAGGGGAAGCTCGAAGGCGACGCCCAGATCTGCATCGGGAAGCAGTCGCCCTGGACGAAGGCGGGCATTTACGAAGTGCTGGACAAGGACGCCCGTCATATTTCCAACAGTTATCCCAACGCCTTTGGCGAACCCGCGCCCATGCCGTGGGCTCTGCGGGTCTACGACCGGGTCTGGATTCACACCGGGGACATCGAGCAGGGCAACTGTTCCCACGGCTGCATCAACCTTCCGCTTGCCAACTCCGTAGCACTCTTCGAATGGGCCGAACTCAAGACGCCCGTGATCATTGTCGAATCCTTGCGCGACCTGGACGCCGTTCTGAAGAAATTCAAGTCTCGCGGGAAGCCCTCCCCACCGCAGAAACCGGCCGCACCGGCCGGGAAAGAGGTCCGAAAGGCGAACCGGTAGCAGGTGGCACGCCCCGTGATCGGGGATTGCTGAAAAGTGCGCCGGGGACGCCGGATACCGCATATTATGGATTGATTATTGCATAAGACTGCAACGGGTTATTGGGTGGAGTCGGTTATTGTTTGTGGTCTTTTGGGGTTTTGGTGACAAAGGGATGGTCCTCCAGGCCGGCGGCCGTCAGGCCGAGAGCGTGTTGTGGAATTCCGCGGACGCGTGCCGGCGGGGCCCATGGATTCCGCGATGCAGACCTCGGGATGTGAACAAACAGGAGCATAGGGGTGGCGATGGCTGAGAGAATCAAAGTCATTCAGTACGGAATTGGGCCGATCGGGATGAGAATGGTGGACCATCTTGCGGAGCGGTCCATCTTCGAGATCGTCGGTGCTGTGGACACCGATCCCGCGAAGATCGGAAAAGAACTGGGACAGCTTTCCGGCCTTGCGGGTTCGCTCGGAGTGAAAGTGAGCGGCAATGCCGCCGAACTCATGCAGCGGACGCAGGCGGATGTCGTGGTGTTGACGACGAATTCGAGCCTGGAGCGCATCAAGCCGCAGATCCTCGAAATCGTGGCTTCCGGGAAGAATGTGGTATCGAGCTGCGAAGAACTGGTATACCCGTGGCTCACCCAGCCCGGCATCTCCGCGGAAATCGACGAAGCCGCCAGGAAGAACGATGTTTCCGTTCTGGCTACCGGCGTAAACCCTGGATTTCTCATGGACTTCCTGCCGCTGGCCTTGACCGGGGTCTGCCGCCGCGTCAACAGGGTCCGCGTGGAGCGCATCCAGAACGCCGAGTACCGGAGGCTGCCTTTCCAGAAAAAAATCGGGGCGGGACTGACCCTGGAGGAATTCGAAGCCAGGAGGAAGGAAGGCATTTTGCGGCACGTGGGGCTGACGGAGTCGATCCACATGATCGCCGCCGGCCTCGGATGGCGGCTCGACCGGGTGGAGGAGGTTCTTTCCCCGATCGTTGCCGAGAGGCGCCTGGTGACCCCGGACCTGACCCTGGAACCCGGCCTGGCCGCCGGAGTGCGCCAGGTGGGGCGGGGCGTGAAGAACGGGGAGGAAGTCATCACGCTGGACTTCATCGCCGCCGTGGGCCAGCCGGATCCCCGCGAGCACATCGTGATCGAGGGCGTTCCCGCTATCGACATGGGCATCAAGGGCGGCGTGAACGGCGACGTGGCCACCTGCGCCATCCTGACCAACGCCATCCCGGTGGTCAGGGGGGCCGCCCCTGGGCTCCGCACCATGGCCGATGTGAGGGTTGTCCCCAGCCTGCCCTGAGCGGGGCGGCCGGGCCTTCGGCGAAATCTTCCCAGCTCTTGCGACACGTGGTCCCTTTCGTGTGGGGGCCCGTGCCCGGTCCATCCCGGTGCGGGTTCAGGGTCGGAACAGGTCGTCGTTCCCGAGCCAGAACCGGTGGTGGGAGTTATCCTGGATGTTCCACTGGCGTGCGGAGTATTCGTCGTCCGGCACCTCGGCCAGCAGCCACCGGTAGAACCTTCCGACCGTCCAGGGCGAAATCAGCCTGCCTTCCCGCTGCTCCCGCCTGTATTCCAGGGCGTCGGGGAAGACTTCGGGATCGGCGGCCATCTGGTCTTCGAGCAGCGCCGTGTGGACGGGGCTCGGTATGGCGCTGGTGACGAGGATGCCCTCGCCGGAAAGTTCCATTTTCAGGCATTCCTGGAGCATATACGAACCGGCTTTCGATACGCAGTACGAGGTGGAACTCTTGCGGGGCCGGGTCGCTGAATTGGACCCTACGAACAGGATCCGCGAACCTTTTTCGAGCCGGGGCAGCAGGTGAAGCGTGAGAAACAGGCGGCCGTCGAGATTGGTCGCCATGGCGCGCCGCCAGGATTCGGGCGTGATCCGCCTCAGGGGTTCGATGATCGAAACCCCCGCCGCATGCACCACGTACCGGACCTTTCCTCCTTCCCGGTCGATCTCGGAAAGGATCTTCCGGTATTCCGAAGGGTCGCCAACATCCGTGGAAACGACGCATACCCGCCCCTGTGCAAGCTTCGCGGTTTCCCTCAGTGCGTCCTCCCGCCTTCCCACCGCAATCACCGTAATCGACCGGGAACTCAACTCCACGGCGACGGCCCGGCCGATCCCCGAGCCCGCTCCCGTCACCACGGCAATACCCGTTGCAGTTCGCATCATATGAAGCCTCCCGAGTGTCGGTTTTTTTTTACTTCAATCGCTTGCCGCACTGTAGCCTCCATCCGGCCGGACGTCCAGGAGGAAACGCCGCTCCCTCAGGAGTCCCGGCATTTGCCGTGCGGCGTGGTATCTTCCGAACGATGCGGATGCCCGGCGTGAGGCATGGCCGCGGCCATCCGTGTTGACAGGGATCGCCTGGTGTTGTTAAGGTTTTACGAAACTTGCGAAAATCCGCGGAGAGGCTCGTCGGCCTTTACGGCTTCCATCCCCGCAGGACGACATCGCCGCCGCCCTCCGGTCGCTGGGGGCGGAATACCTGATCGATTTGAAAGAGACGGAGTCCGAGCCCGCTCTCGCGGCGGGCATCGAAACTCCCGGTGGCCTGAGGATGCTCGCATAGCAGGCTTTTTCATATAAAAAGGCGGCAAGGGAGGAAACGGGTGCAATACAGTGAAGGCAGCCTGGGAAGAGTGTTCACGTTGCGTCTGGAGACGGGAGACCGCCTGCCGGACACCATAGAGGCTTTCGCGCGGGACCATGACGTGAAGCGCGCCATGGTGGTCTACATCGGCGGAGCCGGGGAAGGCAGCCGCGTCGTGGCGGGGCCGGAGGAGGGCCGGGGAGATGCCATCATCCCGATCGTGCACGCCCTCAAGGGGCGCCAGGAAGTCGTCGGGGTGGGAACCCTGTTCCCGAAGGAATCCGGGGAGCCGACGCTGCACATGCATGCCGCCACGGGCCGGGAAGGCTATGCGACGGTCGGGTGTGTCCGCGCCGGGGTGAACGCCTGGCTCGTCGGAGAGGTCATCATCCTGGAGATCCTCGGAACGGATGGGCTGCGCGTCATGGAGCCTTCCGGAATGGAACTCCTGCAGTTCAAAAAACGGGGATCCTGAAGCGGCTTTCCGGAATCCGCCCGCAGGAGTGCGCCACGATGGCGGAAATCCGGGTACGTACGCCCGGTCCGGGAACTTGCCATTTTCCTTGCCGGAAGAGTTCGACCGGGGTGCCTGCGATCACCTGCGAGCCAGCGATTCCGCGTAAATCTCGATCGTGTGCCGGACCCGGACGCGGTCTCCGGCGCGGGAGAGCATGTCCGCTATGTGCAGCATGCAGGCGGGGCAGCTGGTGGCCACCACGGCGCAGCCCGTCCGGAGGATGTCTTCCCGCTTGCGCTTTCCGATGGATGCGGAAAGGCCGTAGTGTTGCAGGTTGAAGCTGCCTCCGCACCCGCAGCACCGGTCGGGTTCGTCCATTTCCACCAGCCTGCATCCGCCGCTCGCCGCGAGTATGGTCCGCGGCTGCGCTCCGATGCCCAGCGACTTTTTGAGATGACAGGGGTCGTGGTACGTGACCATGGTTCCGGGGGCGTCTTCCGGGGCGTTGCGAGCGGTCACCCCCAGCTTGTCGACGAGAAACTGGCTGATATCGAGGGTCTTTTCCGCGAGAGCCTCCGCCTGCTTTCTTTCCGCGCCGCTCAGACCCCGGGACATGGCGGGCCAGTA
>JAJFUA010000021.1 GCA_021372635.1 Desulfobacteraceae bacterium | reverse complement strand
GACTCTTAATCAGGAGGTTCGGAGTTCGAGTCTCCGACGGCCCACCAGAAAATAAACGGGAAAGTGAGCTTTCAAGCCGCTTTCCCGTTTTTGCGTTTCTCGGCATTTCCCGGCAAACCAATCCATTTTGTGTGCGTTTTGCGTCCCAAAGGCACCCCGCCCCTTCTCTCGTTCATTTTTCTCTTGCAACAGAGCATCAAGGGTATAGGCTGCACCGCCGGGGAGGGCTTTTCCCTTTCCGCAGCAACGGTTCCCTGCATTGGATCCGACATTCCCGAAGGGAAACTCCGGCAGGTTCGCCTCCCCGGGAGGCCCGGTATCGCCAGGAGACAGGGTCAGGTTTGATTTCGCCAGGCTGTAAAACGAAGTACCGACCGGTTGGTCAAAAGCGACATCGGAGGAAGCTATCGAAGCCATGCCCCACCAGAATATCCATCCCGGACTGATCAGATCCCTTGTAGAACTGGCCAGGGAGATTTCGGAAGGTCAGTATGGCCATGCCGACGTCCTGTTCGATTTCACCCGGGAAGACAGCCATCCCCCGGAAATCGTCGAGCTTGCCGAATCCTTCGGAATGATGATGGTGCAGGTCGAGGCCCGGGAATATCGGCTGCAACAGATGATCGAAGAACTTGCGGCCAAAAACCGGGAACTGGAGCGCACGCTGGCGAAAGTACAGATGCTGGAGAGCATCAAAAACCAACTGGGAAAGTTCGTCCCGTGCTCGGTGAAGAGTCTCATCGAAAGCAACCCGACCTGCCCGGACCTGGAAAAGCGCGACGAGGACGTGACGGTGCTCTTCCTCGATATCGCGGGATATTCCCGGCTGAGCGAGGAGATCGAGCAGAGCCGGGTCAATTACCTGATCGAGACCTACTTCTCGAATTTTCTGGATATTATTCTGCAAAACAGGGGGGATATCAACGAGACGGCCGGAGACGGACTCATGATCATCTTCAGGCAGCCCGACCCGGTGGCACACGCCGTCAACGCCGCCCGATCCGCCTTGGCCATCGAAGAGAAGACCAGGCTGCTCAATGAGGCTCACAGGGACCTATTCACCCCCGTGACCGTCAACATCGGCATCAACTCGGGACTGTGTTCGGTAGGCTCAACGCGATTCCAGGGCAGGGCCGGGGCCCGCTGGACCTATACCGCTTCGGGACCCGTGACCAACATCGCCGCCCGCATCAGCGCCATTGCCAAGGGCGGGGCCATCCTGGTCGGCGAGGAGACCTGCAGCCGGATCCAGGACCAGTTCGCCTTTTCAGCGATGTCCCGACACCAGGTCAAGAACATCCAGGATCCGGTCCAGGTCTGCCGCCTCCTCTCGCCCAAATCCTGAGAGGGCCCGACGGGGAAGCCCAAGCACCGTTACGGCTGCCGCGCCGCTCGCTGGCGCCGCTCCGCCTCGTCAAGAGACGGGCAGCCGCTCTTTTCCACCAGAAACTTGTAGATTTCCTCCGACCAGTTCCCACCACGTTCCTGCACGCCCGCCATATCGCGGCGGAGCGATTCCAGGGTCCGAACGGAATAGGTTTCCAGCTCTCCGCGCGCATACGTCTCAAAGGACGTCATCCGCTCCGCCTCCCCCTCGTCGGTGAGCGGCCGCGCGCCGCTCATGATGCCGGGATACTTCCGGAACATCTCCTTCTGCCAGCCGAGCGAAAGACGAAGGATCTCCTCGACGAGCGGGCTGGTTTCGCCGCCTTCGACGAGTCCCTGCATGCGGGCGTATTTGATCCGCATGAGATTCCGGCCGCTGTCTTTCGCCTCCTGCAAGTCTTCGAGATAGCTCGAAAGAGTCTCCGACGACCAGGGGGCGAACTGCGCGCGCCGGTGCATCCTGAAGCTCTCCGGATACTCCTGGCAGGTGCTCGTTTTCTGAGGGTTGACGTTGAGAAACATCTCCAGTTCGATTTCCAGAATCGCCTCGATGAGGCTTTCTTTTTCGCTCACTTGCTACCTTTCCGTACATGCATTGAAAATCCTTGAAACGCCGGCCTCCATGGAAAACCGATGTCCACGGGTGAAGCGCCCGCGGCAAAACTGCCGGACAGCCCAGAACGGGGAGTCGCCGTCTTCCCGGAGTTTCCATCGGGAACGGCACCCGGAATTCCGAGTATCCCGCCTTGCAGATTCCCGCTCGCACGGGTCATGGCGGACTTCAGCGTCGCGGCCGACCGCTGCCGTCCATTCTACCCGCCGACGGAGGGCGGCCTCAAGGGAAAATTACGGGCGCAGGACGTCCCTTTGCGGGCGTGGCCTGTCCGTCTACACACTAGATGCTATTGCGCATCTCCTGGTATGGATTGTGCTTCCCATAAAAGAGCACCCGACGTTTGGCCGTTCCGGACGACCCAATTAAAATGCTGGAATGTCGGTAGCTTAATGATGATACAAGAAATGGAAAGGCCGGTATCCGGCGGGTTTCCTGCACGCGGGTCACGCTCCGGTGCAGACGTTCGCCCATGTGCGAGACCTGAGCTAATATTCGTTCCTCAAGGAAAGCTGGTATCCAATATGGTTCAGCCCGCGGCAAAAGCTGTAATATTCATATTCTCCAGGGGAAGTTGACATGTTGTATGAAGAAAGCATTACCATTGACGACCTCAACCCCAATCCGGCAAATCCAGATTACTATGGGAAGAGACTGGTTTATGACGTGGACCTCAGGGATATTTTCTTCAATTCCTACGAGAAGATTTTCCTTACGGACGGCGAGGGGAAGATCCTCCTGCTGAACCCGGTGGCGGAAGAACACCTCGGCTTTTGCCTGACCGGCTACGGCGACATAACCATCCAGGAATGTGTAGACCTCGGCATCCTGGACCATTCCCTCACGATCGAGGCCATCCGCCAGCGCAAGCGCATCACGGGGCTGGTGCGAACGAGCAGCGGACAATCCTTCATGACCACGAGCACCCCGATTCTCGGCAAAGAAGGCAATGTCCGCCTGGTCTTGAGCAATTCCCGCAAGAAAGACAACATCGACGATTTCCTGGCCAACCTCGTGGCGGCGCACCGCGAGGAGAAGACCCAGTTTCAGACCGCCCTTTCCTACCTGGGGGACGCTACGATCAAGAGCCAGCAGTTCGTGGCGGAAAGTCCTTCCATGAAAAGCCTTTTGCGGCTGGCGAAGGCCGTGGCCAAGACGAGCAGTTCCATTCTGCTGCTGGGCGAATCCGGCACCGGCAAGGATATGCTGGCCCACTTCATCCATTCGCAGAGCGCCACCAGGGACAAAGCCTTCATTCCCGTAAACTGCGCCGCCATTCCGCACGAACTGCTGGAATCGGAGTTCTTCGGCTACGAACAGGGTGCATTCACCGGCGCACGTCAACGGGGGAAGCCGGGGTTTTTCGAAATCGCGAATGGAGGCATACTATTCCTCGACGAGATCGGGGAGCTTCCGCTGGCCTTGCAGTCCAAGCTGCTGCGGGTGCTCGAAAACGGGGAAGTGCAGCGGATTGGCGCGGTCGAGCGACGCCATGTCACGGTCCGCGTCATTGCCGCCACGAACAAGGATCTGAAGCAGATGGTCAGAAAAGGGACTTTTCGGGAAGACCTCTTCTACCGGCTCAACGTCATTCCCATCATGATCCCGCCCCTGCGCAAACGCAAAGAGGACATTCTGCCCCTGGCCCAGGTTTTCCTGGACGATATCTGCCGAAAGAACATACAGAAAAAATGCATGTCGAGCGACGTCAAAGACATGCTGCTCGCTTACCACTGGCCGGGCAATATCCGCGAACTCCGGAACATCGTCGAGCGGCTTGCCGTGATTTCGGAAACCCCGCTCATCGACACCGCGGTCTGGGAAGCCATGAGCATGCCTTTTCCCATGAAACACTCGACCCCGAACGCAACGGGGACGCAGTCGTTCAAAATAGTTCCTCTCAGGCAGTTCCAGTCGGAATCCGAAGAAAAATATCTCCGTCATGTCTATTCCGCCTGCAACGGGAACGTCCAACTGATGGCGGACACGCTCCAGGTGCATCGAACGGGATTGTATCGGAAATTGAAGACGCTGGGCGTGACTTCTCGATCCGAGCAGGATCTGGAGTAGATATTTTTCATCCGTGTTGACGAAACTCTACATTTTTACAACATTTTGCATCTTTTGCTTTTTTAGCGGCCAAGCCTTCCCGGCACCATTCACGGGTGAATATTTTCGACAGGCCGGGAAAGGGCAAGCTGGCTCTGTTTCCACGGTTCCTGCCTGTCCGCTGCAAGCCATCCGATTTAAATGAAAGGGGATATGCTCCTTGGGCGCCCGTTAAAAACGGGCGCCCAACGCCTTTTTCCGTCCCGTCGAAACCGTTCGGGGAAACGGAAAACCACCGCCGCCCGCCCCTCGAGTCCGTTTATTTCGTCCCGGCCGTTTTTTTGCCCATCCGGCCCGTTCCCGGGCACACCCGGAGGCCCAGCCGGACCACGTCGTATTCAGGATTCTCCTTTTCATTACGTCATGTTGCACCCATGATCCATCGCTCCCGAGGATCTTTCCGCATCCCGAATTCCATGCAGTCCCCCGCCGCAGCTTCCGCATACCCCTCCCGATAGCGTCAGGTCCAGCAAAGACATTATAAATTGAACGGTTATAGTAAATCAGCATTTCTATGGGGAAACCAGGCATGCATTCCTGCAACATCGTCTGAAACACCTCTTCCTTAAACATGGTATGCCCTTTGCTCTATCTGCATGCGAGGTCAAACGGGATTACGTTCATCCCTCTTTCCGTTTCTGCATATTCCTTCGATATTCGGCAGCGGATAGCGGTCAAGGAAAGATGTGGACACGATCCCAACGAATCCCACTGTGCAAAGGAAATTTCATGGACTGGATGCATTATACGGGTGCCGGCGCGGTGCTCATGCTTATCACGGCGATCGGCATGTATTCCGGGCTCAAAGTCAGGACGGCCGGAGATTTCGCGATAGGCGGCCGGAAAGCCGGCGCGGGCATAGTGGCCGGTTCCATCGTCGGGACGCTGGCCGGTGGAGCCTCCACCATAGGCACCGCACAGTTGGCCTTCACCTTCGGCATGTCCGCATGGTGGTTCACCCTGGGCGGAGGACTCGCCTGCCTGATCCTCGGAGGGATCTACGCCAGGCCGCTTTATGCGAGCGGCATCAGCACCATGCCGCAGATGCTGGCCAGAGAATACGGCCAGAAGGCGTCCACCACGGCTTCCATACTCACCTCGCTGGGAAGTTTCCTGAGCATCGTCTCACAGGTGCTTTCCGGCATCGTGCTGATCACCGCGGTGAGCGCTCTTTCCGCGGGTGCGGCGACCGTCGTGACCGTCGGACTGATGCTGGCCTACGTGGTGTTCGGCGGGCTCTGGGGCGCCGGGCTGGTGGGCATAGCGAAGACCATTCTGCTGTACCTTTTCGTCGGGGCGTGCGGTGTCATGGTCCTGCAAAGCGGAATGGACGAGTTGTTGCGCCTGCCGGCGGAGCGCTATTTCAGCCTGACCGCCCGCGGCGTCGCGGTAGACCTGGGGGCCGGGCTTTCCCTGATTCTGGGAGTCCTGACCACGCAGGCCTATATCCAGGCCGCGATTTCGGCGACATCCCTGTTCAAGGCCAAAAGCGGCATATTCACCGCCGCCTTACTCATTCCGATCATCGGCCTGGCGGGCATCCTCGTGGGTCTGCACATGCGGACGCACTTTCCCGACATCAACCCGGCATCCGCCCTTCCCTTGTTCATCATGAAGTATATGCCGCCGGTTTTCGCAGGCATGTCGCTGGCCGTGCTCCTGGTAACGGTAGTCGGTACCGGAGCGGGAATCGCATTGGGACTCAGTTCCATGTTCTGCACGGATATATACAAAATTTACATCAATCCCACAGCAAGCGACAAATCACAGCTGCGTATATCGCGCATGACCCTTGCAGCCATTTTTGCTGCCGCAGCTCTTATGACCGTGGGCAATCTCGGCTCGCTGATTCTGGGATGGAGCTTCATGTCCATGGGCCTGAGAGGCGCCGTGGCCTTCGCCCCCCTTGCCGCCGCCCTGTTCCTCCCGCGCCGTGTCCGGCCTTCCTTCGCATTCTGGTCCATGCTGGTCGGGCCTGCGTGCATCCTGGTCGGGAAGCCCGTCGTCGGCACCGTATTCGACCCGCTTTTCCTGGGGGTCGCGGCGAGCATGCTCGTACTGGCCCTGGGCTTTAAGAGGACAAGACCGGCGTAGTGAGAAGCCGCCGTTCGGCAGAACCCGGCCGTTGTTTCACCGGCACGGAATCATTGAATAAACGTTGAATTTCCACTTTTTCCGGAGAGCAGCAATGGAACCTCAGAAGTATGTCCAGGAACTGGTGAATCAATCCAGGGAAGCACAGAAGAAATTCGCAACCTTTTCACAGGAACAGGTGGACCGTGTCGTCCGCGCCGCCGGCAAGGCGGTGTACGACAAGGCGGAGATGCTCGCCCGCATGGCGGTGGATGAAACCGGCATGGGCTGCTATGAGGACAAGATCCTCAAGAACAAGGGCAAGTCCAAGATCACCTGGTACAGGCTCAAAGGCGTCAAAAGCCGGGGCATCATACGGCGCATCCGGGAGGAGGGCCTGGTGGAGGTCGCGCATCCCATGGGCGTCGTCGGAGCCATCACGCCCACCACGAATCCCACCATGACGCCCATGCACAACGCCATGACGGCGCTGAAGTGCGGCAATTCGCTGCTGATCTGCCCGCATCCCAGAAGCAAGAAGACCGCCACGCGCACCGTGGAAGTCATGAACGAAGCCATTGCCGCCGTCGGCGCCCCTGAGAATCTCATTCAGATCATCCCCGAACCCACCGTGGAGTTGTCCGGCCTTGTCATGGCCCTGTGCGACGTATGCATTTCCACCGGGGGCGCCGCAATGGTCAACGCCGCCTACAGCAGCGGGAAGCCCGCCTTCGGCGTCGGGCAGGGTAACGTGCAGGTTCTGCTGGACCGGGACGTGCCGCTGACGGAAATGGTGCCCATGCTCGCCAGAGGACGCTCCTACGACTACGGCGTGCTCTGCACGTGCGAGCAGAGCGTCTTCTGCCCTTCCGAAAACTATGACGCCATGATGGCCCTTTTTGCCCTGGAGAACGCCTACTGCGTGGAATCTCTCCGGGAAATCGAGGCGCTTCGGTCCGTCCTGTTTCCCGGCGGAAAGCTGAACAGCAAAACCGTGGGGACCAGGCCCGTCGTGCTGGCGGCCATGGCCGGGTTCTCCGTCCCGGAAGACACGCGCCTCCTTGTGGTGAAAGT
>JAJFUA010000172.1 GCA_021372635.1 Desulfobacteraceae bacterium | reverse complement strand
CGCTCTGCGGGCGAGAGACCTGGTCCGGCAGATTCTCGCCTTCAGCAGGATGAAGAGCACGGGAGCCCGCGTTCCAGTGGATGTCGGCGCAATTTTCAAGGAGATCACGGCATTTCTTCGGGCAACCCTGCCCGCTTCCATAGAAATCCGGCCGAACATCTGGGCTGAAACCGGGAGCGCTCTCGCCGACCCGGCACAGGTCCACCAGGTGCTGCTGAACCTCTGCACCAATGCGGCTCATGCAATGGAAGAACATGGAGGAGTGCTGTACCTGGCTCTCGAACGCATAGAAATCTTCACGGAAACGACAATCGCTCACAACACCCTGAAGCCCGGATCCTACCTGGTGCTGACGGTGCGCGATACCGGCCATGGGATGAGCCCCGAGACACTGGAGCGCATTTTCGACCCCTATTTCACGACGAAGGAAGTCGGTAAGGGAAGCGGTCTGGGGCTGGCCGTCGTCCGGGGTATCGTGGATCACTATGAAGGGGCCGTGGAGGTGCGGAGCGAACCGGGAAAAGGCACGACCTTCAAGGTGTATCTGCCCCGGACTTCCGACATCCCGGGGACCATGGACACGAAAACCGGCTCCCTGCCGCACGGCACTGAACAGATACTGTGCGTCGACGATGAAGAGGAAGTATCGGCCGTCACAGGGGGCATGCTCAGTAGGCTGGGCTACCGGGTGGAGAGGAAAACGGACTGTCTCAAGGCCTTGGATGCGTTTCGTGCTGCGCCGGACCGATTCGATCTCATCATTACGGACTACGCCCTGCCCCATATGAACGGCATCGATTTCGCCGGGGAGGTCATAAAATGCCGCCCGTGCATGCCGATGATTCTCTGTACCGGATATGGCGACCGGATCGACGAGGGAAGAATGCGGCGTGCAGGCATTCGTGCTTTTGCCGTAAAACCCCTGAACCTGCGGGAACTTGCGGAACTGGTCAGAAATACGCTGGATGAAAGCAGGGTGAGTTCATTGCGCCCGGTGTTACGTGAGAAGAACCATTTATCAAAAGAGTCTGAATGTGTAATAGTCGGATAGACAAGGGAATTGCCTCCCACAACTCTCCGCAGACCCGGACGTGCGCAATTTTCGCATCCGCCTTGTCATGCTCTGGATTCACTGCCTGTCGATAGACGGAGTGAGCAACCCGACTGAAACGCTCCCGGGTCATCTTTGTACGCTGAGAGCGACGGACGAGCCATCCTCCCCAGACCGCCTGCACTGCCCGACAAAAATCTGATAGCGCTCGACAATTGCCGATGTTGCGATAGTACTGTTTGTGGCCTGGAAGCTTTCGGAGAATTGTCCCGTTGAAAGTATCCGTAGGGTTTCAAACCATGTGACAGCGGAACGAAGTGAAAGGGACCCGATGGCACCCCCCCCACGCCCATCATACATAGAACCGGGTCACATGTCCTTGGTACAAAAGCACTGCCTGTGCTACCATGGCCATCGCTTGCCGCTCCATCTTTCGTTCGCATCCGGTAAGCTTGGGGGATCTTATTGAATCTGCTCGCTATCGAGAAAAGCGAAGGCCCCAAAGTTCTTCTAGCCTGGCTGATGGGGGTCTGCGTCACGCTGGGGACCGTTCTGGGCTGGGCATCCATTCAGGCAATGCTGCTGAAACGGGTCGGCGTGGAATTTCTCCCCTATACCTACATCGGGCTGGGGGTGCTGGGAATGCTCGGCTCCTCCCTGTACCTTGTATTCGCCGATGCCGTGAGGCGGGACAGACTGCTGATCCGCTCCTCGATCGGTTTGGCTCTTGTTCTTCTCGCCGCCCGTCTGCTCGTCGCCTCCGGACCTCCGGTACAGGAGGTGTTGTCCTGGAAGCCGGTCCTTTTCTTCCTCATCGTCTTCGGTGTTTTGATGCTGAGCACCTCCATCGTGACCGGGCAGCTCTGGACCATCATCAACGATGTTTTTCGCCCCAGCCGGGGACGGAGTCTATATCCCCTGCTGCACAGTTCCGGTGCCGTCGGCGGCATCCTCGGCGGTATTCTGGTTCAGCTGCTGACGCCCCTCACCGGCACGCCCAACCTCGTGATCGCCTGGGCTTTGAGCTATCTCCTGGTCGCGCTGCTGATTGTGCTCTTTCGGAATCGCTACGGCGGCGAACTGCGCGGCATCTCCCGGCATCTCCCGGGAATTATCGAAAAACCCGGCATATGGAAGAATGTGGAAGAAGGATGGCGGTTCGTCAATGAATCCACGCTGCTGAAGCTTCTTTCCCTGCTGACGATCTTCGTCTGGCTCGTTACGGGACTCCTCGATTTTCAGTTTTCCCGGATCATGGATGCAACCTTTCCTTCCGAAGAATCCCTGAGCCGCTTCTACGGCGGCTATGCCATAGGGCTCAACACGACAATCCTCGCCATTCAGGCTGGCCTGTCGGGATGGATCATCCGACACACCGGCGTCAGCCGATGCTTGACTGCCCTGCCGCTGACCGGTCTCGCCGGCTTTGGCCTCATCGCCGTCAGTTTCTCTTTCATTCCCGGGCTCCTTATGCGATCGACCTGGGAAGTCGTGGGACAGACCATCCGGACCAGTGCCTTTCAACTGATTCTCAATGCCGCACCCGGCACGCTGAGAGCCCGCGCAAGAGGCTTTCTGGACGGCGTGGTGAATCCCTTGACCGGCATATTGTCCGGATCGATAATTCTTCTCATGCGCTGGGCCATCCCCCCGGGAACGACCGTCTCGGGACTGGACCTCATCACCCTCGCCGGCATGGTTTTCTGTATTGCGTGGTTTTTCGTCGTGCAGAAAACCCGAAGACAATACATCCTGGCGGTTATCGCCAATCTCGGGAGCAGGGACCGGCAAACTCTCCTGGATTCCGTGGAACTGCTGGAAGAACGGAGCAGCCCCGTCGCTTTTCAAAAGCTGCT
Organism: Desulfobacteraceae bacterium; assembly: GCA_021372635.1. GTDB lineage: Bacteria > Desulfobacterota > Syntrophobacteria > Syntrophobacterales > Syntrophobacteraceae > JAJFUA01. The sequence continues at coordinate 10,102 of JAJFUA010000172.1, read as the reverse complement.
GGAAGTGGCCCAGAGTAACGATAAGGAGGCCATTATGGCGGCCCTGGCGACTTTGTCACGGATAGGAAAGCTTTCCGCTCTGCGCGTGGTCTCTCAGATCATGAACAGTGACGATGAAGATCTAAGGGCCTCCTCTGTGCGTGCGGCCTCGGGCTTCGACCGTATCAGGCGCCATCCACTGCTGAAATTTCACTTCATACGGCGCATGGAAAAGATCTTCATGGAAGATCCGTCCGCTCCGGTTCGCGCCGAGGCGGCCCGCTTCCTCATCAAGTATCACTCCCGGGAGGAAATGCCGCAGCGGGTGCACAAGATGCTCCAGCACCCCGATCCGATGGTCCGATGCAAGGTGATCGAAACGCTTGCAGACCTCAAAGAGGATTTCTTCGATTTTTTCTTGGAAGATATGATCGATGACCCGGTCCCCGCCGTTCGCGCTTCGGCCATTGAGGCCCTCTGGAAGGTCCCCGAAAGAAAGGCCCGGATCAGGGACGCATTGGAAAGTCTTCTCCTTTCGGACTCTTTCGAGGCGCACGCGGCCGCCCTCAAGACCACTGTCCGCCTGGGAGCATCGCAATACGGGCAGATGGTCGGCCCGTTCCTCGACAGCCCGGTCCCTCTCGTTCAAGCCCTCGCCGCACTGGCGGTCCTGGCTGTCACAGAAGAGGGAAACCCGGCCTGGGAAAGGGCCGTCCAGAACCTGACGGTCGCCCTTTCCGACCCAGCGAGAGCCGAAGAGATGCACCGCGATGTTCTGCCTCTTCTCCCTCATCTCAAGCCGAACGGACTGGATGCCGTTCTCATGGGAGTGGCCGTACTGCCTTCGGTGGCACAACAAAATGCTGCGGGCGTGCTGCAGGATCTTCATGGAATTCTCACCAGGCATCTGGCCGTTCTTAAATAGAGAGGAACAGGTTTCACCGTTCCGGGTAAAGAGAAGAATAGATGGAAGTAATCGAGAGAACCATCGGTTTCATCAACATCGTGTCGCTGAATGGGAAAGTGGACAGCGTTCAGACTCCCGCAGTACAGAGAAAACTCCTGCAGCTTCTTCAAAGCGGGAAAAAGTACCTCATCCTGGATTTCGGTGAGGTAAGCTTCATTGCAAGCATGGGGTTGCGCATGCTGCTGATCCTGGCCAAACAGGCCAAGCCTCTTCACGGCCGGATCATTCTTTGCCGCATGTCACCGTCGGTTCACAAGGTACTGGAAATAGCGGGTTTTCTTCCCTACTTCGACATTTGCGAATCCGTGGAGGAAGCCACTCGGGCCATGCTCGACTGACGGTGGCGCTCCGCAAGGCCATAGGGGGCAGGCCGACCGGATCTTGGGGCTTCACTTGAGAGCGCCTCCCCGAGCCATCCGAGAGGCGTTCATGGATTATTCCCCTCGCGGCGGTGTGAGCCGCCCCGTGAGGAAGCTCTCTATGATCGAGCCGAACTGGCTGAAGTGCATTCTCGAAGGGCGGGTATGATAGCATACGACATCGGGGATGACCGTCGGGCGCAGATGAGCGACGATCCATGAGTCGTCGTGGCCCGCCACTCGGTCCAGGTCCGGTACCGCGCGCAGATCCTCCAGTCGGGCAAGCAGGCCGAACATACATCCCTTTCGGATCCGCGTCGGCTTCCCGGCGTAGTGATACGCGTGGAACTCCGGCTCTGTAACTTCATTCACCACATTGGAAGGGTCCACATCCCTGGGCAGATTCGGCAGATCATGGCACAGTTGCCTGGCCAGGCAGGAAGGCGTCAATACGACGTCGTCTTCGAGCAGCCATACAACATCCTTCGCGGCAAGCTCGAACCAAGTCTTGCGAAACAGGCCGAAATGGAATTCTCCTCCGACCAGGAAGGTTTCATTCGGAATGTTCCTGAAAGTGACCTTCATTTCCCTGGCGGCAAAATTCAGCGTCTGGATCAACTGGTAATCATCCAGGGAGCCGCCGGTGTTGAGTATCGTAAGAAAGCCCGGCTTTACCTCCCCGAGCAGGATGCTCCAGATCAATGTATTGAGCCCTGCAGGATTGTTATGGGTGGCGACGAAGGCTTCGATTTCCAATGGTGAGATGCGGGTTTCCATTTTTCCCTCTGTCGTGGTGTCTGGGGCGTGGCGGCGGCCTCGGCGCGGATGCCGCACTCCGGCAGCACGTCATTTCCATGGAAGGAACCGATTCGATCTTAGGTTTGTTTTCGAGAAGGTGTCAAATGGATTGTTCATCGAAAAAGGCAGCGGTCATGAACGGCAAAACGGCTTTGATCACCGGAAGCGCTGGTGGCATAGGGAAGCGGATTGCCACCGAGCTTGCGAAACGCTCATACGGCATCATCCTGAATTACCGGACACGAAAGGATGCGGCCGAGCGGCTGTCATGCGATCTGAAGGAACGCTACGGAATCCCGGTCGCCGCCGTCGGAGGCGACGTATCTTCCTGGCAGGGTGCCTCCCGGCTGGTGGAAGCAGCGCTTCGCCATTTCGATTCCATCGACATTCTGGTCAATAACGTCGGCCCGTACGTTGCCGAGCGCAAGAAGGTGGTCGATTACGATTTCGAGGAATGGAACCGCATCGTGAACGGAAATCTGAACAGCGTCTTTTATCTCTCCAAGCTCATAGTCCCACAAATGCGGAGGAATCGGTGGGGCAGGATCGTCAATATCGGGTTCGAACGCGTCGAAACCGCTCCGGGATGGGTGAACCGCTCCGCATACGCGGCGGCCAAGGTCGGCCTTGTCTCCCTGACGAAGACCCTTGCCCTGGAAGAGGCCCCGCACAGAATCACCGTCAATATGATCTGCCCGGGAGACATCCGGGGCGAATGGAAGGAAGCGGATATAGCCCGGGCCAGGGAGTCCGGCGATGCCATCGTGCCCATCGGCAGGAAAGGAACCGGAGAGGACATCGCCCGCGGGATCGCATTCCTTTGCCAGGAAGACTCGGACCTCATCACCGGGACCATCCTTACCGTTTCGGGAGCACAAGACATTCTTTCGAGATACCTGACGGGTGATCCCTACCGATGAACTGCACCCGTCTTTCGAATGATTCACGGCTGCAACTTCTCCGGAACTCTGTTATGATATTCGTAATGGTTCGATAATGAATCAGCGGATCGGCCCTTTCCGGATTCGGAGCGCATCGCATGGAAACGCAGTCCGTTTCCGCATCCCGCAACACTGGAGGCCAACAGGATGGAGATACGCAGGAAGGCGGCAATTTCGGACAGCGTCTACGTTCTCAAGATTCAACTGAAGAGGGTCAGCCCCCGCATCTGGAGGCGAATCGAGGTGCCCGGCGACATCACCCTTTCCAAGCTGCACCGTGTCGTCCAGATCGTCATGGGCTGGGAGAACGCGCACCTCCATCAGTTCACCGTCGGCAAAAAGTCATACGGGCCGATCGATCCCGATTATGCCTCGGAGATGGGGGATGAAAGGAAGATCAAGCTTTGCGAGGCGGTCCCCCGCGAAAAATCGAAGTTTCAATATGAGTACGATTTCGGGGATTCGTGGGAACACGAGGTCCTGGTCGAGAAAAAAGTTCCTGCTATCGGCGCCAGGCGCCCCGCCGCATGCCTCGACGGCAGGCGGGCCTGTCCCCCCGAGGACGTGGGAGGAGCCGAAGGCTACGAGGTGTTCCTCGAAGCCCTTGCCGACCCCGGCCATCCGGAGCACGACGATTTTCTGGAATGGGTCGGGGAACAATCGTTCGACCCGGAGGCGTTCGACGTGGACGCCGTCAACCGGAAGCTGAAGAGGCTGCGGTGACCGCGGTTTTCCGCCGCCGGCGTCAAATCGTTCTGAACCCCCAGAGGACGCCTCCGCCCGCAAAGATCACCACGATGCCGTCGGGAATCGCTTCGCGGCAAACTCCCACGGACATGGGTTCCAGGTCCCTGAACTTCCAGAGCGGCGATCTGATCTCAATGGTTTCGCCCGCCCCGCTGCCGTTTTCCTCGCGCAAAACGGCCTCTCTCCCCCGTGTCTTCACGGCCGGATCGAAATCCAGGAACATGTTCCGCGGCTGTGCGTGCGCGAGCAACCAGGAAGCCCTGCGGAGCCAGGAGGGAAACACGAGAAGCAGGTGCCGCGCAAAGGCCATCAGGAGGATTCCCGAGGCCAGGCAGGCGATGACCAGCAGCCAGCCGACGGCCGGCAGCGAAGGTCCCAGGCTGCCGAATCCCGGGAGGAACCCGGCCGCTATGGCCGTCAGCACGGCCCCCCAGAACAGGAAGAAGCAGCCGGCGATGGTGATCAGCACGCCCGCCGTTGTCGCGAGTCTCGCTTCGTGCCGGAACTCCGAGTGGATTTCTTTGCTCATGGTGCATCCTTGTAGCATGAGTAGGCGTATTCAGCCGGGGCCTGCTTTCGAGGCGGCGATCAAAGTGTTATCTTAGCGCAGATCGGGCGAAATCCCTAGCACTTCGAACAACAAACCGGACGATCCGTCCCCGAACCGGGCAAAAGGAAACCCGGGCGCGGTGGAAAACCTGTCGAACGGCTTGTATGCACCCGCCTTCGGGATTATGATCTCCGACGGTTTGCACCAGGGCTCGCAAAGGAGAACGCGCAGATGAGCAGATACCTGATCGTGGATGTCGGTGCCGGAACGATGGACGTGCTTGTTTACGACGATGCCGCCGGGCTTCACTACAAGGCGGTCGCGAGGTCACCCGTGCCGTATCTCGCGGAAAAGGCGGCGCAAATCCCGGGGAATCTGCTCGTCACAGGCTGTGAAATGGGAGGCGGCCCCGTCTCGCAGGTACTCGTCCGGCGGGCCGGGTCCGCAGAGGTCGTCATGACCCGGTCGGCCGCGTTCACGATCCATCACAATCCGGAAAAAGTCCTCGCCCAGGGGATCCGGATCATCGAAGACGGCGAGGCGGCGGGCTTTGCCGGCGCCCCGGGCTTCACAGCCCTGGAAATCGGGGACCTGGAGGCGGACCGCCTGGAGCGGATCATAGACGGTCTGGGAGTTCCCTTCGACTTCGACGTCGTGGGCGTCTGCGCGCAGGATCACGGAATGCCTCCCGCAGGCGTCTCGCACCTGGACTTCCGGCACAATCTCTTCAAATCCGCGCTGGACGAAACCCCCTACCCGCACGCCCTGCTGTATTCCAGGGAAGAAGTGCCATCAACTTTCAATCGCCTCCGGTGCCTGGCCGAAAGCGCCGCACGCCTGCCCGCCCGCGAGGTCTACGTGATGGACAGCGGCATGGCGGCCATCCTGGGCGCCTCCATGGACTTTCAGGCAAAGGGGAAAGAGAGGATCATCGTACTCGACATCGCAACGTCCCATACCGTCGGAGCGGCCCTGGAAAACGGGGAACTCGCGGGCTTTTTCGAATACCACACGCGCGATGTGACTCTCGAACGCCTGGAGGAACTGCTCCAGGGACTGGGGAACGGGACCCTGGAACACCATCGCATCATGGAAGAGGGGGGCCACGGAGCATACATCCGCAAGGCATTCGGCTTCGCCGCCGCGGAGATCATCCTGGCGACGGGACCGAAGCGCGGGCTCGTCGAACGGTCGCGCCTGCCCATCGTCCCCGGCGCTCCGCTAGGCGACAACATGATGACCGGAACGGTGGGAATTCTGGAAGCGGTGCGGCGGAGGAAACACCTCGAACCGCTCGTCCATCTGTGACCGCCCCGCATTCCACGGGCCGGCCATGCTCCGGGGAGGCCGGCAGACACGTTTGCGAGCCTCCCGGACTGTTTACGAACCATTCAAACCAAACGACGCATCTGCGCCGACGAAAGGCTTTCGGCTGATGACAACGCACAAAGTGGGCCGCAACGATCCATGCCCCTGCGGCAGCGGCCTCAAATACAAAAAATGCTGCCTCGGGAAAGAGGCTTTCCACCAGGAGATCGACATCAAAAAAGAATACTACGACAAATTCAGGATCAGGCTCAAGGAGGCCAGGGATATCGAAGGCATCCGGAAAGCCGGAAACCTCGTGGTCGAAACGCTGCAGCTCGTGGAGAAGGCTCTGCGCCCCGGTATGGCGACGGAGGAAATCAACGTCATGGTCCACGAGTTCACCGTGAAGAACAGGGCCGTTCCGGCGTCGCTGCACTACAAGGGCTTTCCCAAGAGCGTATGCGTTTCCATCAACGACGTCGTCTGCCACGGCATCCCCGGAGACCGCATCCTGATGGACGGAGACATCGTCAACGTGGACGTGACGACCATCCTGGACGGCTACTACGCCGACGCGAACCAGACCTACTTCGTGGGAACACCCGGACCGGACGCCGAGAAAATCGTCCGAGTGTCCCGGGAAAGCCTCAGGCTGGGGCTTGCCGCGGTCCGGCCGGGGAATACCCTCGGGGACATCGGGTGGGCCATACAGACGTACGCGGAAGCGGAAGGCTGTTCCGTGGTCCGCGAATTCACCGGACACGGAGTGGGCTTCTCCTTCCACGAGGAACCGATCGTGCCCCATTTCGGCCGGAAAGGGGCGGGGCCCGTGCTGGTGCCGGGCATGGTGTTTACCGTCGAGCCGATGATCAACCTGGGGAGGAAGGAAATCCGCATCCTGAGCGATCGCTGGACGGCGGTCACGCGCGACGGCTCGCTTTCCGCCCAGTTCGAGCAGACGATCGTCGTGACGGATACCGGGCTGGAAAGCCTTACACCCTACGAGCTGTGACGTGACCGGCGGATGCCCGCCGGCCCGCGGCATGTGCGGAGGGCATCCGTTTACCGGAGCGTTCCGGCCGATCGGTCCAGCACGTTTCGGACCGCTTCGGCCATATCCTGGCGGCTGAGCGGCTTGACGAGAAACATGCGGATTCCGGCATCCCTGGACCGTTCTTCGGTCACTTTTTCCCCGTAGCCGGTGCACAAGATGACGGGGGTATCGGAGCGGATGCGAAGGATCTCCCTGGTGAGATCGAAACCGGTCATGCGCGGCATCGTAAAGTCCGTGACGACCAGGTCGAATGCGTTCGGATCGCTTTGAAAAAGATCGAGGGCTTCCACCGGATCGGTCGTGGCATGCACCCGGTAGCCCAACTGCTGGAGAATCCTTTTTCCCATCTCGGACAGGGCCGGCTCGTCATCCACGAACAGGACCCTCTCGGATCCCTTCGGCGTCGTTTTCTGCCTCGGCACGGCGTTTTCCACGCGGGCGGCGGGCAGCAGCACATCGAAATGAGTCCCCCTGCCCGGTTCGCTCGCAACAGAGATGGCCCCCCGGTGTCTCTTCACGATTCCCCGCACCACCGCCAATCCGAGACCGCTGCCCTCCCCGAGGGGCCTGGTCGTAAAATAGGGGTCGAAAATGTTGTCGATCGTCTGCTGAGTCATCCCATGACCCGTATCGCCCACCGTGAGTTTCAGATACCGGCCCGGCTGGATTCCCTGGTAAAACCCGGCACCGTCCGCATCGAGATCCACTGCGCGATACTCGATGGTCAGCACGCCTCCGGTCCCCCGCATCGCGTGGGCCGCGTTGGTGCACAGATTGATCAGGATCTGGTGGACCTGAGTGGGGTCGGCCATGGCCGGAGTCGGTTCTCTTTCGATTTCCGAACGGATTTCGATGGTCTTGGGCAGCGACGCCCGCAGGAAGTTGACTGTCTCGCGCATGATCGGCCCGAGGTCCACCGGCGCGCGATCCTCTTCCGTCCGCATTCTCGTGAAGAAAAGAATCTGGCGGATGAGATCCTTTGCCCGGTGGCTGGCGCGCAGGACCTGGCCGAGATCCTCCCGCACGGGATCGGAGGGGGAAAGCCCCTCCATGCCGATTTCGGTGTACCCGATGATGGCGGAGAGGATGTTGTTGAAATCGTGCGCGATCCCTCCCGCAAGCGTGCCGATGGCTTCCATCTTCTGCGTCTGTCGCAGCTGGTTCTCGAGCTTCAGGCGATCGGTCAGATCGAAAACCGATACGAGAATCCTGTTATCGTCTTCTCCCGGAGCAATCGACCAGAGCGTATGGATGTTCTTCCTGGTGCCGTCCAGGATCACGTTGACCGTATCGAATTCGCAGGTCTTTTCCCCATTGGCCAGGCAGACGAGCGCATCGCGCAGAGCGTCGCGCGTCTCTTCGGCAAGAGTCCGCACCAGTCCGTCCTGAAAGTCCTCGGGACCCCGGGCCTTGTACAGGTCCCTGGTCGCCCTGTTGACGGCGAGCACGCGGATCATGCCGGCGCATCCGTCGATTTCTCCGGGATGTTCCCGAAAATGGGCGTCGAAGTCCGTCACCCCGGATTCCCGCAGATCGAGGATGTGCCTGCTGACCGCCGCGATATCCATTTCCCAGAGCGAAATGGGGGCCTCTTCGAAGAGACGCCGATACCTGCTCTCGCTCTCCTTGAGCGCCTCTTCTCCCTTTCTGCGCTCTTCGATTTCCCGCTTCAGATGTTCATTGGCCGTGCTGAGCTGCTGCGTCCGGGCTTCCACCAGTTCTTCCAGCCGGCTGTGATACCGCTGCAACTCCTCCTCGATATGAAACCTCTCGACGGCATGCCGTATGGACCGGTCCAGGAGTTCGGCGTTCAGGCGGTTTTTCGTCAGGTAATCGGCGGCGCCGCCCCGGATTGCGGTCAGGTCCAGTTCGATGTCCCCAAGCCCCGTGAGCATCATCAGCGGCCCGGAATGCTTCCCCGCCACCGCATCGTTCAGGAGTTCCAGCCCGCTTCTGTGGCCCAGGCGGTAATCGACGAGGTAGACGTCGTGTTCGTCGCGTTCCACCGCCTTCAGACCTTCGGCGTATTCCGAAACCCAGTCCAGTTCGTAGCGGGTGAAAGGCGCCTCCGCAAGAAGTCCCCTGATCAGGACGTAGTCGTCCTCGTCGTCTTCTATCAGAAGGACTTTCAACATGTTTCTGTCTGCCGCCAGATCCGCGTCCATGCAGTCGCCCCCTGGTGTGGTGCATTCTGGAAAGGTGCATTATATGCGATACGAGTAAAAGATACCGCCCGCAAATTGTGATTGGGATATAAATAACAATTCACCTGCCGACAGGAAAGCTTCACGCAGGAGAAACATTGCGCAACCCGCGGTCCGGAAAGGAAGATCGCCGGATTGCCGTGGGGTCCGCCTCCACTATGAATATTCCTGAAACAGGCCGGGGTGATGACCCTCCGAAAAGCGTTTCTGGACCCGTCCCGATTTTTTTATTACCCCTCGGAAACGAGTTTTTGCTAATGTCCCCTCTGGTCAGGCGGCGGATTCGCCGCGGAGGACGACGATTTTTGTTTTCGGAGAGAATCAACATGCCCGCCGAAAAGCGAACGCCCGCCCGTCTCAGGGAAGACGCCAGGGCCATTTTCAATGCATCCCTGTCCGCCGCGGACCCCTGCCGCGCGGTCCTCTCGAGCCTGGTGCGGTCGGGTGACGCGCTCCTCGTGAAACAGGGCCGGAAGACCACGGCGAAGATCGATCTCCGGAAAGTAAAGCGCATCTTGGTCATCGGCGCGGGAAAGGCAACCGCCCCAATGGCCAGGGCGGTGGAAGAGGTCCTCGGCGACCGCATCGCCGAAGGCGTAATCTCCGTGCAGACCGGCCACGGGCTGCCTTTGAAGAAGACCGCCGTGCTGGAGGCGTCCCACCCGGTTCCAGGGGAAGACGGGGTAAACGCCGCCCGGCGCATCAGGCGGCTTCTCGACGGAACGCGGCGGGGCGATCTCGTCCTCTCGCTCATCTCCGGAGGAGGTTCCGCTCTTCTGCCCCTCCCCGCGGACGGCATCAGCCTTCCCGAAAAGCAGGAAGTCACCCGGATGCTCCTGGCCTGCGGCGCCACCATCCATGAACTGAACGCAGTCCGGAAGCACCTCTCCCAGGTCAAGGGCGGACAACTGGCGCGCGCCGCGGCTCCCGCCAGGGTCATCAACCTGGTGATCTCGGACGTGGTCGGCGACGACCTCGACACCATCGCCTCCGGCCCCTTCTCTCCGGACAACTCAACCTTCGAAGCAGCCATCGGCGTCTTGACGAAATACGGCCTCTGGAACGCGATTCCCGCCGTGGTCCGGGAGCGGATGGAAAGGGGAAGGCTGGGAGAAATACCCGACACCCCCAAACCGGGAGACCCCATCTTCGCCAGGGTGACCAGCGCGGTCATCTCTTCGAACTTCACGGCCCT
>JAJFUA010000453.1 GCA_021372635.1 Desulfobacteraceae bacterium | reverse complement strand
CCGCCATCGAGCAGCAGTGTGCAGCCAGCGCCAGGGCAGCCGAAGCAGCAGCACAGAAAGCCGAAGCAGCAGCTCGCAGAGCTGAAGCAGCCGCCGACAAGTGCGAATCCATCTTCATGAAGCATATGAAGAAGTAGTACCAAGAGCATTTCTTTATCATGCCGACGAAGAAAGGCCGGTGGGGGAAACCCCACCGGCCTTCTTCTTTTTTGTGTTGTTGCCGGTATCTCTGCGGGATGAAAAGAGACCGCCCCAGGGCGGAAACCCGATGTACGCATCGTGCGCCGGCTGCTTCCCTGGCATGCCCCGGCACGATGCGCCAATCCGGAAGGAAAACCCGCCTGTCCGATGGATGGCCGAAGCGGGCGGCTGCCCGGGAACTCCGACATCCCGGATGGAACTACGGCAAAAGACCGGTTCACCGACGGCCGCAAAAAGCGGCCTCATCCCCGAACGGGGAGAACCGGCAGCCTTTCGCGGCCATGAAAACTTCCGCCTCGCCTTACATGGGATCCACGGACCAGGAAATCGTATAGACCTGGTCGGCCACGACCTCGAATGTCCCGGAAGCCCCGTAATCGCTGTCGATGGTCCCTTGTCCTGAGTACTGGATCTTCAGGTCACCGACCTCGCATTCGTCCGATTTGATCGTTATCTGTTTCGCGTCAGCGCTCCATGTGCCCTCGAATTTCACGCCCAACACCCCGTAACCCGGTACCGAAACCTCGATCATCCCGGTAAAGTCGTCATCGACGATGATGCCAAGGAAACCGCTGGTCTTCGCCCCGCCGATCGACTTGTCCGACCGCCATTTGCCGTATTTCGGGCCGACACCCTCATCATCGGCCTCCTCGACATGCCATTTTCCGGAATACGTGCCGGTGGAGTCGGTCCAGGTGCCTTCCATGTAGGTGTCCCAGTCGTCATCGTCCTCATCGCCGTCACCGTCTTCATCCTTCACCTGGTAAACCTTCCCGGTGACTTGGATTTTGGTCTTGCCCACGTTGAAGGACGCGCTGACGTTACCTTCACGGTCAATCTTTCCCGTGAACTTCGCCATGCCGTCCATTTCGGGGTTTCCCGTCGCCAGAACGGCCAATCCCGTAAAGCCTGTCGACGTGGCGGTGATTCCGAGTTCGAACTCGATATCCTCACCGCCTCCCTCCCCTTCGCCTTCACCGACAAACGTTCCGCCGGCAAAAGCGCTGTCTGAGATGGTGACGGTGGCGGACGCCTGTTTGGAGGAAACGGTGTACTTCGGATCGTCGGCAATCGTCGCGACGACCGTCTTGCCCCCTTCGAAGTATTGCCCGTCCATTTTGGGCACCACGGGAATGTCGACCGAGAGCTTGCCCTTGGGGATCGTTACGGTCGCGGGCAGCACTTCATAGTCGACCCCGGGCACGGCCGTGCCTGCCACCGTCAGGGTAACCACCAGGTCCTCGAACTTGCCGGTCGATCTCGAAACGGTGAATTTCCCGGGATTGAGCTTGTTTTCAGATGCCTTGGCGTCCGTCGCCCTGATGCTGATGACAGGCTTGTCGTTCTCCAGGATCGTCACCGTGGCCGAATCCGGATCCCCCTTGCTCTGCGTGGGAGTATCGGGAATGGAGACGGTCACCTCCCTGGCCCCCTCGTAAGTCGAGTTTTCCTTTGCGGAAAAACTCACCGTGGCCGCGGTCTCGCCCGCGGGAATCGTCACCGTGCCCGGAAGAGGAGTATAATTGGCCCCCCTCTTCGCCGTGCCGCTCACGATGTACTTCACCTTGAAATCCGACGTTGGGGCCACGGCGCTGGTAAAGGTGAACACAACGGGGGTACTGCTTCCCTCTACGATTTCCTCGACGCTGGCCACAACGCTCACCTCGGGCGGAGGGGTCTCGTCTTCTTCGATCGTAACGGTGGCGATCAACGGGTCCCCCAGGTTGTAGTTCCTGCTGGCCAGAAGCGTGATGATCACCCGTTCGTCGCCCTCATAGATGTCGTCCCCCTTCGGAACCACGTTCAAGGTGGCGGAGGAGCTTCCCTTCGGAATGTTCACCGATCCCGGCAGGGTAATGTAGTCGGTCCCGTTTTTAGCCTCTCCTGAAATCACATACTTCACCGCGAGCGGAGAAGACGTATTCCCGGTTCGCTTGATCACGAACACTCCCGGCTCGGCCGGTTTGCCCTCGTCAGTGTCGTCCACTTCGGCCTCAATGCTGACCGTCGGCTTGTCGTCGTCGCCGATCTTGATCGTCTGGCTGCTCGGAGACCCGATCGTATAGGCCGAGTCGGGTTCAAGCGTAACGACGACCGTTTCGATCCCTTCATAGTCGGAGTCCTGGATCGGATTGACCGTGAAGGACACGGTGGCTTTCGTATCAGGAATCTCGACGACTCCGGAAAGCGTCTCGAAGTCGCTCCCGCTCGTTGCCGTCCCGCCGACGCTGTACTTCACGGTAAGCGCACCGGCAAGGCTGCCGGTTCTTCTCACCGTGATCGTCCCCGGGGAGGTGGCGCCCTTTTCCGAAGCGTCTTTCTTGGGCCCGGCAAAGCTCACGACGGGCAGGGGAGCCTCCGCCCCCGAAGCCGCAATGGATTTCACGGAGTTGGCAGCGCCGGCCGCCGTATTGGATTCCAGCGCGGGACCCTTCACGCCTGCGGTTTCTTCGGAATATTCCACGGTCCAATAGCCGGCCAGGACGGAACGGGAATCGTATACCGACGCCTTCACCACCGAACCAAGCGCATCGTACTCGTAGAAAGTGTAGGAGATAAGCTTTCCGCCCCTGCCGAAATCAAGCACCTTGCCGGCGGTACCGTCGTCATTTCTTTCGAAAACGGAATACGCCACGGCAGTCGCGACCCCCTCGGGATAGTCGATCCTCGTGCATCTTCCCTGCGCGTCCGTGTGGAAGGTGCAGGTGCCCGAGAGAGATCCGTCCCCGGCAAAGACATGAGCCAGGACAGTGCCGCCTTCATGCTCCACGGTCGTCCGGCCGCAGGGGGCTTCCGTGGAATCGAACCGGAGGATGCTGGAACACTCCCCGGCCTTCCCGTACTCAAAAAGGGAGTACCCGGTAAGAGAGGAGACCTGGCCGCCGTTCGTTCCGTAGCGAAACACGTGGCTGAGTTCCCCTGTTGCGGTGTAGTCGTACTGCGTATAGCCCAGGACCCTGCCGCTGCCGTCGAGAGATATTCTCTGCGCCAGCCGCCCCGCCCGGTCCAGTTCGTTCACATAGGTGCCGACGAGCGAACCCTGCGCGTCAAACTTCTGGAATGTGCCGGCCTTTGCATTTTCGCTGCCGGAGAAAAGTTCCGCAATTCCCGGGAAGGAAGCATCCCTGCCCGTCAATTCCTCGACGACGACGGGGCACCATGTCCCCCCTGCCGCTCCCAGCACCTCCGGTGTCCGACCGGCGCCGACGGCAAAGCAGATTCCCAGCATCAAAGAAAAGAAGCCTGCGAAGCAACATGCTCTTCTTCTTTTGGTCATAATTCATCCCCCCTCAGATTTCGTTGTCTTTGTTTGTCATCCCTGCAATGGGTTCCGTACCGCGGGTCCCTGGCACGGCACGGAACAAGAACGTAAAACATTTTCTGGCGCATTCCCCCCGGAATGCGATCTCCCCAAGTGGGGCAAGAGTTAACGACCCCTGCAACCCGGTCAGCCGCCGCACCAAGGACCCGCAGCATCGAACAAAAACGTAAAACTTTCCCCGGAAAGACATCCCCCAGGGAATAAACTCTGTAAAATCTGATTAATCTATTGTAATCTATTGAATATACTACCGAATTTTCATTTTGATACAAGGACAAAAAACACCCCCCTTGCCAATTCCCTTTAAACAACAGATGGATGACGGTGTCAATGATTTTGTGAGTTGGGGAATAGCCGGTTCGCCTGCGTGCCGGGTTCAAAGCGGGAAATGAAGCCGGTGCGTTACATCCCGGGAAAGAAAAAGGCACGAATCCGGATGCGCGGAAAGGGGCAGGC
>JAJFUA010000442.1 GCA_021372635.1 Desulfobacteraceae bacterium | reverse complement strand
TGCCATGGGCAAGGGCAAACCCGAATTCGGTTTTGGGGTTCACTTGATGGTGGACGGGTACGGTTGTGATCAGGCCGGACTCGAGGACATGGGTTTGATCTACAATTTCCTGGATGAGTATCCCTCTCGGATGGATATGACAAAGATCATGCCCCCCTACGTATTCCGCTACAACGGCTCTGTCCCGGAAGACTGGGGAATTTCCGGTTTTGTGCTGATCGCCGAAAGTCATATCAGCATTCACACGTTTCCGGAGAAACAGTATCTCAGTCTTGATATGTTCTCGTGTAAACCCTTTGATACTGAACGGGCTGTCGAAACGATCAAACAGTATTTCAAGATCCAAAAGTACGAAATGAAAGTGCTGGACCGCGGGCAGGAGTTCCCGAACACCATCAACGAATCGGCACAGGTGGTCCGGATGGACCGGATGCTTATGCAGCGCTCCAGGTAAAAACATACATATCGTATATGGGACCTAGGTCATTGGGGGTCCGGGCGTGCTCTTGCCGCCCGGACCCTTCTGCTTTGTATGCCCTGGGGAATGACTGCCGGGCCGTCTGGCGGTCGATTCCTGGTTCCGGCGCTCTCTCTCCGCGGCACCGCAGCGGCCGCCCCGCTTGAAAAACTGCCTGATCCCTATGATTTATCGTGGACAGTGGCTGGGAGCCTTGTTAAAATAACCTGTTCCAGATGGAATTGCCTTGTGAATGGCGCCTTTCCCACCGGGAAAGTGACGGATCCGATAACTTTACGGGAGATGATTTTGCATTGGAAGAAGACTCTGCCAAGGGGTTTCAAAATTGGCTCAGGATGTGCTTCCGCCGGCTCGCTCGGGTCGACGACCCCGAGAATATAGAAAAAGAGATACAGCAGCTGATCGACGAAGGAGAGCAGCGCGGGCTCATCTCCGAGGATGAGGGGGAAATGATCCAGGGCATTTTCTCCTTTCGAGACACCATTGCGCGGGAAATCATGGTGCCCAGGACCGATGCGCTTTTCGCGCGCGCCGAAACGTCCGTCGGGGAAATCATCCAGTTGATCATGCAGAGCGGCCACTCGCGCATTCCCATTTACCAGGACAACATCGACAACGTCATCGGCACGCTGCATGCAAAGGACCTTCTCGAATACTGGGGCCGGGAAGACTTCTCCATAAACGGCATTGCCCGGGCACCCTACTTCATCCCGGAAACGAAAAAAATCAGCGAAGTCTTGAAGGACCTTCGGGACAACAAGTCCCACATGGCCATCGTGGTCGATGAATATGGCGGCACGGCGGGCATTCTCACTCTCGAGGACATCATCGAGGAGATCATCGGCGAAGTGATGGACGAATACGACGCCGACGAGAAGCAGATCGTCGAGTTCGATGACGGTTCCATTTCCGTGCATGCCAGGCTGGACGTGGAGGAATTGGAGGACTATCTGGACGTCGTGCTGCCGGAGGGCAAGTTCGAATCCGTGGGAGGCTTCGTGATCAACCTGCTCGGACGGGTGCCCGCCGTGAATGAGCGGATCGTTTACAACGAGTTCGAGATGACCATAGAAGCCGCCAACAGCCGGAAGATCGAAAAGATCCGGATCCGCAAGCTGGATCCCGAATCCCGGCAGGCGGAGGCGGAAGGGGAGCGAAGCTGAAGCGGGCCGGTCCGCTGCGCTTTCCGTGGTTCGCAAGCCGTGGCGGAACGATTGTCCTCCCGGATACACTCATATCATCGCGCAGATTTGTGCGGGAACTCTGGTTCATCCCGTTATGAACTGAAAGAGCGGCGGATAGAATGTGGTTTGCAGTATTTTTGAGCCTGGTGAGCGGCCTGCTTTTAACGGCGGGGTTTCCCTCCTGTAACCTTCACTATCTGTCCTGGATATCGCTGATCCCTTTGCTCGTCGCCGTGCGGGGAAAGAGCCGCAGGCAGGCCTTCGTTCTGGGTGCCGTCTGCGGGTTGGCGCATTATTTCACCGTCCTCTTCTGGATCCGCTTCGTCATCAACCGGTACGGGGGAATTCCCCTGCCCCTGGCCATCCTGGTGCTCCTTCTGCTGAGCTGCTACCTCGCGCTGTACCCCGCCTGCTTTGCGCTGATTGCGAGGGAATGGGAGAAGCGGCCGCTGCTGAAGACGCTCGGCCTGCCGTGTGCCTGGGTGGCCCTGGAATTCATGAGGGCCTACGCCCTGACGGGGTTCCCCTGGGCGAATCTCGGCTATACGCAGACGTCCGTCACGAAACTCGTCCAGATTGCGGACGTCACGGGCGTGTACGGGGTTAGCTGGCTGATCGTCCTGGCCAATACGGCGCTTCTGGGCTGCTGCATGCGTCCGCGGCAGGGGCTGGCGGCACTGGGGGTGCTGGTCGCCTGCCTGGCGGGAGCGTCGGCCTACGGAACCTGGCGCCTCGATGCGGTCGGACGCATGCAGGCGCAGGCCGAACCCCTCACGGTCGCCGTGATCCAGGGCAATATCGACCAGAGCCTCAAGTGGGACCCCGAGTATCAGCAGGAAACGCTGCGAAGGTACCGGGAATTGTCGCTGTATGCTGCAAAACAAAAGCCGGAACCGAGCCTGCTGGTGTGGCCGGAAACGTCGGTTCCGTTCTTCTACGGGTTGGAAGACGCACTGACGGAGCAGGTGAACGCCATCGTGCGGGAGACCGGAAAGCCGGTTCTTTTCGGGAGTCCCGCCGTTGCCGTGGTGAACAACAGGCAGAGGCTGCTCAACCGTGCTTACCTCGTCGACGAAAGGGGAGCGCCGGTCGGTCTTTACGCAAAGCAGCACCTGGTGCCTTTCGGCGAATATGTGCCTTTTCAGAAGATCCTGTTCTTCGTGCACCGGCTGGTGGAATCCGCCGGCGACTTCGAGGCGGGGAACGATCCTTCGCCTCTCTCCATGCACGGCACTCCACTGGGGGTCCTGATCTGCTACGAGGACATTTTCTCCGATCTCGCGCGCGCAACCGTGCAGCGAGGCGCCATGGCGCTGGTTAACATTACGAACGACGCGTGGTTCGGAACGAGCAGCGCGCCGTATCAGCACCTGGAAATGGCCCGCTGGAGGGCCATCGAGTTCCGGGTGCCCATGATCAGGGCGGCGAACACGGGGATCAGCGCCGTTTTCGACGCCACGGGAGAACCACGCGGGGATATCGCCTTGAATGAACGCGGCTACCTGGCCGCTACGGTCCACCCTTTCCGGATCATGACCTGGTATGCCCGGTGGGGTGATCTTTTTGCCTGGCTGTGTGCCGTTGTCGCCGCCTGCGGCCTGCTCTGTTCGGGAATCCTGCGGCGAACCGTTTCACCATATCAGGAAGGAGAATACTCTCATGAATGTTGATTCCACGGAGATCAAAAGCTCGCTCAAGGACCTTGCTCAGCGCCTGCACACCTTGGGAGGCTATCTTTGACATAGATGGCAAAAGGAAGCGGCTCGAGGAAATTGAGAAAATCCTGCTGAAGCCCGGATTCTGGGACAATCCGGATGCGGGCAGGGACATCCTCAGGGAGCGCGCCGAAATCAACGAGGTGTTGGATTCGATCAAACAGTTCCATTCCGAACTCGAAGACGCCGAACTTCTACTGGAAATGGCCGTGGAGGAAGGCGACGAAGACACGATCGCGGAAGTTTTGCAGCGGTCGAGAAACCTGCAGAAGGGTTTCAAGGGAATCGAACTGCGGCGGATGCTGAGCCAGGAGAACGACGACAAGAACGCCATCGTCAGCATCAACGCTGGGGCCGGGGGCACGGAGGCGCAGGACTGGACCGAAATGCTGCTGCGAATGTACCTGCGCTGGTGCGAAAACAAGAGGTACGGCGTGCAGATGGTGGACGTGCAGGAGGGGGAAGAGGCGGGGATCAAGAGCGTCACCTTCACCGTTACGGGCACCAATGCATACGGTTTGCTCAAGGCCGAATCCGGCATCCACCGTCTCGTGAGAATCTCCCCGTTCGATGCGAGCGGCCGGCGGCACACGTCTTTTGCGGCGGTTCTCGTGTATCCGGAAATCGATGACAAGATTGAAATCGAAATCAAGCAGTCGGATCTGCGTGTCGACACATACCGGGCGAGCGG
Organism: Desulfobacteraceae bacterium; assembly: GCA_021372635.1. Taxonomy (GTDB): domain Bacteria; phylum Desulfobacterota; class Syntrophobacteria; order Syntrophobacterales; family Syntrophobacteraceae; genus JAJFUA01. The sequence goes on along the minus strand of JAJFUA010000442.1, from coordinate 19,387 downwards.
GTCGGGAGGGCAGCACGTCAACAAGACCAGTTCGGCGGTGCGACTCACCCACCTGCCCACGGGAATCGTGGTGGCGTGCCAGAACGAAAAGTCGCAGCACCGGAACCGCGACATCGCCATGAAGATTCTCCGCGCCCGTCTCTACGAAAGGGAAAGGCGCGCAAAGGAAGCGAAAATCCAGGAGGCGCACGACAACCTGGACGACATTGCTTGGGGCAACCAGATTCGATCCTACGTCATGCAGCCGTACCGGCTGGTGAAAGACCATCGGACGGGCGTCGAGAAAGGGAACGTGGACGCCGTCATGGACGGAGACCTGGACGATTTCATAGAGACCTACCTGTTCAGCCTGATGAACGAACGGGAACGGGCCTCCGTCGTCTAGAGTCCCCGGGGTACCGGGTTTTATCCCGCTTGGGCTGGATCGGGGAGCGCCTTTTCCAGCGTCCCCGATGCAGCCCAAGCGCGTTTTTCGCGCCGGGGGAGCGCCCTTTCCCGCCCGAATCGCTTTTGCACTCGCGGCCTGCCTCCGATCCTCCTTCATGTTTGCACTGTTCTTCTGTGTATGTAAGTACAAAATTGTCCTATAATTTGTAATCAGCCCACATTCTCAACATTCTTGTCGCAGTTCCATCCCCCGCCGTCCCCATGCTTCCACCCCTGCACGTCTCTTAATTATAATAGCTATTGCAAGATGTTGCAGTAACATTTGCCTGCCGGCTGAAGGTTTGGCACGGCCTTTGTCTATTGGGTACAGGCGTACGGCAGACGCTGTCTGCCCCGCAAGAATAACGAGCGGGGCGGTGCGGGCAGGTTGCGATGCTTGTCCGCGGGGCTTGTGGGCGGGACTTTCGAAAATGCTGCGAGGCAGGTGAAGGAGGTAGGTGCAGATGCTTAAGATCGAGGCGATCATCAAACCGTTCCGCCTCAACGAGGTGCAGGAGGCGATCACGGGACTGGGCATCCAGGGGATGACGGTCAGTGAAGTCAAGGGATTCGGGCGCCAGAAGGGACATGTGGAACTGTACCGGGGGGCCGAGTACCAGGTGAATTTCGTTCCCAAGGTCATGGTGATGCTCGTGGTGCCGGACGATCTTGCGGAGAAGGTGGTGGATGCGGTTCAAAAGTCCGCCTGCACAGGTAAGATCGGAGACGGCAAGATCTTTGTCACGCGAATCGAGGAGGCGATACGCATCCGGACGAAAGAAACCGGAGTGGAAGCTCTTTGATGCCATGCGGCATGCGCCGGTCGTTCGGATTGAGGGGAAGGGCAGTCCCCTTGCGTTTGGTCTTTATACACAGGACGCGTATCCAGGAGGAAGAAATGTCCTTACAGATCATACCGGGTGTTTCTATGCGTTTTCCAGCTTATCCCAGGATGATGAACGGCCTGTGGGCGGGATGGCTTGCACTGCCCGCAGTGCTGCTGGCTGCGGGTGAGACCGGCGCGCAGGAGACGGCTCCGGCGGCTGCCGCCCTGAATTCGGGCGACGCGGCGTGGGTTCTCCTCTCCACCGCCTTGGTCATGATCATGACCCCGGGTCTGGCGCTATTTTACAGCGGCATGGTTCAGAAGAAAAACGCTCTGAGCAGCATGATGCATTCTTTCGCGGCACTCGCGATCATAGGCGTTCAATGGGTGGTCTTCGGCTATTCGCTGGCCTTCGGCAAAGGGAATGCGTTCATCGGCGATTTCAGCCAGTTTCTTCTCGTCGACATGAGCATCGATACTCTGAACGGAACCATACCCGCTTTCATCTTCATGTGGTTCCAGGGAATGTTCGCCATCATCACGCCGGCCCTGATCAGCGGAGCCATAGCGGAGCGTATGAAATTCAGCGCCTACGTGGTCTTTCTGGTGGCCTGGGCGACCGTCGTCTACGATCCGGTGGCGCACTGGGTATGGGGAGGCGGCTGGCTGCAGGAATGGGGTGCCCTGGACTTTGCGGGCGGGACCGTCGTGCATCTCTCTTCCGGAGTTTCGGCGCTTGCCCTGGCGTCGCTACTGGGAAAGCGCCTCGGCTATCCCGGTGAATCCTTCGTGCCGCACAACATGACCATGAACCTGATCGGCGTGGCCCTCCTGTGGTTCGGATGGTTCGGCTTCAATTCGGGCAGTGCTCTGGCTGCGAACGGAACGGCCGCCCTGGCGTTCTGCACCACGATGACCGCTTCGGCTGCTGCGGCTCTTTCCTGGATGATGATGGAATGGGTTTTTCACAAGAGACCGAGCGCCCTCGGCCTCGGATCGGGAAGCATCGCGGGGCTGGTCGTCATCACGCCGGCCGCGGGTTACGTCACGCCGGCGTGTGCCCTGGTGCTCGGGCTTTCCGCCGGGGTGATCTGCTACTACGGAATCCGGCTGAAGTTCAAGCTGGGTCTCGACGATTCACTCGACGTCGTGGGCATCCACGGCCTGGGAGGCGCGTGGGGCGCCATCGGCACGGGCATTTTTGCCTCCATCGGGGGCACCGGCCTGATCATGGGAAACGCGGCGCAGCTTTTGAAACAGATGGCCGGTGTGGGCGCGGTGGCGGCATATGCTTTCGCATTGACCTATGCCCTGGGATTCCTCATCGATAAGACCATGGGCCTCCGGGTGGACGAAGAACAGGAAGTCATCGGCCTCGACCGGGAACTTCACGGAGAAGTGGGCTACAATATCTAGCCCGAGGGAGGCCGCTGGTTTGCCGGAATGCCCTTGCCGGAGGCCTCCGGCGGAGGTATCGTCTCCTCAGTTGGGTCTCCTTCGTCATGCCTGCCCGAACCGTTCGGCCCCCCCGGGAACAGGGCCGTCGGCGGTGAAACGGTGTTGGAACCCGCTCCCGACGGCCGGACTATTTCCCGTATTCAGGCAGTTGCAGCCGCAGGATATCTTCCCGGGGATTCAGCCTTTCGATTTTGACCCGCAGCATTTCTCCGGACTGCAGCCTGGTTTTTTCGGGAACGGGCATGTTCGTCTCGATGAGAAAATCGGGCAGCAGCAGGTGGGCGTACCGTTCGTTTTCCTCCAGTACGAGCACATTCAGAGAATGAATGTCTTCCTGCTCCATGTATTTCAGGATCCAGTAGCGTGTCCATTTGCGCTGGATGAGGAAAATCTTGGACTGTACGGTTCCCAGCCTGGTGATGATCTGCCGGAGTTCTTCCTCGGAATAGAGCGGGGCGTTTGCGGCCAGGGCGTGCTTCAGCTGCCGCTGGACCACGAGGTCCGAGTAGCGCCGGATCGGGGATGTTACGGTCGTGTACTGCGGCAGGGCGAGGCTGCAATGGACCTGCGGCCTGGCATCCACCTCCGCCCGCGCGAAGAGCCGGCGCTTTCGATAAATCCCGAACAGTTCGTGTTCGCTCTGAGTGAAATCCGTTTCCTGCTTGCACTCTCCCTGGGCACGGAAAATCGCCGGGATCTCCTTTTCGGCGAGATAGGAAGCCGCCATGGCGTTGGCCGCGATCATCCACTCCGAAACCGTGATCTGGCTCGGCGTTTCCTTCTCGTACCTGTTGACCTGGATCATCCCCGACGGGTTGACGTAGACCTGGATATCCGGAAGAGGCAGCATGACGGCGCCGTCCGCCAGCCGCTTATCGCGGAGCTTGACGGCCAGTGCGTGCAGTACCTGGAGTTCCCGGTCGAGCGGGAAGCTCTCGTTCACCTCCTGGTAGGTGCGCTGCCGGTCGACCCTCACGATGCTGGGGACAATCTCGCTCGAATGGATGCGGCCGTCTTCGGAGATCCTGATAAGAAAGCTCACGCACAAACGGTCTTCACCGGCGCGAAGGCTGCACGCCCCTTCGGAAAGGGCAGACGGCAGCATGGAGATGTGCCCGTCAGGAAGGTATATGGAACTCACCCTGACTTGCGCCTCCAGGTCGAGCAGATCGTCCCTGGCGATGAATTCGGCGGCGTCGGCGATGTGAATGCCCACTTCGTGCGTTCCGTCTTCCAGGGTCTCCAGGCTCAGGGCATCGTCGTAGTCCCGGGTCAGGGCACTGTCGATGGTGAAGGCCTTCAGGTGCCTCAGATCCCGCCTGCCTGCCGCCGTGTCGCCGAAAACCATGGGCGCGTCCGCCAGCCGTTTCGCGTATTCCGACACTTCAGCCGGAAAGTCCGGCGAAATGTTCTCTTCGTGGAGGAAAAGATTTTCGTTTTCATGCCAGACGCCCATGCGGACCAGCAGGCGGAAGGCGGATTGAGGCTGGGGAGGAATATTGGCGCGTTTGAAGAGTTCCTTTACGAACAGGGCTTCCGGCGAATCCTGCCCGAACAGGCAATAGCTCTTCAGGCTGTCCACGATTGCGTCCTGCTGTGCCGGAGCGGCCACCCGCGTCTTTCGGTGCCACAGCGCCTGAAGCCATTCCGAACCCTTTTCGAGCTGGGCTTCCCTTTCGGCTTCCCTCTCCATTTCGATGCGCCGCTGTTCCACTTTCTCGGCGGTGCGGGGGAAGAATCGTCCGTCCTTGTACTGGAAGAAAAGCCGGTCCTGGAGTAGAACGCGCTGCGTTGCGGCGACATGGTCGTCCGAGACGGGGGAAGGGAACATGAACCCCGCCAGTTCGAAAGCTTCGAATCCGTCGGCCTCACCTTCCATGAGCGACCACAATTCTTCCAGGTTCACCGCCTGCATCAGAGCCCTGCGCTGGGCGGTGACCGCCGCGAGCTTTTGGACGAGCCGGTCCCTCCCCATGTCGAGATCGACCGGATGGCTGCTGAAATGGATTCCCCTGCTTTGGGCGAGGCTGATCTCACGGTTCTGCTCGGTGAGAACGGACAGCCTGTGGTTCTTGACGGACATGCAGACGCCGCAGAGCACTTCCTTTGCCTCGAAAAATTCCACGATGGTACCGGCGACGATCTCCTGAGCGGCCTGCTGGGTCATGGCCGTTCTCCCGCCCTGGCCGTTTCCTTCATCCGGCGGATAAAGCCCTCGACGCCATTGGCGATCGCGGAGGCAAGGTATTCCTGAAAATGTCTGTCCCTCAAGCGGCGCTCCTCTCTTTGATTGGTAATGAACGCGGTTTCTATCAGGATGCTGGGCATCTCGGCTCCCAGGAGGACATAAAAGGGGGCCTGCTTGGTGCCCAGATCCCGGATGGTGTCGTAGCGCATCCGGAGCCTGCTGACGATCCGGGACTGGACCTCTGCGGCGAGCTTCGCGGACTCGTTGACTTTTGTGCTGAGCATGAGGTCGTGCAGAATGGCCTCGAGATCGCTGATCTTCCTGGTGGAAGTGGCGTTTTCGAAGGCCGCGACCCGGGCCGACTCCTTGTCGCGGGCGAGGTTCAGAAAGTAGGTTTCCACGCCGCACAGGTTCCGGTCTTCGTGCGCGTTGGTATGGATGGATATGAAGAGGTCGGCCTTTTGCGCGTTTGCGATGGCGGTCCGTTCTTCGAGAGAAAGATAGCGGTCGCGCGTGCGGGTGAGGATCACCTCGCAGCCGGTCCGGGTCTCGAGCGTCTTCTTGAGCGCCTTGGCGAGGGCTAAAGTGACGTCCTTCTCGTGAATGCCCCAGGGGCTCGTGGCGCCCTTGTCCTTGCCGCCGTGCCCCGGGTCCAGGACGATCCTCTTTACTTCCAGCGCCAGTTGCCTTGCCAGGCTCGGCATCGAGGACGAGGCAGCTTCTTCCTGCCGGGGTTGCGCCGGCTTTCGTTCTTCGGGCTGCCGGGCTGGCTTCTTTCCCCTGACGTCCACGATCAGCCTGGAGGGGTCCTGCATCGAAAAAACGCGGTATGTGTCGACGGCCTCGGTGGACAGGACGACTTGAACCGTCGTCGGGTCCGCCTGGGTGGCGTGAATCTCCTTGAGAATGGTGTCGGTGAGGCGAATGCGTTCCTTTAGCCCGGAATCGAGGCGGCAATTGCCGATCCGGATCTGAACCGTGCCCAGTCTGCGCTTCTTGGGGTCCGCCGCGGCTGAGTTCTGTTCATACGTCACGGGACCGCTCAGGTAGAGGACCACTCGCGTGTAATCGTTGACGGACCAGTGCTGGATCCGGTCGAGTTCGACCACTGCGGGCTCGGTCTCCTGTGGAGGGGGGGACTGCCGGAGCGCGCGGCGATCGGGTTTCCCCTTCGGTCTGTCGAAGGCGTCGCGCTTCGTGAGGCGTTTCATCCCGATGGCCTTTTCCAGTTCGGCCATCTTCTGGGCGGCCTTCAGCTTCATGTCTCCCTGGGGATACTCTGAGACGACCCGGGAAAACTGATCGTAAGCCTCATCAGGTTTCGTATCCATAAGGAGAACGCCTGCGAGAAACAGGGCGTCATCGGCGAGAGGGCTTTGGGGAAACTTTTTGGCCAGGAGACGATAGTACGTGAAGGCGGCCGTGAGGTCCGCCTGTTTGCGGAGCGTATCGTAGCGGTAGTGGTAGCATTGGGCCGTGAGGTAATGGCATTTGTCCTGAATCGCATTTCCGTTTTCCGGCTTCATGTTCTGAAGCTGGATGATGCACTGGTAAAGGGCGTCCATCTTCCGCTGCTTGTGGCTGATCGCCAGCGCATCGCGAAACTGTCTCGCGACCCGGTCGTAAATCTGCTCGGCGGTTTCGGCGAAGGCGGGCGTCGCCTTGGCACAGGGAAGAAGGCCGCAGAGCAGCAAAGCGAAAAGAAGGAAGTTCAGGCGCCTCTTCAAGGGTTCCGTTTCTTTTCGGAGATTGTGGCCAATCCTTCGGCGGCCCCTGGGGACTGCCTGTCCGTACCGTTGAATTTTTCCTTCAGCGCGTAAAACGTCTGAAGCGCCGCAAGCGGTGTGATGCGGTCCAGGTCGAGTGCGAGAATCTGGTCGCGGAGCCATTCGAGGGAAGGGCGAAAGAGAGTGAGCTGTACCCCGGCGTCCCTGTCCCGAATGGTGCGGGACCGCCTGGACGCGGGCTCGGGCCGTATGGCCGGGGTGCTGCTTCCGCTTTCCAGTTGGGAGAGAATCTCCCGGGCGCGGTCGGTCACGCGTTCCGGCAGGCCCGCCAGCTGGGCCACCTGGATGCCGTAGCTCCTGTTGGTCCCGCCCGGCACCAGCTTGTGGAAGAAGATGATGTCGTTCTGCCATTCCTTGATGGCGACGTTGAAGTTCTTGACTCGCTCCCGGGTTCGGCTCAGTTCGGTCAGTTCGTGATAGTGCGTGGCGAAAAGCGTCTTGATGCCGACTCCTTTGAAGTCGTGCAGGAATTCGGCGACCGCCCACGCGATGCTCAAGCCGTCGAAGGTGCTGGTGCCCCTGCCGATTTCATCCAGAACGATCAGGCTCCTGGCGGTTGCCTGGTGGAGGATGTTCGCCGTTTCCTGCATTTCGACCATGAACGTGGAGCGGCCCCGGGCCAGGTCGTCGGAAGCGCCGACCCGGGTGAAAATGCGGTCCACGACGCCGATGCGGGCTTCCGACGCCGGGACGAAACTCCCGATCTGGGCCATGAGGACGATGAGGGCCGCCTGGCGGAGGATGGTGGACTTTCCGGCCATATTGGGCCCCGTGATGACGAGTACCTGCTGGCTTTCCATGTCCATATCGAGATCGTTGGGAACGAATCCGCCGTCTTTCAGAAAATGTTCGATGACGGGGTGCCGGCCGCTGCTGATGTGAAGGGAGTCCCCGGCGTCCATCTCGGGCCTGCAGTAGTCGTTTCTGGACGCGGTTTCCGCCAGGGCGGCGAAACAGTCCAGGTCGGCGATCTTTTCCGCCATCGCCTGTATGCGGGAACTTTCCGCGGCGACTGTGCGCTGCAGGCCGGCGAAGATCTGCTGTTCCAGTTCCAGGCGCTTTTCGTCCGCTTCCAGCACCTGAGTTTCAAAGGTTTTCAACTCCTCCGTGATGAACCGCTCCGCGTTCACCAGTGTCTGCTTCCGGAAATATTCCGGCGGTACGGACCCCAGGTTGGATTTGGACACCTCGATGTAGTAGCCGAAGACTTTGTTGTAGCGCACCTTGAGCGAGGATATGCCGGTGTTCTGGCGCTCTCGCGTTTCGTAGTCCGCCATCCAGCTTCGCGCATCGCGGCTGAGGTGAATGTATCGGTCGAGATCCGGGTGTACTCCCTCCCGGATGATTCCTCCCGAAGAGGTGTTCAGCGGAGCGGGGTCGACCAGGACGGCCTCGATGTCCGCCGTGACGTCGGCCAGGTCGTCCCAGGAGCCGCAAAGCTCCGAAAGCACGCGACTCGTGCACGGGGAAAGGCTGACCCGGAGGCCGGGCAGGGCCTGGAGGGATTTCTTCAGGGCGACCAGGTCGCGGGGATTCGATGCCCCGGCGCAGTTCCGGCCGTTCAGGCGTTCGATGTCGCCGACTGTTCCGAGGCCCTCGATGATCTCCGACCGGAGGGAAGCGTCGGCGGCAAGTTCCGCGACCGCTTCCTGGCGGGAGAGTATGCGCTCGAGGTCGAGAAGGGGGTATCGCAGCCAGTGTCGGAGCCTGCGCCCGCCCATGGCGGTGCCGGTCCGGTCCAGGATGTCCAGGAGCGAGCCCCTGCGTCCCTGGAAGCTTGAGGAGAGAAAAATGTCAAGGTTGCGCACGGTCGCATCGTCGATCGTCATGTATTCCGAGCGGCTGTAAGGGAGCAGTCTTTTGATGTGGCTGCAGCTTCCGAGCAGGTTGGCCTGCATATAGGCCAGTATGGCCCCCGCCGCCCGGATGCCGTGATCCATGCCGTCGACGCCGTACCCCGCGAGGGAATGAGTGTGAAACAACTCCAGCAGGCGCTCTTCCGAGCGCTTTCGGTCAAAGCTGTCCCATGGAAGGGGGGTGAGCGTGAAAGGCCGGATGTTTTGCATTTGGGCGACCCACGGGTCTTCCCCGTCTTCGGGAATCAGGATCTCTTTCGGAGAAACGCGCAGAAGCTCCTCGAGGAGCACGTCCTGCGATTCCAGCTCCACGACCCGGAAATCGGCCGTGGATATATCGAGATAAGCCAGGCCGAAGGCGTTGGTGCGCGGGGAGTGCGACACCGCCGCCAGGTAGTTCGGCTGCTTTGCGGTAAGGTTCTGCGTGTCCAGGATCAGGCCCGGGGTGATGACCCTCGTGACTTCGCGGCGGACGAGCCCCTTGGCTTTCCTGGGGTCTTCCATCTGGTCGCATACGGCCACCTTGATGCCCGCCGCTACCAGCTTTGCGATATATCCTTCAGCCGCATGGTAGGGGACCCCGCACATGGGGATGGGGTTTTCCGCCTGCTTGTCCCTTGAAGTCAGCGCAATCTCGAGGATTTTCGAGGCTGCAAGGGCATCTTCCATGAAGAGTTCGTAGAAGTCCCCCATTCTATAGAGCAGCAGCGCATCGGGGTATTGCTCCTTGACCTCGAGGTACTGCTGCATCATCGGGGTGGGTTTGTCCATGATGGCCTGGCTTCCCTTACCTGCTTCCCGTTCCTGACCGGGTGAAGAAAGACGTTCATCCATTCGCTGAAATCGAGATAGAGAAATAATCTTAATAACGCCAAATTCAACTTTTGTCAGGTACTTTGCAACCGGCGGCCGAAAAAACGCGGCGTGGCCAATCGTGCGGATCGAAGGCTTCTGTTTGCCGAGACCGGGCTTTGGGTTAAAATATAATTTTCAGGCGTGAGCACTTCCTGACGGCGCACCGGCGCCGTTTTATCCGATCGGCCCCTGCGGGAAAAGGAATGCGGAAGCCATGGGGAGAGACGCTCCGGCCTTCGTGCTCCCGGTTTTCGCAAACTGCCTGCGATGGCGGCACAAAGTGCAGATTAACATATTTTGCGATGGAGACACAGTCCTTGCCGTCCTGGTGTCTCGACCGTAACGGGAACTCATGAATCAGAAAACTGGTCCTTCGAACAATGCGTTTATCCGGTTGCGGGGGGTGCGCCAGCACAACCTGAAAAACCTCGATCTCGACTTACCGCTCTTCAAGCTCATCGCAGTCAGCGGGGTGAGCGGTTCGGGAAAATCCAGCCTCGCGGTGCATACGCTGTACGCGGAAGGGCAGAGACGGTATGTGGAGACTTTTTCGCCGTACGCCCGGCAGTTCCTGGAACGGATGGACCCGCCGCGGGCGGACCTGATCGAAGGGATTCCGCCCAGCATCGCCATCGAATCGGGTACGGCCGTCAGGAGTTCTCGATCCACCGTGGGGACCATCACGGAGATCAACGATCACCTGAAGCTGCTCTTCGCGAGGCTTGCCGTGCCTCACTGCCCGCAGTGCGGACAGCCGGTCTTCCAGGACACCCCCGAGAGCATTTACGGTCGGCTGGATGACCTGCCCGACGGCAGTCGCGTGCTGGTTGCTTTTCCCTACCGGCCGGACTCCGTTTCGAAAAATTGGCATGAAAGCCTCGTTGCCCGGGGATTTCTGCGGATATTTGAAGAAGGGGAAACCCGCGACCTGGAATCCCTGGGAAAGAGCGACCTGAAGCGGCTTGCCCGCACGGAAATGCTGGTGGTCGTGGACCGTATTCCCTGGGGCAGGGCGGAGCGCGCCCGGGTCGTGGATTCTCTCGCCACGGCCTATCGCATGGGAAACAGTCGCCTGGCCGTTGTGGTTCTCCCCGATTCCGTCCGGTGGTTCAGCGGGGATCTCGTCTGCGCGTCCTGCGGCCCGGGCGTGTCCATCCCTCCCGCAAATCCCAACCTCTTTTCGTTCAACAGTCCTGTGGGCGCCTGCCCCGAATGCCGCGGGTTCGGAAGGACCATCGGGGTGGACATGGACTTGGTCATCCCCGACAGGCGGCTTTCCCTCAGGCAGGGGGCGATCAAGCCCTTCGGCACGGACCGGATGGAATTTCGGGATCTCATGGAGTTCTGCCGCAAGGAAGGCATCCCGGCGGATGCGCCCTATGAGGATCTGGATGAAGAGGACAGGCGGAAAATCATCGAAGGCACCGGGAAATACTACGGCGTCAACGGCTTTTTCGAGTGGCTGGAGAGCAAGAAATACAAGATGCATGTCCGCGTGTTTCTCTCCCGCTACCGTGCGTACACCACGTGCAGGTTCTGCGGCGGGACGCGCTACCAGCCGGCGGCCGGATTGTACCGGTTGCGGGGGGAAACCATAGGCGCCCTGAGTGCCTGGTCCATTAAGAAATGCCTGGATTTTTTCAGTGAACCTTGGCCGGAACTGGACAGGGACCCCGCGGCGGCTCTCCTGGTCCAGGAAGTGAAGACCCGGCTCCAGTTCCTGGTGGCCGTGGGGCTTGAATACCTGTCCCTGGACCGGCAGTCCCGGACCCTTTCGGGAGGGGAAGTCCAGCGGGTCCACCTGACGCGCGCCCTCGGATCAGCCCTGGTGAACGTGCTCTACGTGCTCGACGAACCCAGCGTGGGGCTGCATGCCCGCGATCAGGAACGCCTCATGGAGCAGTTCCACCGGCTGGTTTCGCTCGGCAACAGCGTTGTGGTCGTGGAACACGATCCCGATATGATCCGCTTTTGTGACGAAGTGATCGACATGGGGCCGGGCGGAGGCGAAAAGGGAGGGGAAATCCTCTATCAGGGCCCGCCCGAGGGGTTGATCGAAAACGAACGCAGCCTCACCGGGAGGTACCTGGCCGGCGGGCTTGCCGATCGTTCCCCTCTGCGCGCGCGCCGGGATACGGACAGCCGGCGGCATCTGACCGTCCGGGGCGCCCGGGAGAACAACCTGAAGGGCATCGACGTTCCCATCCCCCTGGGCCTTCTCGTGGGGATCAGCGGCGTGTCCGGTTCCGGAAAGAGCACCCTGGTCGAAAAGACGCTGTACCACAACTGGCTGAGAAGCACCGGGAGGCCGACCGATACTCCCGGCGCCTGCGACGGCCTCGAGGGGGCGGAACTCGTCGACGAGATCGTGCTGGTCGACCAGCAGCCCATCGGGCGCACGCCGCGTGCGAACCTGCTGACGTACACCAAAGCGCTGGACCCGCTGCGGAAAATCCTCGCTCAAACGCCTGAATCCATGGCCCGGGGCTATTCCACCCGGCATTTTTCCTTCAACGTGCCCGGAGGGCGGTGCGACGTGTGCAAAGGGGAAGGGTTCGAACACGTCGAAATGCAGTTTCTGGCCGACGTATACATCCAGTGTCCCCAGTGCGGGGGCCGCCGGTTCAAGGACGAAGTGCTGGAGATCAAAGCCCGAGGGCTGTCCATCGGCGATATGCTCGACTGCACCGCCAAAGAGCTTGCCGAACGGTTCAGCGACAACGAACCGCTGCTTCGGGCACTGGAACCCATCGTGGCGATCGGGCTGGACTACCTGAGACTCGGACAGCCCCTGAGCAGCCTTTCCGGAGGGGAGGCCCAGCGCCTGAAGCTAATCCGTTATCTCGCCGAAGGCAACGGGAAGGAAGACAGTCGCCCAGGCAGGAAGCACAAGCTGTTTCTCCTCGACGAGCCGACGACCGGCCTTCACCCGCACGACATGCAGAAGCTGCTCGGAGTACTGCAGCAGCTCGTGGACCGCGGGAACACCGTCCTGGTGGTGGAGCATAACCTGGATCTTCTCAAGGAGTGCGACTGGATCATCGATCTCGGTCCGGAAGGCGGTGAACGCGGTGGGGAAGTGGTCGCCTCCGGGCCGCCGGAAACCCTGGCCTCCCGTCCGGAAAGCCACACGGGACGGCATCTTTCCAGGAAGATGAGCGGGGGGGACGATCGAGAGGCAAAGCGTGCCGCGTTTTCTGTCGCGGAAGCCCGGGCGGAGAACGGGAGGGAAATCGTCATACGCGGGGCCTGCGAGCACAACCTGCACCTGGACGAAATCCGGTTGCCTCGCAACGAGATGGTCGTTCTCACCGGATTGAGCGGTTCGGGCAAGTCCACCCTCGCTTTTGACGTGCTGTTCGCCGAGGGGCAGAGGAGATACCTGGAATCCCTCTCCTCGTACGTCAGGCAGTATTTCAAAATCCTCGAAAAGCCCGACGTCGACCAGATCCTGGGCCTGCCCCCCACGGTGGCGATCGAGCAGCGCACCAGTCAGTTGACCAGGAGATCCACCGTTGCGACGATCACCGAGATCTTCCATTTCCTGAGACTGCTGTATTCCAAGCTCGGAAAACAGCATTGTCCGGATTGCGGCCGGGAGCTGTCGGCTCTCACCTACGACCAGATCCTTTCCATGGTGGAAGAGGAGGTCCGCAGGGGCGGCATGAAGCTCATGGCGCCCGTCGTGCGTGGCCGCAAGGGCATCTACCGGGACCTCTTCGCGCGGTTCAGGAAGATGGGCTTCGACACCGTGCGCGTGGACGGGAAATGGTTGAAACTCGATCCCATCCCCTCCCTTGCGCGCCACCGGGAGCACGATATCGAATTGCTGATTCCAGGCGTCGACCGCCCGGACCTCAGTCGGGCGGATCTGGCCGAAAAGGTGCGGCGCGGCCTGTCCCTGGGAAGCGGAACGCTGCAGATCGAAGGAGAGGAAACGCGGGTATTCAGCGAACACCTGTATTGTTCCCACTGCGACAGGGGGCTGGCACCGCTCGATCCGCGGCTCTTTTCGTTCAACAGCCGGCACGGCGCCTGCCCCGCGTGCTCGGGCATCGGCACGGTCAAGAAGCTGAACGTGGACCGGCTTCTCGGCCCGCCGGACCGGACGCTGGCCGAAGGGCTGCTCAGGTTCCTCAAATCCTCCGTCTGGCGCGAGCGTTTCAGAACTCCCGGGAAGAAAATGGAACGCTACTGGCTCGAAGAACTCGGCGTCGATCCGGCCCTCCCGCTACGGCTGCTGAACGGCGACGTACTGGACGCGATGCTCGGGGGAAGGGGAAAGCACGCGGGCCTGTTGGGACTCCTCACCCAGGTGACCGAAGAGGACGGTGCCTGGAGCAGCCTGGAACCATTCCAAGATGATGCCGAATGCCCGAAATGTCACGGGGAGCGCTTGAACGCGCAGGCGAGGTCCGTCTTTTTCAAGGGGTTCCGGCTCAGCGAACTGGTACATCTGCCCGTTTCGACGTTCCGGGAGCGCTGGGATGCGCTGGAGTTCGAACCTCACGAGCGGCCCATTGGAGAACCCGTCTCGAAGGAAATCCTGGCCAGGCTGACCTTCCTTGAGGAAGTCGGGCTGGACTACCTGGCCCTGGACCGATCAGGCGACACGCTTTCGGGCGGAGAAACGCAGCGGATCCGTCTCGCGGCCCAGCTCGGATCGAACCTGCGCGGCATATGCTACGTGCTGGATGAACCCACCATCGGGCTGCACGCGACGGACAACGAGCGGCTGCTGAAAAGCCTTGGCAGGCTCAAGGAGAAGGGCAATACGATCGTCGTGGTGGAACACGACACGGAAACCATGCGGCAGGCCGATTCCCTGATCGAACTAGGCCCCGGCGCGGGCAGGGACGGCGGGCGCGTCGTGGCGCACGGCGGCTTCGCCGAACTCTGCCGCGATGCCCGGACCCTGACGGGGCAATGGTTCGGGAAGGCCCTGGACGATCTTTTCGCCGCGGGTGAACGCAGGACGCCGGGCGAGGCCGGCTGGCTGGAATTTACGGGTGCGAGGGCCCGGAACCTGAAAAACATCGACGTCCGCATTCCCCTGGGGACGATCACGTGCATTACCGGCGTTTCCGGCGCGGGAAAGAGCACCCTGGTCCATGAAGTCATATACCGCGGCCTCGCGGACCGCGTGGGGCGGCGCTACGAAGGGAACGACGGCTCCTTTGAAACCGTGAGCGGTTTCGAGGATATTCAACGGGTTTTCGAAGTCGACCACAATCCGATCGGGCGCACACCCCGTTCCATCCCGGCGACCTACGTCGGAGTCTGGGACGATATCCGAAAGCTCTTTGCCATGCTGCCGGAAGCACGGGCCAGGGGCTTTTCGCCTGGACGGTTCTCCTTCAATGTGAAGGGAGGGCGCTGTGAGGAGTGCAAGGGACAGGGGGAAACGCGCGTGGAGATGCACTTCCTCCCGGATGTGTACGTTCCCTGTGAGAGTTGCGGAGGGAAGCGTTTCAACGCGGACACTCTGGCCGTTGCCTACCGCGGGAAGAATATCGCCGAAGTCCTCGCGATGACCATCGAGGAGGCCGCACAGCTCTTCGATGCGTTTCACAAGGTTTCCCGGCCGCTGCGGGTGTTGAACGACCTGGGGCTCGGGTACCTGACCCTGGGACAGCCCAGTCCGACGCTTTCCGGCGGGGAGGCTCAGAGGATCAAACTGGCGGGAGAACTGGGAAACAGCAGGGGGCACACGGTTTACATCCTGGACGAACCCACGACGGGGCTGCACCGCGCCGACGTGAAACGCCTCCTAGACGTGCTGCGCGCCCTGGCCGGCCACGGACATACGGTTATCGTGATCGAGCACAACCTCGACCTGATCTGGGCTGGCGACTATGTGGTGGACATCGGGCCGGGAAGCGGGGAACGGGGGGGAAACATCGTCGCGCAAGGAACGCCTCCCGAGATCCTGGAGGTGCGTGAATCCGCGACGGCGCGTGCCCTGGCCTCTCATCTCGGTCATCCGGCCTGCGGCTTGCCAGGGGAGCGGCCGGCCAGGCCGGTGAGAAGCGGGAAGCGTTGATCGCCGGACTCTTCCGACAGTCCGCCGTCAGAGAGTTTCCTGCATGTGGCGCATTGTGCCGTCCATTTGGCGAGGAGGTCCGTGCGATTCAGGATCTCCTCTGCGGATTGGACGTATTGCCTGCGAGGTTCGTCAGATCCGTTTGCGAACCAGGATTTCGTCGCAGCCGTGCTTCACGAGATCCGTCAGCGGAGCGATCTCTTCAAATCCCATGTGGGTGTAAAAGCCTCTCGCGGGGACGTTGAAGGAAGAGACGAGCGCCCAGATATTCCTGGAGGCGGGGCGCGTCTGGTCCTCGATCCATTGGATCAGGGCACGTCCGATCCCACGACCTGTACCGGCCCCGAAGAGCGCGACGGTTTCGATGTACGCGCCGAGAAGCCACGGATAACGGAGGCAGACGATTCCCACAGGGTCGTCCCCGGTGGCGCGTATGGAAAACCTCTTCAAGGAAGAATCGGGACGCACCAGATAACACAGCAGTTGCTCCCGGGTGTAGTTGAGGGTCAGCCAGGGGTCCATGGCGGCGAGGAAACGGGACGCCTCTTCGGCTTCATGGACCTGCAACACTTCCAGCGAACAGGATTCCAGTTCATAGGAGGCGGCATCGAAAGGGCCGCTGCGTGGTTGACCTTCCGCATCTGCTCTGTTCTTCATGGAAAAGTAATCTCCCGGTTTGAAATCCCGGCCATCCGGTAAGGCATCGGAAGAACCGATGGGGCTGCATCGAACCGTCGGTGCAGGCGCGTATCCGTTTCGGGCGTTTGTTCGTCATGCCGGTTCGAACGCTGGAGGCCCGGTTCCCGGAACAGCGCCGCAAAATCCGGACGAAGCAGCAGCGCGCTGTGCCGCTTTTCATAGCACGAATCGGCCAGCCTGCGAAGATAGTATGCCCGGATGTCCACCGTACCAGCGGCGGCGGTACTCATGGAATACTGCCCTTCAGACACCTAAATACATGGTTGACCCCATTCAGATTCGAGCTTCTTTCGGCAATTCTTCCGGATATTGCCGGGGGGCGTCTTCCCGTGAGGCGTCGCTTCGACCCGCCTTTGTGGCTGGACCACCGGTGACAGGTTCCGTTCCGTTCCACGAACAGGAGGAAATTGCATGAGGAGGGCAGGCTGGATCTTTCCGATCGTATGGGTGTGCCTGACAGGCTTTGCAGCCGTCTTTGCGCAGACGGAAGGCGACGTTCAACAATGTCCCTACTGCCGGCATTGCGGCATGGACCGGCAGCAATTTGCGCAAAGCAGAATGCTGATTCAGTACGACGACGGGACGTCGCTCGGAGTGTGCAGCATTCACTGCGCGGCCGTGGATCTGGCGGTCAATATAGACAGGAGTCCTCAGGCTGTGCAGGTGGGGGACCACGCAACGAAGAAACTGATCGATGCGGAAAACGCCGTCTGGGTTCTTGGCGGATCGAAGCCTGGCGTGATGACGAAACGGGCCAAGTGGGCCTTCGAGAACAAAGCGGACGCGGAAAAGTTCATCAGTGAGAACGGAGGCGACCTGACGAATTTCGACGGGGCGATGAAGGCGTCTTACGAGGATATGTGGGTCGATACGAAGATGATCCGAGACAAACGGAAGATGAAGAAGATGCAGGGGCAGAAGCCTTGAAGGAGGAGGATTCGGGATGCGGCTGATCGGAACGATTCTGGCGTTTTTCCTGCTGACCTCCGTTGCGCCGGCGCAGGACATCTCTCCCGGGAAACCGACCCGGGAGGACAAATGCCCCGTCTGCGGCATGTTTGTCGCCAAGTTTCCGGACTTCGAAGCGCAGATCGTCTTCAAAAACGGTGGGCGCGTCTTCTTCGACGGTGCGAAAGACCTTTTCAAATACGCCCTGGACGTGAAGAAATACCAACCGGAAAAATCGGCGGACGATATCGCCGCCATCTACGTTACGGACTACTACAGCCTGAATCCGGTGGATGCGGGCAAGGCCTTCTACGTCCTGGGAAGCAATGTGTACGGCCCCATGGGGAAGGAGTTGATCCCCTTCGAGAAAGAATCGGACGCAAAGGAGTTCATGACGGATCACGGCGGAAAGGCCGTTCTGACCTTTACTGCCGTAAGCGCGGGAACGCTCGAAGGGCTCGACTGACGGTGTTCGATGCCCTTCCCGGGCCGGCCGGAAGCGAGGCAAGGGATGTCACTGTTTTCGAACGGAACAGCCCCTACGGTTTCCCGTCCGGCGCTCCCGTCTGTATCCATTGCTCGATGCGGGCCATTTCGGTTTCAGAAAGCCATACGGGTGACTTGAACGGCATGCGGGGGGTGCTGGTGCCCCGTATGCGACGGACCAGCTCGCTCTTCGCAGGATTGCCGGGAACGACCACCGGTCCATTCCACCCGCCGGCCATGATGCCCGGGTAGCTGTCCGTACGGAGTCCCTGGGCAGGCTTGCTGCCGCTGTGGCATTTGTCGCAGCTCCTGGAGAAAATGGACGCCACGTCCGCGTAGGAGACCATCTCCTTCCCGGACTGGGCGACCTGTGAGGGGGATGACTGCACTGCGGAAAGCTGGCCAGCAAAAAAGGGGAGGGGTGTGGTTTTCAGTCCGAAACCGGTCGCAGCCGGCATCCCGACAGCCAACGCACACATGAAAAGCAGGGATCGCCGAAGCCGGGTGTTCATGGGCAAGCTCCTTTGCAGTTCAGACGATTCAACCGGATTTCCCTGCGTGCAGTGGGAATCGGTGCCCCGCCATCCTCTCCGGCGGATCTTGCCGCCCTTTGCCCCCCGCACTCCAGTGTCCACTGTGACAGTCATAAAGGATAATACCGGCAATGGTTCTGTCAAACTGGGAGCGGAAGGTTCTTTCCGGCGCGCGGCTGCTAGTTGATCGTCCGGTCCGTAGTGCCCCGGCCTGGGCCGGATTTCAGCGAAGACGTCGCCCTGGCCATTTTCTCCATTACCGTTGCGGCCATTTCTTCCAGCTGCGAAAAAGCGCTCCGGATCTCTTCCGCCGCGATACTGTCCCACTCCTGGTAAAATGCCGCACCGTCATCCGTCGCGAAGTAGATATGACTGCCCTGGACAATCTCCAAAGTTTTCCCGTTGACCTTCAGTGAAATCATTTTTTTCTGGTGCTCCTGTCTGTGAATTCCACATGCCGCCCCCTGGTAAATGCATTTTTATATGTCACGGCGAAGAGGAAGAGTCAAGATATTAATACGATGAACAGTAACCTGGAGAGAATAAAAGAACGACAGTCTATGAATATTGAATATGATCTGGAACACCCTGACCGGTTTTGCCGGAGAATCGCCCGGAAGAGCCCCGGCATTCCTGAAGAAAGAGAGGGCATGATTTCGGAGCGGTTTTGTCGCTCCGAGTGAAGGATGATGGGATCACTCACGGCCCAGGGCCAGGCGTGCCTTTTTCTTCGCCTGCCGTATTGCCGGGAGGACATGCGTACATCATCCGCCCCAGAACACGTGTCTCGCGGTAGGAATATAAGTTATTGAAATTCGATGGTAAATTAAATATGTCGTTGACAATCGGGGCGTAGATCATTAGCCTTTACCCAACGCTTATAGCAGCGGTGGCGGGTAAATGACATCAGGACACAAGGGAATATGACTACTTGCAGCTATCAATATTCCATTCTGGCGAGACGGGTTCTTCCTCCTTCCGTGGATCATATCGTTCATCCATTCGGCTGACCAAGCAGATTGCCATCAGGCGACGCCATTGAGGAGCGGGTCACGTGCACTCCTGATGGTAAAAAGTCTCTGGATGCGCCGTTGAATGCGAGGAGGATGTAACTGTTTAATATAGCAGGGATAATATGTTGTTGGTCATGTGAATCGTTTTTTGACAATCAAAGCGGATCACCATTGATCGATTTTTAACAGAGTGACACTCCGAGAGTGAGAGTCCGTGAGTTTCGTTCATTTAGCTCTAAAATGAGCGGAAAATCACAGTAGGAGAAACA
>JAJFUA010000421.1 GCA_021372635.1 Desulfobacteraceae bacterium | reverse complement strand
CGATGGACCGCGGGCCGACGGGAATGATCCTGCTGAGGCGGGGTCCGGTGGGAACCCCCTGGAAAGTCTTGCAGTGCGCTTCGCAGCTCAGGCACCCGATGCACTTCTTCTGGTCCTGCAAAAGATAGTACTGGCTCATGTTTCAACCTCCTGGAATGCGTTCGTCCCTCTTGCCCCCGTCCGTGTTTACGGGCGGAGCGCGTTTCGCGGGAACCCTCCGTACCGCGGGTTCCGCCGGGCCGTCCGGTCTGCACGGAAGCCCTGGATGGTCCCCGCCCGGTTTTGCCGGAACGGGAGAACCCGGCGCGGACGATGGATGAATTTCTGTGCTACCGGATAAACAATATCGGAAAAGCCCAATTTTCTGCAAATAGCGATTAATTAATTCCTTGCAAGTGCTTTCCTGCCGCTTCAGACAATATTATTGCATCCGGCGGCAAAAGGAAAGGATATGCCTCTGATCTTCACGATGCGCGTCCTCCGGGTCCGCCATGCCTGCGGAGCGGTCGAACCCGTGCGCTTGCAGGTCCGTGTGCAGGCGGGTTCGAACTTCATGCCGGTTCGAAGATGAAAGCCAGGGAAGGTTCCGGACCGCACCTCCGGGCGTTCGGCAGAGAGGCCCGGAGGTGGAGGAACCTCTCTGCCTTGCCGCTGGGTGGCCGGTCCCAAGGCAGGCGAAGAAACAGGTTCGACGGAGCGCGACGAAATTTGGGACGCACCCCGCTCCTTGCCGGCCCTACGGGAGGTCGAGGGGGGATTGGGCGAAGCACCGGTCTTCGGGGCAGAAAACCTTGTGCCAGAGCCCCTCCTTCCCGACGTGCTCCACGCCTCGCACCTTGATCGTCATCTCACTGTCCCCGGTCAGGCATTTCTCCTCCGGACATTTCACCTCAAGCCATACGCCATCGTAGCCGGCTTCCGCCTTTCTCTTCTTCTCCGGCGGGATGCCAGCCGTCTCTTTGGCCGAAAGCCTTCGTATATCGGGACAGAAGACTCTGATCCAGCCTTCTCTTGCTTCGTTTTGTCGTGTTGTTGCCATGACTTTGTCCTCCTTTCGACGAGATGCCGGGCATAGGGTGCATTCTGCCCGGAAATGGGTACATTAATGATAATCATTTTCTCGCTGGAAATGTTCCATACCCCTTGCAGTCTGGCCTATCGGTCATAAATTGACAGCACATCACCGTATGGGCTGCATGGCTAACAGTTTGAACTGCGGAGTGTTTTAGAGGGGAGCAGGATGTGCTCGCACCAGGAAAATCTGATCGAGGAGGAGCAAATGGTTCCGAAGTTATCGGCGGGAAGAAGGGTTCTGATGTTCTGGGCGGCTTTCACCGTTCTGGTTTTGATCGTTTCATCCGGCGCGTGGGCACAGGACCGGCCGGTCGCACCGTCTCAGCCCCCCGCCGCCGGTCAGTCGGCGGGAACCGAACAAAAGCCTCCGGAAGTCAAGCCCAAGGCCGTCGGCAACAACCTGGGCCTTCCGGGCAAACTGGGCCAGGAACTGGCCAAGGCCCCCGAGGGCAAGGGGAAGGGCCAGATCGACCCGAACGCTCCCCGCGGCGTGTTCGGCATTCCCGGAGCGGTCCAGGTCTCCAGCCTGCTGGCTTTCCTCTGGGCCACATGGGTTGGCTGGATCTTCTCGACGGTGGGGGCCTTCGGTGGTGTCATGGCAGGAGTGGGACACATGACCATCTACGGGTTGGGCGATTACGTCCGGACCTTCAAGGACACCGCCCCCGGGTTGAACAAGACCCTGACCGACAGCCTCAGGACGTCCAACCAGTTCCTCGTCGGTCTGTCCTCCATCATCAGCGTGATAAACTATCTCAAATCGCGGCGCATGTCCTGGCCGCTGGGGCTGGCCCTCGGGGTCGGTTCCATAGTGGGCGCTTACCTGGCCGCGTCCCTTTCCGCCGGCAAGGTCAGCTTCAGCCAGTACCAGGGCTGGTTCGGCGTGTTCGTCCTGGTGGTGGGAGCCGTCCTGATCTATGAACTCACCCCCGCCGGGCAGGCCGGCAAAAAAAAAACCAAGGAAGCGGCACAGGCATTTGAAAGAACCGTCCGCGAAAAGTCGGATATCGCCGCTGCGGGCGTGACCTTGAAGTCCTTCAGCGTCACGAATTCCACCATGACCTTTTTCGGCACCGATTTTTCGTTCAATCCCATTGCCGCCTTTTTCGGCGGTGTGATCATCGCCGCCATTTCGGCTTTTATCGGCGTGGGCGGCGGATTCCTGTACGTGCCTTACCTGACGAGCATCGTCGGACTCCCCATGTTCGTCGTGGCGGGCACTTCGGCCCTGGCCGTTTTCATCAGCATGATCACCAGCATCGCCACGTATATCAGCGTGGCGGGAGCGGGCATGGACTGGGCGCTGGTCGGGACGCAGCTGGTGGGCGTCTTTGTCGGTTCCGTCATCGGACCGCGCACCGCGAAATACATACCGGACAAGTGGCTGAAGCTCATCTTCATCGTCCTGGCTCTTTACGTCGGCCTGGGCTACTTCAGCAAGGGCTTTTTCGGCCAGGCCTGGGTCCCGATGTGATCCGTTGAAACTGCGAGCCCGGGCCCCGATGGCTGCGGGCTCGGGCTTTCTCCGCCAATGGACGGGAGCTTGCCATGTGGGCGTATTTCGATCCATACCTGCTGTTTCTGTACGATCTTACCGGTTTCGGGAGCCTCGACGGGTTCGTCGGAACCTTCCTGATCGCATTCCTGGCGAACGTCGTGGGGGAGTTCACCATCTCCATCGTCTTCCGGTTGAACCGCAAGCACCTCGACGGCTTGAACGACCGGCTCGCAAAATACGGCAACCTTTCCGAGGAAGCGCTGCGCCGTGGCGACAAGCCCGGCTACCGGGCTCTCAACAGGCAGGCCAACGACGCCTACGGCCAGTTGTTCTTCAACCGTTTCGGCCTGTCCGCGGCCTCGCTCTGGCCCGCCTTTTTCGCCCTGGACTGGATGCAGCTCCACTTTTCCGAAGCCGGTGTCGTGATTCCCCTGTTTCCTTCGGGAGCAAACTACGTAGCCGTCTTTCTCTTCTGCTATATAGCCGCAAGAATCGTGTTCGGCCGCATGAAGAGGCACCTGCCTTATTTCAAGGGGCAATACGCCATGCTGCTGGAGTACGAGAACCGGGAATCCGCCGCTGCGGGACCGCGTTGATCCCTTCCTCCTGCCATGATGAACCCCGACGATTTCCTGACGCCTGTTTGACGCGAGGTCTCCCTTTTGGGTTATTTTGTCAAAGTTTTGGCTATCCGCCTCCCGGTCCGTCGGCGGTTTACCCATCGGGACGAAGATCGGCGGAACCGCCGCCCCCTCGCCGGCCGCGCCGCCTTTACCGTTTCCGGGAAGCCGGGAAGGGGGGGACGTCCCGGCAGGCAACTTTTTCCCAGGGTGGGGAAATCGGTTCCTCCTCCCTGCAAGACGGCGGAGAAGTACCGGGAAGGCTCGATGCTCGGCCGGAAAGTCGGTGTTTTCCTGCTGCGGCAGGGCACCGTCCATTGCCCCGCCGAGCACTCGGGAGGCGGCAAATCCTGCAGGCGTCCCCGCCCGTATTATCTTCGTAAATCCCTTCTGTGACTGTGTTTGCATGGTTTGGCACTGTCGTTGCTTATCCATCGAACCGACATCGACGTCCTGGGAAAGGAATCCATATATAGGCGGGCTGCCGGATGCAGCGTTGCGAAAGCACAGAGCAGCCAGATTGTTTTTGGTTTGGGAAATATAGACAGCCGTGTTTAGGTAAACCGGTCAAGGAGGATCATCATGGGTCTCAGAATCAACACGAACGTTGAAGCGATCAATGTCCACAACAACCTGGTCAAGACCTCGAATGCGATGTCCCAGTCCCTGAAAAGACTTTCTTCGGGCTATCGCATCAATTCGGCCAAG
>JAJFUA010000417.1 GCA_021372635.1 Desulfobacteraceae bacterium | reverse complement strand
TCTCCGAGCCTTCCCATCCCGCTTACGCGAGAAAGTGGCGCGATCGGATTTCGTCCCCGTTTACAGCGGCGGGACCGTTCCCGAATTTCACGGGATTCCCTTTTGAACTCGAAAGTACCCGATGCTCAATCTTCGTCGATTCTTATAGGTTTCACAAAGGAGGGCGTCAATGGGAAAAGAGGGAGTTCAAAGGATTCCGCACCATTGCCGGAAAAACCATTCTATTGCCCGAGCATCCAATGCATGATCGCCACATAGCAGCCTGACAGGATGAGTTGGCAGAGTGTCAATGGGACCCCATAGCGTGCGAATGTCGCGAAAGAGATAGGTCGGCCGTGTGCGGCAGAAATGCCGGCACTCACCACATTGGCGGATGCTCCGATGAGAGTGGCGTTCCCTCCGAGAGTCCCTCCGAACATCATCGCCACGAATACGGGGAGCGTCTGCACGGGCCAGTCCGTAAAGGAAGGTGCCAGGGCCATCTCCGGCACCAGTTCCGCAGCCACGAAGTAGCCTTTGACCAGCAGGAGCATGGCCGCCACCACCGGTATGTTTGCCAGCACAGTGGATGCCACCCCCACTCCCGTGAGCATTACCATGCCGACCAGGAGCACATCCTTCCCGAACCATGCGACCATGTTCTTTGAGAGGCTGTGCAGAATTCCCGTTCGCGTGAACGCCTCGACCATGAGAAACATGCACGTGAGAAAAGTGAGCGTCTTCCAGTCCACGTCTTTCAGTATCCTGTCCACCGGTTCCACCTTGACGCTGTAGATGATGAGGAGCGCCAGGGATGCTCCGACTATGGCCACGGCCGGGGGAACGAGTTGGAAGGGGAGTCGGTCGCCGAAGAGGAAAAGAAAGATCATCGCCGAGAGTACAAGAAGAGCAAGCAGGCAAAAACCGGGACGCTCCAGACGTTGCTGCGGAATTTCAGCCGGGAGCGTCTCTCTCACTCGCCAGATATCTTTCATCACCAGGGGGAGCAGGGGAATCAGCGTCAACACGGCCATGAGCCCGCCAAGGCTCACCCTCCTCAGGTACTGGCCAAAGGTCATTCCTATGGAGCTTCCGACCAGGAATGTGGCCGGGTCGCCGACAAGAGTGAGCAGCCCGGCGGAATTACTGATGATGGCCGTCAAGACGAGGGGGCCGATGAAATCCACCTTCAGTGCTCGAGCAACGCGGATGATGATGGGTGCGAGGAGAATCACGGTGGTTGCGTTTGGGAGAAATGCACAGAGCGGTGCCACCAGGACGATCAATCCCAGGAGGAACCTCTTGCCGCTTCCCCTCGTCGCACGCAGAAATCGGGTGCCGACCAGTTCAAAGATACCCGTCGGCACCAGGGTACGCGCCACGACCATCCCTCCGAACAGCAGCGCGATAGACCCGCCGGCAGTTTGCGCAGCGTTCATGAACTCATGCTGGGTGAAGGCTCCAAAAACCATCATGGCACTCACCCCCAGCAGCGCGGCCACCGTCATGTCGAGGATGTTGAACGCGATCGCCATGATGACTCCGGCGAACACCAGAAGCGTCATAATAACCTGAAAGTCACTCATAATTCCTCTCGCAATGAGAAAGACCCGCCGCTCCGCCTTAAGGAAATGACAGGCCCAGGACTTGGATACGCCTTGGAGCGATATTCTGCTGAGAAGCCAATCAATGAAGCGGGGGTACGTACATCAATCCCCCCTGGTTCCAGATGCGATTCAGACCGCGTTCAAGCTTCAGAGTGCTCTGCGATCCAAGATTGCGGTCGAACATCTCACCGTAATTGCCTGTATTTTCTACGGCGCGTGTGGCCCACCCGGGTTGGATTGACAACGACTTGGAGATGATCTTGTCCTGTTCGAGCCAGCTTAGCACAGCCGGTTCAGCGGGGTTGTTCAGTATGGAACGGACGTTTGACTGAGTCAGGCCGATTTCCTCCGCGCGGATGAGCGCAAAGAGCACCCATCGCACGATGGTGAACCACTCATCGTCACCCCGGCGCACCACCGGCCCCATGGGTTCCTTGGAGATAGCATCGGGCAGCATGACATATTCCTCGGGACCACGCGGAACTCTCGAACGTATTGCCATCAACTGCGGCCGTTCTGAAGTGAAAGCCGTGCATTTTCCCGAAAACAAAGCTTCGGCGGCTTTGTCCAGGTTTTCGACGATCAGAGGCTGAAAGTTCCACCCTTTCGCACGGAAATATTCGACCATATTCATCTCGTGGGTCGTTCCCTTGACGACACAAATGGTCGCTCCGTTGAGCCGGGACAAGTCCGACACATTTTGCCCCGCCGGGACAAGGAAGCGCTGTTCGTCATAGAAGAGCACGCCGGGGAACATCACCTCCAGGGCGGCCTCACGCTCGAGCGTCCAGGTGGTGTTTCGAACCAGAACGTCGATTTCACCGGCTTTCAAGGAGGGAAATCTCGCGGAAGCGGCCAGGGGAATGTACTCCACCTTTCCTGGATCCCCCAGGACGGCTGCAGCCAGGGCGCGGCAATAATCGGCATCCATGCCGGACCACCGGCCGTCGGGTTCCCTGAATGAAAAGCCGCGGATGCCGTCGCTGACCCCGCAGCGCAGCTGCCCCGTGGTTTTTATGCGAGCGAGAGTGGCACCGCCTTCCGCAGTGGAGTGAAACAGCGGGGCAACCAGCAGAGCGAGAGCCAGAGCTATGGAAATTCCTTTTCCTTTCATCGGGCGTGTTCCCTTCTCCGGGGAGGTGGGTGATGCACGAGGAACTTTGCGCACAAATTCGTCATAGCCACCGAAAATGCGTCCGAACGGCCTTTCTTTCAAGGGGCACTCACCTTGCGGATTTGCCACCGGGGCTTCAGCTTGAACGGCTTGCCTCCTTGGCGACTTCGCCCGGGCGCTTGCTTGCGATCTGGACGAATTGGTCGGCCCACTCATCGATGATGACATCGGCTTCTCCGTACCAGGTCAGTGCCATCGGGTTGATGGGGGCAACCTTTCCCTGCTCCCGATCTGCGGCCGCGGAGGAAATCGTTCCCGTGGCCGAATCGCTGAGTTGCGATTCGAGATGTTGAATGGGAGATCCGCCCTGTTAACCATCCCCTCTTCCGAAACGGATCGCGCGAGTTTCAGTCCCGGCTCCATTTCGCTACTGAAGGTCTTTCACCAGTCTCCGGAATTCGGCGGACTCTTCGAGAATCTGCCGCGCAGCCATCTTCAGACGGTCCTCGTCTTATGCGGGAACTCCGCACCTTCCATTCTCGCGGATTTTTCCTTCCACTGTGGGTTTTCCCATCCGGTTGCGAAGACCGCGGGGAGGTTCAGGCCCTTTGTCATGAGCCGTTCATGGACATCGTCCCCGGATATTCCGGGAAGTTGGATCTCCAGGATGGGGCAGCCCTCCCTTGATCGGGATCTCCCATCGAAGGACTCCTCATCGGATTCGAAGGTGGCAATATGGCAGCCGTCGGAGCGAAGCATTTGGGACGAAGCTTTCCGCAGCGGCTCGTCATCTTCGACCACGTATATGATCAGGAATTTTCCATCTGCCAAGTCCTCATCCTCACCCGGAACAGATCCTTACTGGATTCTGCCTGCACCGTCGTGATATGCGCGACCGAAAAGAAGCGGGGCACAGGCGTTGGAGCGCAGGAATACTCGCGCTGTGTGTGATCTTATGGAAGGGACTGGCTAAAAGATATTGGACTTTGGTCCAGTATCAAGGAATTGTGTGCTATGCCGCGTCGTCGTGAATGTGCAGCTTTACTGCGATGCGAACGATCCTTTGGTACACGTATGCAACGATGCCGTCGGCGGAGCATGTTGTGCCCGCCTGTGTACAGAAGCAACTGGGGCACTCCAGGTCGCCATGACGGCGGACATCCACGGTCGCTGGATTTCTGGAGAGGGGGAAGGATGTGGGGCGCGTACTGAGTGGTTCCGCTCTGGTTGGTTTGGGTGCACCAGGGAAGTCGAAGCCCAAATTGATGGTTGTGGAATAGCGGGTCGCGGGGAAGGGTAAAACGCCCCGTGCTCCGCAATGTGAGAGGCGGGATATTTGTAAAAAACAGAATCGGCGGTTTCTCGCGGGGCATTTTGCGGGGCCCGAAGCAAGAGTACCGCCGATTTCTTCAATCATTTCAATGGTGGTGCCGAAGGCCGGACTCGAACCGGCACGAGTTTCCCCACCACCCCCTCAAGATGGCGTGTCTACCAAGTTCCACCACTTCGGCACGTAAAAAGATATTATACTCATCGATGATGTTTTGGCAAGCTCTTTTTGCCGTTTCTCACGCCTGAGCGGCACCCGGCGCCGCCTGCGGCCCGCAGGGAAATGGGCGAACCTCCGCGAACCCGGCAACCGCCGGCCTGCGGCAGCAAACCCACTGTGCGCCCGCATCCATCACGCGACCCTCACGCCCGCATCGATCGCCGCGGGTACTATTGCTGAGCGGGAGCCGTCTGCTGGCCCGCGCCGGCCTGAGGAGCAGCCTGAGGCTGCGCCGGCTGTACCGGCTTGGCTTCCGGCAGCGCAGGGCTCGGGATCGATGTCGTTTCCGCGGGGGCGTTCTCCATGATGGACTTCGCCGGCGTCCCTCCCGTCTTGTAGGTGAGGGCCAGGCAGGTGATCATGAAAACGACCGCCGCGCCCGTCGTCAGCTTGCTCAGGAAGGTCGACCCGCCGGTTCCGCCGAAAAGAGTCTGGGAGGCGCCTCCGAAAGCCGCGCCCATGTCCGCTCCCTTGCCCGTCTGGAGCAGAACGATCAGGATGAGGGCCATGCAGGCCACAACGTGCAAAACCACTAAGAAGGCATACATCGATTAAACCATCTCTCCATCG
>JAJFUA010000415.1 GCA_021372635.1 Desulfobacteraceae bacterium | reverse complement strand
CCTCCTTCGGAGACGACGGGCAGAAACACCCGGAAGGTAGTTCCGGAGCCGGGCCGGCTCTCGACTTCCACCGACCCGCGGTGCGATTCCACGATTCCCTTCACGATCGACAGGCCGAGCCCCGTCCCGATGACCTGCCGGGTTTTCGGATGCTTTACCCGGTAGAATTTGTCGAAGATCTTCGGAATCTCGTCGGCCTCGATGCCGATCCCCGTATCGCTCACGCGGATTTCCAGGTAATCCCCGCACTGCGCGGCGCATACGATCACCCGGCCTCCATCCGGCGAGTAGTTGATGGCGTTCGCGACCAGGTTCGTCAGCACTTCCTCCATGCTCCTGGGATCCGCCTGGATCAGCGGCAGCTGGGGATCGGCATCCAGCAGCAGTTCGATCTTCTGGCTTTCGGCCTTGCTCTTCATGAGCGCCACCGTATCCGCCAGCATCGCTCCGAGCGCCACGGGCACCTGCTGCTGCACGTGATGCCCGCTTTCGATCCGGGCCACGTCCAGCAGATCGGTGATCAGCCCGATCAGGTTCAGGACCTTGTCCCTGGCACGCCCCAGGATCTCCCGCTGCTTCTGCTCCAGCGCGCCGGCAAGCCCGTCGATGAGCACCGTCATCTGCTGCGCCACGGCGGAAAGCGGCGAGCGCAGTTCGTGGGACACCATGTTCACGAAGCTCGACTTCATCTCGTCGAGCGCCCGGAAGGTGGTGATATCGGTGAAGACGGTAACGCTGCCGATGACTTCCCGCCCGGGCCCGTACACGGGGGCGGACAGCGACCGCAGGTGCATGTTCCCGCGGCTGAATTCCCTGGAGATGAGTTCGGGTTCTTCCCCCGAACGCTCCATCACGTCGTAGAGGGCGCGGACGAACCCTACGTCGCCGAAGCATTCGTCGAGGCTCGAACGGCTCTCCGAAGACGGCTGCAACCCCAGGAGCCTGAACAGGGCAGGATTCTGCAGCACGACCTCCAGCCGGCGGTCCATCACCAGCACTCCGTCCGCCATGCAGTTCACGATGGACCGGATGCGGCTCTGCTCTTCCGCCAGGTCCTGGAGGCTCTTGGTCCTTTCCTCCTGCAGGCGTTTCGCACGCCGTTCCAGCGCCTGCTTCTCCAGGGCGCGCCTGGAAATCATGACCAGGTGGTCCGGTCTGAAGGGCTTGGTGATGAAGTCGTAGGCCCCCATCTTCATGCATTCCACCGCATTGGCCACCGTCCCGTGGCCCGTAATGATGATGAGCGGCACGTCGGGCCGGTTTGCGGTGACTTCCTTGAGCACCTCGATCGCCCCCATCACCGGCATGATGAGGTCGCACAGGATCACGTCCACGGTTTCTCCGTAGAAGATCTCCAGGGCCTCCCTGCCGTTCGGAGCGGTGAGCACCCGGAAGCCCTCGGCTTCGAACACGCGCCGGCAGCCTTCCCGGATCACCCTTTCGTCATCTACAATCAATACGGTGTTCATGGTCGCTTCGCGGCGTTTCAGACGTTCGTCTGAAGGTCTTCAGGGGATTCCAGGGGGAGTCTGACCGTGAAGGCGGCGCCCCCTTCCGGCAGATTGCCGGCCTCGATGCTTCCTCCATGCTGCTGGACGATTCCGTAGGCGACGGACAGCCCGAGCCCGGTTCCTTCCCCCGGCGCCTTCGTCGTGAAAAAGGGCTCGAAAATCTTGTCGATGATCTCCGCGGGAATCCCCGGCCCGTTGTCGGCGAACCGCAGCACCACCATCCCGCCCGGTCCGTCGAAACGGCTGCCGATCATGATCCTGCCCTGCCCGTTCATGGCGGAGGCCGCATTGATGATCAGGTTGAGGAATACCTGCTGGAGCTGCCCCGCGTCGCCGATCACC
>JAJFUA010000411.1 GCA_021372635.1 Desulfobacteraceae bacterium | reverse complement strand
CGCCTTCGCCCTCAGGTTCGGGCCGCCTGAATACTTCGGCCTCCTGATGATGGGCATGATCCTGGTCATCTATCTTTCTTCCAAAAGCATCGTCAACGGCCTGATCATGGCCGCCCTGGGCGTCCTGTTCGCTTCGATCGGGGTCGACGTCATCACCGCCGACAAGCGGTTCACCATGAACATACCCGATATCGCCGACGGCATCGAGGTGGTCTCCATGGTCATGGGCCTCTTCGGCATCTCCGAGGTGCTCCTGAACCTCGAAAAGGAGTTCAGGGTCGACAAGGTATACAAGACGAAATTCAGAGACCTCTTCCCCACCGCTCTCGACTGGATCAACTCCAGGTGGGCCATCGTTCGCGGCACCGTGATCGGGTTCTTCCTGGGGATCCTTCCCGGCGGCGGCGCGATGCTCTCCAACTTCGTGGCCTACGCCATGGAAAAGAAGTTCGCGAAGAATCCCGAGGAATTCGGAACGGGAAGAATCGAAGGCGTGGCTGCGCCCGAAACCGCCAACAACGCGGCCTCCACCGCTTCCTTCATTCCGCTCCTCATTCTCGGCATTCCGCCAAACATCGTCCTCGCGCTCCTCATCGGGACGTTCATGATCCACGGCCTCCAGCCGGGCCCGCTCATGATCACCGAACATCCCCAGCTGTTCTGGGGAACCGTCATGAGCATGTATATCGGTAACATCATGTGCATGGTGTTCAACCTGCCCATGATCGGCGTCTGGGTCCAGCTTCTCAAGATGCCCTACAAGGTGTTGTTCCCTTTGATCATACTTTTCTGTGCGGTCGGATCGTACAGTATCAACTCCAGCTTTTTCGATGTCGAGGTAATGCTGATCTTCGGGGTAATCGGATATATCCTCCGAAAGCTCGAATATGAACTCGGACCATTTGTCCTTGCCTTTATCATCAGCAAGATGCTCGAAACATCGTTGAGGCAGAGCCTCACCATGTCCGGCGGGGATTTCTCGATCTTTTTCACCCGTCCCATAGCCGCAGTGACCGTCATTGCAGCGATTATTTTCAGTCTTCTTGCCGTTCTGCCGAGCCTGAACAAGCTTCGCCTTACCGTGGCAGAAAGCGCGGATGATTAGACCATGATAGGATCGGATCTCCTATCGGCAGCATCGCAACAGTAGCAACAGGAGAAGTTATGAATAGCGTCGAATTCTTGTATCTTTCCCAAAAAGATGTTCTCGACCTGAATCTCAGCATCGAGGATATGACCGACCTGGTGGAGGAAGGGTTGAAGGAGCACGGGCTGCAAAGGGTGGAAAACCCGCCGAAGCCCGGGATCCACGCCATGAAGGATTCTTTCATTCATGCAATGCCTTCCTATCTCCGCGGACCGCACCTCGGAGGAATCAAGTGGGTCAGCGGCTACCCGAGCAACCGCGAGAAGGACCTCCCCACGATCATGGGCGTTCTCATCCTGAACGACATGGACACGGGCGCACCCGTGTGCATGATGGACTGCGGCTGGATAACGGCCGTGAGGACTGCGGCCGTCTCCGCCATAACCGCCAAGTATTGCGCCAGCTCATGCACCCGCACCCTGGGAATCATCGGCGCCGGCGTCCAGGGCAGGCACAACCTCGTTGCCCTCAAGAAGATGATCCCCGGCATCGAGGAAGCGAAAGTCTACGACATCGTCCGTCCTGCGGCCGAGAAGATCAAGAAGGACTTCGAAGACGAACTGCAGGTCAAGATAACGGTTTGCGACGATCCCGAAGTGGCAGCCCGCGACACCCAGATTCTGCTTACCGCCACGCAGAAACTGCCGCGCCCGATCGTCAGGAAGGACTGGATCTCCAAGGGATGCCTCTGTTTCGGCCTGGAGAACAGCCGCGGCTGGTACGGTGACGCCATACTGGCCGCGGACAAGTTCATCACCGACGATTGGGAGCAGACGAAGAGCTTCCAGCAGGTGGGCGCTTTCCCCGACGGCCTGCCGACTCTGTATGCGGAACTCGGGGACATCGTCTGCGGCCGCAAACCCGGCCGTGAGTCCGACGACGAGATGATCGTGGCCATGAGCATCGGCCTGGCCCTCGAAGACATCATGGTCGGCCACAAGCTCTACACGATGGCGAAGGAAAAGGGGATCGGCCAGACTTTGCGGCTTCTCTAGCGCAAAGCATACGGAAGAACATTCCCGGGGAACCGCCCCGTTCAAAGACCCATCCGCCCTATGCCCGAAGTCCGGCCGTTGCAGCTGTCCCGGCCGGCGGGCATCCGGCGGATGGGCCGCCGCCCTGGATTCGAAGGCGGAGCGGAGCGTTCGCGGGCGTCGCCCGCACAGCAAAGGCGACAACAGGAGCGATTGCAGTTTCCCGCGGCGATAAATTTATTCTTCTCTCACCAGGTCGGGTAGTCCTTGACCCGGTTGGATTCAGCCGCTAAAAACAAAGGTTTGATTTTCGATTGTCTAAGACCTTCTAAATTAAAGGAAAATCCAATGAGAGAAGATATATACAACGTCATCAAAACCCGAATCGTCAACCTTGAGTACAAGCCCAACGAATCTCTCACCGAGACGGCCATCGCCAAAGAGTTCGAAGTGAGCCGGACACCCATCCGGGAGATATTCATTTCTCTCGCCTGTGAGAACTTCGTGACCATCACCCCAGGCAACGGCATCCGCGTTTCGGACATCAACCTCCAGGGGCTTCACGAACTGATCAGCTACCGGATCATTCTTGAAAAAGGCGCCGCCAGACTCATGGGACTGAACGCGACACCCGAGGACCTGGCCTCTCTGTGTTCTCTGCGGGAATATTACAACAAGGTCGAGAGCGAGGAAAACGTTGACGAAATGATCAACTGCGACACGCAGTTTCACCAGATCACGAGGAAAGCCGCTCGAAACAGCCTGCTGGACAAGAACCTCGAAACAGTCCAGTTGCAGTTCACCAGGATACATAAGCTCATCGGTCACAAGCCGGCCAGAATGCTGTCTCATCTCGACAGCGTTATCGAATCCATCGAGAATAAAGATGTCGAGATGATCGAAAGCTGCATGGTCGGCCACGTTTACAACTTCGTAAAGATAATAAAACAGTACTTCAAAATCATCTGACTTTCACAAGGAGAATATCATGCGTAATGAGAGCATATTGATTATAGGCGTCGGTGAACTTGGTGGAATACTACTTGAATACTTGTGCCGCGTCCCCAACATCTGCGATATAGTCGTATGCGACTCGAACGTTGACTGGGGTACCCGGAAAGTGAACAGCGCCATCGAAGGCGCCGCACTCATGGGATTCTATCCCAAAATATCGTTCCGGCAGATTGATGTAACGAATATCCAGCAGACTGCCGAACTGATCGCATCCGTAGATCCGATCGTCATTTTCAACGGCACCACCCTCCAGTCGTGGTGGGTCGTCAACGAACTTCCCCCCGAGGTCAATTCCCAGCTTTACACGACACGGTGCGCCCTGGGCCCCTGGTCCGCCATGCACCTCGCCCTCATCGCCAAGATCATGCAGGCCGTAAAGGCCTCCGGGGTCAAGGCCCACGTCGTCAACTCGTCCTTCCCCGACGTGACCAGCCCGAGTCTCGCGAAGGTCGGCATGGCTCCGACCGTCGGCATCGGGAACATGAGCCTGGTGATCCCCTACATCCAGAAGGCGGCCGCGGAAATTCTCGATTTGCCGATGAAGAACATAGGCGTCGAGATGATCGGCCACCATTTCCACTGCTACTACTGGTGCCGGTCCGGCAAGGGCTACGGCGCCCCCTACTATCTGAAAGTCTACCACGGCCATGAGGATATCACCGAAAAACTCGGCGATATAGACGCCTTCATCGCCGAACTCCCCAAACGGGGCATGAGGCCCGCCGGGAGAAATGGCCAGTACGTGGTGGCCGCCTCCTGCGCCCGGAACATACTGTCCATCTATTTCGACACGAACGACCTCATTCACGCCCCCGGCCCGCTCGGACTCGAAGGCGGCTACCCTGTCCGCCTGAGCCGCAGGGGAGTCGAGGTGGTGCTGCCGAAGGGCATGACCCTCGAGCAGGCGCGCGCCATCAACCTGGCCGCCCAGAAGTACGACGGGATCGAGGAGATCAACGCGGACGGCGACATCATCTTTACCGACGAGTCTTACGACACGTTCAAGCGCCTCCTCAACGTGGACTGCAGGAAGGTCACCATCAAGGATTCCTTCGAGCAGGCCATGGAACTCAGGAAGAAGTTCCTCGAGTTCGCAAGAAAGCACCATGTGAACGTGTAAGAAACGCTCCATTTCAACGGAAAACCATCCCGGGCATTCCGGCAGGGAACCGACTTTCCCTGCCGGAATGGACGTGTCTTCACGATCGCGGCTCCCTGCAATCGTCAACACACGCTTTAGTAGGAAAGGAGCATCGATTTGGATCTGGGAATTCTCGGAAACATAGAGTTTACCTGGGGTTTTCTGTATTCGGTTTTGAGCATCGTGATCATCGACCTGGTGCTCGCCGGCGACAATGCCGTCGTGATTGCGATGGCTGTCAAATCGCTACCAGCCGAACAGCGGAAAAAAGGCATCGCACTCGGTGCAGGCGCTGCAGTCCTACTCAGACTGGTCATCACCTTCTTCGTCGCACAAGCCCTCCAGATCAGCTACCTGAAGCTGGCGGGAGGCATACTGATCCTGTGGATCGCCGTCAAGCTTCTCGCCGACGGCGCACATGAGGAGGAAACCGGCAAGCAGGCCGGAAGCATGCTGGCCGCGGTGAAAATCATCGTCGTCGCGGACATCACGATGTCGCTCGACAACATGCTGGCCGTCGGCGGGGCATCCCACGGGAACGTCTTCCTGCTGCTGTTCGGACTCGGGCTCAGCATCCCGCTCATCGTCTTCACCAGCAGCCTGCTCAGCTCGCTGATGGACAGGTACCCTATCATCGTCTATATCGGCGCGGCGATTCTCGGCAAGGTCGGCGGCCAGATGATCATCACCGATCCCGTCGTCGCGCGTCTTGTGGATCCCGAAAAAGTCATGATCTACACGGTAGAGGGCTTGTTCGCCGTCGCCGTCGTCCTGGCCGCGGAACTCTTGATAAAGTACAAGGCCCGGCACAGGGCGGATTCCACTGTATCCTTCACCGTTCAGTCCCTGGGACACGATGGATCGGATCGTCCCAAGGATTGACACGGCTTCCGACGGTTGTCGGACACCCCGGTTGTCCCCCGTTCCTTTTCTCCGGCAATCCGATCGGAATTCCAGGAGCATCCGGCCACCCGCATGAAGTTCCCCCCTCATGCGGAGCCGGATGCTCCTGGTACCACAACGATTCATGCAGCCAGGGACAGTTCACATTCAATAAACGAGTTCGTCCGGCCCCGCCGCTTCGTGGTTCACACCCGCCGGAGGGCCGGTCCTCGCGAGGAGAAAACCACAATGATCCTGAAGGGCGGGAAGCTTTACTATGACACACCCGTAGGCGTCATCTGCCTTGAATCGCTTTTCCCGAAGCCCCGCGGCCACGTGCGCAACCCGCGGACCTTCGATTTCCCCGTCGTCTGCAAGGTCGTCACGGGCGTCGACATTCCGAAGCTGCTTTTCAACCCT
>JAJFUA010000406.1 GCA_021372635.1 Desulfobacteraceae bacterium | reverse complement strand
GGGGGATCGCATGCGGCTCCTGGTCGTGGAAGACGAGAAGAAGGTGGCGAGTTTCATCAGGAAGGGCCTGGAGGAGGAGGGCTACGCGGTGGACGTGGCTTCGGACGGGCAGCAGGGCCTGGAGATGGCCCTCGACGGAGTCCACGACCTCATCGTGCTCGACATCCAGCTGCCGCGCATGAGCGGCCTGCAGGTGCTCGAGGCGCTTCGGGGCGGGGGCGTGGCGACCCCGGTCCTGCTCCTTACCGTCCGGGCGGCTATTGAAGACAGGGTCCTGGGCCTGGACGCCGGCGCAGACGACTACCTCACCAAGCCCTTCGCCTTCCAGGAACTGGTCGCCCGCATCCGCGCCCTGCTCCGGCGGCGGGCCGACGCGACGCCCCGCGTGCTGCAGCTTGCCGACCTCGCCCTCGACCCCTCCAGCCGCACGGTTTCCCGGGGCGGCCGGAAGATCGACCTCACGGCCAAGGAATTCGCTCTTCTGGAATACCTCCTGCGCAACGCCGGCCGGGTGCTCACCCGGACCCAGATCGCCGAACACGTCTGGGACTACGGCTTCGATACCGAAACGAACATCATCGACGTTTACGTAAACTACCTTCGGAAGAAGATCGACGCCGGGGGCGAGGTGAAACTCATCCACACCGTCCGGGGCGTCGGCTACCAGATGAAGGCGGAGTGACGCATGCGCATCCGATCGATCCGCGTACGGCTGACCCTGTGGTACACGTGCCTTTCCACGGTCCTGATCCTCCTGCTCGGCGGCGCCGCGTACGGGCTCCTCACCTACAGTCTCCACAACCAGGTGGACAGCTCCCTCACCAGCGTCGCCCGGTCCCTCACGGAACGGGCCCACAGGGAATCCTCCTCCTTCGTGCCTTCGGATATCGACGAGGCCTTCCGGCGTTTTTTCGGCTTTTCGCCCTGGGACCGCTATTTCCAGATGCTCGACCCTCGCGGGCGCAGGGACCCGCGGCAGCCCGAGTCCCACTCCGGGCGGCTGCCCCTGGGCGAAGAGGCACTGCGCAACGCCGCCCGCGGGATCGCGACCTTCGAGACGCTGAAGGGGCTGGAGGAATACCCCGTGCGCATCCTGACCGCCCCGGTGATGGAAGGCGGCCGCATGGTGAACCTCATCCAGGTGGGCATGTCGCTCCAGAGCGTGTCGGAAACCCTCACCCGCTTCCTGATCGTCATGGCGGTGCTGCTGCCCGCCGGCCTGGTCCTCGCCGGGTCGGTCGGCCTGGTGTTCGCCCGCAGGGCATTGAAGCCGGTGGACCGGATGATCGAGGCGGCCCGGCACATCGGGGCGGAACACCTTGCGGAACGGGTGCAGGAAACGGGGGCCGGGGACGAACTGGACCGCCTTTCGAAAACGCTCAACGAAATGCTGGAACGCCTCGACGCCTCGTTCCGCCAGATGCGCCAGTTCAGTGCCGACGCCTCCCACGAGCTGCAGACGCCGCTCACCATCCTGAAGGGGGAGCTGGAAGTCGGCCTGCGCGCCTCCAGGAGCCCCGGGGAATACCGGGAGATCCTGGCGAGTTCCCTGGAGGAGGTGGACCGGATCGACCGGCTGGTGGACGGGCTGCTGATGCTGCACCGGGCCGAAGCGGGAATGCTCCGGATGGACCGGCGGGAAGTGGACCTCGACCGACTGGTGGACGATATCGTCCGGTCGCTGGAACTGCTGGCCGGGGAGCGCTCCATCGAACTGGTCCGGGGCGTGGTGGAGCCCGTCGCCATCACGGGAGACCCGGAGCGGCT
Organism: Desulfobacteraceae bacterium; assembly: GCA_021372635.1. Taxonomy (GTDB): domain Bacteria; phylum Desulfobacterota; class Syntrophobacteria; order Syntrophobacterales; family Syntrophobacteraceae; genus JAJFUA01. The sequence continues at coordinate 844 of JAJFUA010000406.1, read as the reverse complement.
CCGGCGGATGCTGCTGAACCTTGCGGAAAACGCCGTCAAGTACACCGGTCCGGGGGGCCGCGTGGAAATCTCCCTGAAGCGGGAGGGCGACGGGGCGTCCCTGTCGGTTTCGGACACCGGGATCGGCATTTCGGAGGAAGACCGGCAGAGGATTTTCGAGCCGTTCTACCGTTCTTCCGATGCGCGTTCCATGGCGGACCGGGGCACGGGCCTGGGACTTTCCATCGCCCGCTCCATCGCCGCCGCCCACGGGGGATCGATCCGCGTGGAAAGCCGGCCCGGACGGGGGAGCACGTTCACCGTGCAGTTGAAGGGCTCCGGAAGCCTGCCCGGAAATGCTGCGGACGGGCCCGCGTGAGAGATTTTCCCGCTTTCATTAGAAACTTCTAATCTTCGTTTAATCCTTCCTTAACCTTGCCTGTCTATATTCCTTCCCGTAGCCGGAGCGAATCCGACGGGGTTTCCCGTTCGAGGCGATAACGAATGCAAAGGGAGGACGGATTATGTTCGGAAGATTCAGGAAGAGTTCGGGTACGGGTCGTTTCGGGAAGAAGACGCTGGCCGTCGCCGCATTTTCGGGTGTGCTGGCCGGGTATCTCGTGTCTGCGGGGACGGGCGCGAACGTCACGGGCGCGACTACCGCCGGGTATGTTCCGGTGGTGCAGAGCGTGGTGGACGCGCCGGTGGCGACCAGCCCCTTTGTCGTCCTGGCTCAGAAGCTGAGCGGGTCGGTGGTCAACGTGAAAGTGAGCAAGGTGGAGAAGACTTCCTCCCCGTTCGCCGATCTGCCGGATGCTTTCCGGGACTTCTTCGGCGACCGGGGGCTGCGGGGAATGCCGCAGGA
>JAJFUA010000147.1 GCA_021372635.1 Desulfobacteraceae bacterium | reverse complement strand
GCCGACGCCGACCATCTCGCCACCGATCATCTCCGCGGCCACGATACACATCCAGGCGATGCCCAGACCGACTCTCATGCCCGTCGCGATATCGGGCATGACCGAAGGGAGCACGATTTTGCGGATGATGTAGGGGCGCGGCGCGCCAAAGACTTTGGCCACGTTGACGTGGACTGGATTGACCCGCGTGACGCTCAGGAGCGTGGTGATGAAGATCGGGAAGAAAGCGCCCAGCCAGATCAGGAATGCGTAGCGGGAGAACCCGACCATGAGCACGATGGCCATGGGAATCCAGGCGATCGGAGGGATGAACCGGATCGGTTCGATGACCGCCCGGGTCCGGTTGTACAGCTTCGGCCACAGGCCCATGGCGAGGCCCAGCGGAATACCCAGGACGCAGGCGGCCGCGAAGCCGGCGAAAATTCTTATGAGACTGGCCACGATGTGGGCTCCGAGCCCGATGCCCTCGATGTCGCCGCGGATTGCAAGATTCAGGAAAGCTTTCCAGATCGCCGCAATCGACGGGAAAAACGGCGAGTGCTGCCATGCGGAAAATAGGGACCAGCAGATGGCGATGACGACAACGCTGAGAATATTATAGAGTACGGTCTTGGTCTGTTCGTTGTGTTTTCCGTTCATATCTCAATTCTCCCCTCGATACCCCTCGGTAATGACGCCCGCCGCCGGCCCTTCCCGTGATGCAACCGGGCGGCGGGCGCTTTGTTGCTGCTACTTCTTCGCTTTCATGCATTCTTCCATGAACTCGGGGTGGTAGGTGGTCTTGATCAGGTCATCTACGCTGGTGATGGAGCCTTTCTCGATCTTTCCGGTTTCCACCAGGGTATCGGTCATCATCTTGATGCTCGGAATGTCGCAGTCCGGCGGATAGGGATGCACGGTCGTCTTCAGGGCGAGCCGGACCACCTCTTCCTTCATGCCCGTCATCTTGGCCATGAGGGCCACACACTCGTCGAAATTGGCGCGAAAATAATCGAAGGCCTTCAGGTAAGCGGTCATGACCTTCTTTACGGTTTCGGGGTCCTTCTGAACCAGTTCCTCCCGGGCGATGAGCACGCAGCACTGGTGGCCGGGCAGAATGTCGTGGGAGGTCAGCAGTTCGTGTCCGTACCCGAGGTCTACGGCGCGGGCGGGATGCGGGGCCCATGCGATGAAGCCGTCGATTTCACCCTTCTGCAGGAAAACGGGCATATCGGAGACTTTCATGCTCTTGTGGATGATCTTGATGTTGTTCTGCTGCGCGATGCGGTCGATCAAAGCGTCCTGGATGGAACCGATGCCCGGGGTTCCGATCTTCTTGCCGTCCAGGTCTTTTACCGACTTGATGGAATCCTTGACGACGAGGCTGGACCCTTCGGTGTTGGAGCTTGCCAGGATGGAAACCTTCACGCCCTGGCCGCGGGTGATCATCACGGGGGGGGCGCCGCAGGAGCCGAAGTCGACTTCACCGGAGGTCATGAACTGCATCAGGTACGAACCGGCCAGGTACTCGCCCCAGTTTACCTTCAACCCCTCCGCCTCGAGCAGTTTCTTCTCCTTCATGATCATCACCGCCGGGCTGTGGAGTTGGTCGGCCACAAGGTAGCCGAAGCGGATCTCATCTTTTGCTTCAGCCGCAAAGCAGCTCAACATGAGGAGAAGACATACGGACGCCGCCAAACAGATGGATCTTTTCGTTCGATTCATACCTGTCTCCTTTGGGATAATGGTTTTGAAAAACATGCGCGCATAATGAGTAGCAGCAAACCGGTCCGATTACGTCCATTTCTTCGGGGTCGGTGCATCTCCCCGAAGGTCAAGGCCGAGTCACGGCCCCTTGCCTCCCGGCGGCGGATGCCGGGCCGGGAAGGCATTCCCCCAACACAAAGTCAGATTCCGTAAGCATGAAGCCGCCCTCCTGGATGCGTTCCTTCAGACGGACGGACATTCTTTCGTCGGCAGCGGAGATGCCCCTGCCGGATTCGTCGCGCTCCAGGCGGCGCAGGTAGGTCGCGATGCTCTCCATCACGTCCTTTCCCGTAACGGGCAGAGCCAGCGCGATGGAATTGGCGAGCGGCAGCCCTTCGTCCATCTCGATCTCTCCGATCGCATCCGAGTCCATGTCCTGCATGTCCGCAGTGAGAGAGAGGGATTTCCTTTCCGGGGAATCGCAGGTGCCCGTGCCGATCACGATGCCCATGGCCCCGTTCACGAGCACCTTGCTGCCGGTGTGTATGGCCCGGATGTGGGCGTTGACGTTCTTTTCGCCGAAGGGCGGGTTCCAGCGCGACGGCGGGATGAAGGCGTTGAGAATGTAGAAGCGGGCGAATTCCAGCCGGCGCATGGCGAAGGAGCTTTCGTACGTGTCCCCCTCGACGGAAAGGCACCGGGCGAATATCTGGTTGTCCTGCAGCATGTCGACCAGCAGGTTTGCCCCGGAATAGGAAGGACGTTCGGGGTGCTGCTGATCGGCGAAGACGAGGGTGTCCACCATGCCGAGCCGCTCGTTGGGCGCCGGCCCGGGGTAGCCGCTCAGCCCGTTCAGCCAGATGGCCTCCGCACGGGTGAATACCCCGCGGGACGTGACGGGGACCAGCAGCATGGCCGAAGTCCCCGACATGCTGCTCTGAAAGGCCATCGTGACAATGTCCGCGTCCAGGGTCTCGAAGCTCTTTCCCTGTTCGAGGGCCTCCCTGACTTCCAGCTCGGTGTACACGCGGGCCTGGCCGCTCTTTATCCTGCTGTTGATGAGTGGAATGTCTCTGGGCATGAAGTTCATGTTGCCTCCCGGCTCTATTCTGCTTCAATCACTTCCACGAGATGAAGCACCTTCTGAGGAAGTCCGTTTCTTTCCATGTTGTCGACGAGCTGAATCATGCAACCCGGACAAGTGTTGATCACGACATCGGCATTCGTTCGAGCGATGGATTCCATTTTGTTTTTCGCCATGCTTTTCGACAGCTCGTAGTGCGTCAGGTTGAAGGACCCGCCGCAGCCGCAGCAGCCGTTGTCGTCCATCTCCACGAAACGGTCCTTGAAGACGTGTCGCAGCACCGCCCGGGGTTGCTCCGCAACACCCTGGTGACGGGCCAGGTGGCACGGGTCGTGATAGGTGACGCGGCACCCGGCGGGGAGTATCGAACGGTAGGGCAGGGGTTTGAACTCGGCCAGGTCTACCAGCAGTTCGGAAACGTCCTTCACCCGGCCGGCAAACGACCGGAACGCGGCGCGTTCCATGTCATCCCTGGCGAGTCCCTGCCAGCCTTCTTTCAGGGCCGATCCACACGTGGCGCAGCCGGTCACGACGATATCCGCTCCGGTTGCGGACAGCACCTGGAGGTTGTGGGCCGCGAGCTTGCGGGCGGTTTCGACGTCGCCGTTCAGGTAGACGGCAAGCCCGCAGCAGCCCTGCTCTCTGGGGAAGACCACCTCGACGCCCATCTGGTTCAAGAGCCTGACGAGGGAGACTCCCACGTTGGGCAGGTTGAACTCCGTGGAGCAGCCGGAGAAGTAGGCCACCCTGAGCTTCCGGTTCGCGACCCGCCTGAGCGGCGGGTTGATCACCGGAAGCATTTCGCTCAGGAACACGCCCGCGAGCGGAGGCAGCGTGCGGCCGCCGCCCAGACCCTTGAGGAAAAGGGGAATATGGCGGATTGCACCCGCCCGGCCGGCGACGCGTTCCGGAAGGGCCACGGACCGGTCCGGGCTCCCCGATGCCTGGGGCAGGAGCCACTGCAGTCTTCCCGCGGCCCTGAGAACGGCGCTCATCGTCTTGCGACTGCTCAGCAGGTGATGGAAGACGAGAGATTTGCCGGTGGGGAGACCGTTCAACCGGACGAGTTCCTCCCGCGCCGCCGTTATGATTTTGTCGTTTCTCACGCCCTGCGGGCATACCGTGGTGCATGTGCCGCACACGAGGCATTTGTCGAAGGCGTCCCGGATCCTGGAAAGCAATTCCGGGACGTTGTCGGCGCTACCCCTGAGCAGCCGGTTGCGTCCCCTGGCCACGCAGTCCTCCCGTCGCTCCTGGGCGTATACCGGGCAGTAGAGGAGGCAGTTGCCGCATCCGATGCACTTTTCGATTTCCTGACGAGCGTCCGTCAACTCTTGAATCCAAATGGCTGGTTCCATATTCTTGACCTCAGTCGCACGAGAGACAAATCCCGCTGATGAACCGCGGCAAACGAGAACCGATCACTGATTCCAGAACTTCAGATCAAAATCCGACCCGCTCAGGAAGAACCGTCCTTCTTCCAGCAGATCCTTCAGGCGGGTGGCCATCAACTCGGCACGGAATCGGTTGGACTGCCTGAAAACGATCGGGACATCCTGTCCATAGGCCTGGACCGTTCCGATGCGGCCTCGCGGGATATCCCCCTTGCCCTTGAACGCGCCTCCCATGCAGTTGGCGGTGCACGCTCCGCACGCCGCGCACAGCTTTTCGTCCAGGCTCTTTTCACGCCACGATATTGCCCCCATGGGGCAGTAGTATTCGGCAGGGCACTGGAAGGAGCAGCAGATGCACCTCTCCGGGTCGAACTCGATCTCCAGTTTCGCTCCCGCCCACACGTCCGAGTAATTCAGGTCGAACAGAGACAGCCTGTCGCCGAGGTCTCCCACGTGCAGCGGAATGTTTTCATCGAGGCAGTTCGAAAGGTCGTCGAGGATCTGCTGGTTCAGGATCGGAAAGGGGACGGCGATGCCGTTGGTCACTTCCACTCCGAAGCTGGTCTTGAAACCGCCCATGAACTGCGGGTCCATGCCGAACATATCCGCGGAGAGGGACAGGCACTTCTTTTCCCGGGTGGCCCTGGTGCCGTACCCGACGATCACGGCCGGCACCCCGTTGAGCAGCACCTTCGTCCCGCTCTTGATGACGTTGCCGTGCGCGTCGTTCTCCAGGGGATTCAGCTCGCCGCTTCCGCTGACGGTTATTCCCCGGAGCCTCGGCATGGGACGGCAGGCGAAGATGGAACTGGGGGTTTCCCGGTAGGACTTGCTGTTCTTGATGTTCATGAAGGCCATGTAATTCTGGTAGTCGTTCCGGAAATTGTAGAGCCTGGCGAATTTGAGCCGGTCGATGGTGAAGGATCTGCGAAAAGTTTTTCCTTCGGCTGTTTCGCATTCCACCTCGACGGACTTTCCTTCGACGATGTCCCGGATGACGTGGCCTCCGCCGTAGCGGCCGATGTTGTCCCGGCTTTCCTGCGTCCCATAGAGCACCACGTCCAGGTGCCCCGGATGCGTTCCGGGAGTCGAAGCGGGAAAGCACGGAACGCCGTTGATCCACATGCGCTCCACCCGTCCGAAATCGCTCCTGCCCTCGAAGGGAACCACCATTACCGCGCTCGTTCCCGACATCACGGCCCTGGTTCCAGTGGTGACCACGTCGACGTCGGAAACCTTGAACCGGTAGCCGCTTCTTACCTGCTTCTTGAATTCCATGGCCGTCATGACG
>JAJFUA010000142.1 GCA_021372635.1 Desulfobacteraceae bacterium | reverse complement strand
TCAGCCCCGGACCCTTGGCGCGAATGACCCTGCCCAGGCGGAACACCACCCCTCGCTCATACTCGTTGAGGACCCGGATAGCGTTCACGATGAACATAACCACCAATACGACAACGATTACGAAGCCATATGGCATGGGCGCCCTCCTGCGTTTTCTCCGCCACCAGCGAAGAGATAAATAATTTGTCTATCTAACACTGATCCTTTTTACTTTCAACTTTAAATTGTTTACCGAAACCACCTCGACTTTTTCCCCCGCACCGACGAACCCCTCCGCCTCCGCATTCCAGAGTTCTCCGTACACGAACACCTTCCCCTGCGGCGACAGGTCCGTGGCCGCTTCCCCGATCAGGCCGATCATGACCTCCGCCCCGGTCTGAGGCTTCCGCCTCTGGGCGTTGAAGGCGAGTGTGGCGACGGTGATGAAAAAGGCCGAAACCGTGGCGACGGTGGGAATCAGCACGGAAAGCGCCAGGTGCATCGTGCTGCCCGGGGACCGGAAGAGCATGATCGATCCCAGGGTGAGAGAAAGCACCCCCGCGAAGCTCAGCAGGCCGTGCGATATCATCTTGATCTCCAGGATGAAAAACAAGACCGCCAGGAGGATGAACAGAATCCCCGCGTAATTGACGGGAAGCGTCTGGAGCGCGTAGAGGGCCAGGATGAGGGAGATGCCGCCGATGACGCCGGGAACGACGACCCCCGGCTGGGACAGCTCGAAATAAAGTCCGGCGAGCCCGATCATCAGCAATATATACGCAATGTTGGGGTTGCTGATCCCCCGGAGGACCTTGTGCTGCAACCCGGGCTGAAGCCAGCGCTGTTCGACGCCTTCTGTCCGGAGAGCTTTCCGCTGGCCTTTGCGCTCGATTTCCCAGCCGTTCAGCTTCTTCACCAGGGCGGGGATGTCGTCGACCACGAAATCCACCACGTTCAACCGGAAGGCCTCCTCCGCAGTGGCGGAAACGCTTTCCTTCACGGCTTTCTCCAGCCATTCGGCGTTGCGCCCGCGCTGGGCGGCGACGCTCCTGGAAAACGCCAGCATGTCGTTGACGACCTTTTCATTCATCGTCGAGGGGACGTCCCCGCCGCTCCCCGTCACGGGATGGGCCGCCCCGATGTTCGTTCCCGGCGCCATGGCGGCAACGTCGCCGGCAACCGTGATCAGAACCCCCGCGGAAGCCGCCTGGGCGCCGCTGGGATAGACGTAAACGACGACCGGGACGGAGGCGTTTAAAATGGCCTGGACGATGCCCCGCATGGAGGTCATGAGCCCTCCGGGCGTGTCGAGCAGAATGACGAGGCATTCCGCGGAATCCTCTTCGGACCGTCCGATCGCGTACCGTATGAATTCCTCGGTCCCTGGATTGATCGAATCCTTGACCTCTATCAGGTTCAGGTGCCCCGTATCGGACGGGGAATCGGCGGCATACGCGAACAGGGAAAGGGCGAGAAGGAGGCCGATGAGGACCTTGCCGGATGTCGAGCGAATTCGTGTCATCTACTCTTCCTCCTTGCCCGCTGCCAGGACCCTGCGGGCTTCGAGCAGGTCCAGCCATGTTTGAGCCTTCTGCGCCGGGTTTCTCAGTAGATAGGCCGGGTGGAAGGTGCACACCACGGGGACCCCGCGCCATCGGTGGATCTTGCCCCGGAGCCGGGAGATGGGGCTTCGCGTTCCGAGAACGGTCTGAGAGGCGCAGGCGCCCAGCGTACATATCGCCCGGGGCTGCAGGGCGGTGAGTTGCCGCATCAGGAAGGGCGAACAGGCATCCACCTCTTCGGCTTCGGGGGTCCGGTTTTCCGGAGGACGGCACTTGACGACGTTGCAGATGTAAACGTCTTCGCGCCGAAAGTCCATTGCGCCGATCATCCTGTCCAGGAGTCTGCCGGCTCTTCCGACGAAGGGCCGGCCCTGCCTGTCTTCTTCGAAGCCCGGACCTTCTCCCACGAAAACCAGGCCGGCCCGCTGCGAGCCTTCTCCGAAAACGATGCGGCTACGCCCGCTGTGCAGGCGGCAGCGTGTGCACTCGCCCAGGTCCCGGCGAATGCCTTCGAGATCTTCCCCGTGCGGGGCTGTCGGAGTGCATTCGTCGGGAATCTCCGGTGCCGCGCGGGCAACGGCCGGCCTTCGCCTGGGCAGATCCTTGATGCCCCCCATCCTGAGGCCCTCGAGGAGCCATTTCAGATGCTCCAGAGGTTCCGGTATCTCCCGGCGGTCTTCCCTAGGAGGTTCCATGGGGGGCCCTGTCCTCGAGAAGGCGCTCGATCCGGTCCCAGAGCAGCTCCGCCACCTCCATCTTGGGCAGGCATGGGAGGTCGGTCGCATGGCCTTCCCGGTCGATGACCCTGACGGCGTTCGTGTCCGTACCGAAGCCCGATCCCGATTGCTTCAGGTTATTGGCCACGATGAGGTCGAGGTTCTTTTTGACCAGTTTCTCGGTCGCGTTTTCAACGAGGTTTTCCGTCTCCGCGGCGAACCCCACCAGGATCTGGCCGGAGGGCTTGGAGCACCCGAGCCCCGCAAGGATATCCGGGTTCTTCGCGAGAGTGATGTGCAGTTCGCCGGCGGTTTTCTTCAGCTTCTGGGGGGCGACTTCCACGGGCCGATAGTCGCTCACGGCGGCGGACATCACGATCACGTCCATCCGTGCGGCCAATCCGTCGACCGCAGCCTGCATTTCCGCCGTCGTTGTGACCGGAATGAGGTCGACGCCCCGCGGTGGAACCAGCGAGGTGGGGCCGGATACGAGCGTGACCTGCGCCGATCTTCGCGCGGCGGCCGCGGCCAGGGCGAAGCCCATTTTCCCGCTGGACGGATTGCTCAGGTAGCGGACGGGGTCGAAGAACTCCCAGGTGGGTCCGGCGCTGACCAGGATGCGCTTCCCCCTCAGAGACGGGGCGGTAAGGAGTCGTTCGGCGGTTTCGAAGATGGCCGGGAGACCGGGCAAGCGTCCAGCGCCCTCCTCATTGCAGGCGAGGTATCCCGATTCGGGTTCCATGACGTGGTACCCGAGCTGTCTCAGGGTTGCGAGATTCCTTTGCGTCGCGGGGTGTTCGTACATCTTGACGTTCATCGACGGGCAGACGAGCAGGGGGGCCGTCGTTGCCAGGATGATGGTCGTCAGATAGTCGTCGGCGATTCCCGCAGCCATCTTGGCGATGAGGTTCGCCGTTGCGGGGGCCAGCACCATGAGGTCGGTCGTGCGGGCGGCGTGAATGTGGCCGATCCGCGCTTCGGCCTGTTCATCGAAGAGTTCGCTGCCCACCGGTTGCCCCGAAAGGGTTTGAAGAGTCAGCGGAGTAATGAATTGCCGGGCGTTCTTCGTCATGACCACCTGCACGGACGCGCCGGCCTTGACGAAACAGCGGACGAGTTCCGCGGCCTTGTAGGCCGCAATCCCGCCGCTGATCCCAAGAAGAATGGATTTTCCCTTCAACGCTGTTTCCTTCACTTCAGCTCGATATTTCCGGAAATCCCGGGCCACGTGAGCGGGAGAGCGCGGGCCGGGCGTTCGAAAGGCGCACGCGCGCCGCAACGGAACATCCGGCGCGCGGGGGCAAACCCGGGCGCCGGAGCGGTCGCGATTGAAAGTCTACATCGAAACAGCCCGGGAGGAAAATGATTTTACGGCCGTGCGCTACAACTGCCCGTTGGCGGGAGCGACGTAAACCTCCACGTAGCTGTAATAGGTCTTTTCATAGAGGTTGATGATGCACGTCTTGTCCGGTTTGTCGAAGATCAGGATGGAGCGGCGATAACGGAATCCGCCCTTGGCTTTCCAGTTTTCCCGGGGCATGGCGGTCTGGAAGAAGTTGATCACCGAATTGATGTCCACTCTTCCCTTGAGCGTGAGCAGACCGGTCTTGAACGCGCCGGACTGGAACACGTAGGAATCGTCCGGGACGACCTTCAATTCGCTGGGGATGGGAATGTCGGGGAAATCGAGAAACTGAGGCCTCGGCATGGAGGGTGTGGGCGCCGGGGCCGGAGAGGACTGCGCCACGGGGTTGGGGGGAGGTGCCTGGTTGCCCGAAGTGCTGCACCCGGGGAGACACAAGAAACACGAAAGAATCAAGACCATTGGGATCCACAGAGCAGGCTTTTGAATTCTCATTCCCGATTCCTCCCTACTTCGCTGTTGTTGCTGCCCCAGAAAGTCGCACCGGTGTTCGGGCCGGCCGGCGGACACCCGATCGAACCCCCCGCCTTCAGTTAAAAAAAGGGTTCGTTCTCTTTTCATTTTCCACTGTGGTTTCGGGACCGTGCCCGGTGTAAACCCTTGTCCCGCCGTCCAGGGGAAATATTTTCTCCCGAACGGAGCGAATCAACTGATCGTAGGAGCCCCCGGGAAGGTCCGTGCGTCCGATGGACCCCGCGAACAGGGTATCTCCCACGAAGATGGCATTTGCCTTCGCGAAATGAAACGATACATGCCCCGGAGAGTGGCCGGGCGTTTCGAGGACATCGAGGCATACGGACCCGAATTCCAGCCGGTCGCCTTCCTGCAACTGGCGGTCCACCGTGAGGTCCCGGAGTCCGGACCGCCCCAGCAGCGCTCCCATCCCGGCCATGCCGTCATGGAGGAGCGGGAAGTCCCGGGGATGCAGGTAGATTTCCCCTCCGAGCTTTCCCTTCAGGTTCCAGGCGTCCATGACGTGGTCGTAGTGGGCGTGGGTGATCAGGATAGCCGCCAGGTCGAGACCGAGTTCTTCAACAGTGCGGGCGATGCGCCCCATATCGCCCCCCGGATCGATCACCACGGCCTGCCGGATATTCGTATCGCCGAGCAGATAGCAGTTTGTTTGCAGCATGCCAACGACGAATTGTTCGAAAATCATGCGAGTACCCCTTGAGAAAAGCTAGCGTTCGAGGAGAATGAGTTCTTCCACGGGGCGGCGATGGGATTGCTGGTTCCGGTGAGCCGGCTCCCCGACGGCCACGACGGCCATGAGTTCCAGGCGTGCGGGCAGTTCCAGAATCTCGATCACCCGGTCTTTGTTCTTAAGGATTTCCCCGATCCACACGGCGCCGAGGCCGAGGGCGTGAGCCGCCAGCAAAAGGTTCTGGATGCAGGCGCCGACGGCCTGGCAGTCTTTCACGTAGTCGTAGGAAACCTCCCTGTCAAGGAAAACGGGGATGACGACGCTGGCCCCGCGGATTGTGGCGGCGTAGCGGGTCAATCCGGCGATCTTGTCCTTGAGGCCGGGGTCCCGGATCACGGCGAAGCGCCAGGGTTGGTGGTTCAGGCCGGAGGGAGCCCAGGAAGCGGCCCTGAGCAGTTCCAGGACCGTTTCGCGTCCGAGGCTGAATTCCGCAAAGTGGCGGACACTGCGCCGCTGGTAAATCGCTTTGATGATATCCGATCCGTCTGCTGCTGGAGACATGGCGCAACTCCTCCTGATGTTCGACAACGTAGCGCGGCGGCACCGACGCCCTGATGCAGATACACGGGTTTTTCCAGGCAGTATAGAGGCATGGAGCCTGTCAGGTCAAGCCGAGCTGTGACGCGTCTCTGTATATAGCAGAAACTTCTTTGGCTTTCAGGAAAAATTCAAC
>JAJFUA010000372.1 GCA_021372635.1 Desulfobacteraceae bacterium | reverse complement strand
GATTTCCGCCCGGTTTAGCGCCAGGGTCATGGCTTCCCGCACCCTCCTGTCGTCGAAGGGCTTCTTGGTCTGGTTGAAAGTGAGCATATTGTAGCCGTTGGGCTGGGTCGGGATGATCTTGAGACCCTTTTCGGTGAGGTCCTTCGTCTTTGCGGGCGGAATGTGATCGGCGATGTCGACGGTGCCGGTTTCGAGAGCGACGAGGCGGGTGGTGGCCTCACCGATCACCTTGAGCGTCACGTCCTTGATCTTGGGCACGCCGGGAACCCAGTAATTCGGATTGGCGGTGAGCACCAGCTTGTCCTGCGGGGTCCATTCCACGAACTTGTACGGGCCGGACCCGACGGGCTTGGCGTCCAGGGCCGCGGGATCCTTCTCGGCGATGTGCTTGGGGGCGATGCAGAGGTTCAGGTTGGCCACCAGCGGCGCGTAGGGTTCCTTGGTGACGAACTTCACCGTGTGCGCATCGACAACTTCGATCTTATCCACGAGATCGTAATAGCTGGCGTACCGGTTGCCGTTGTTTTTGTCCCGGATGAAATCGTAGGTGAATTTCACGTCGTTGGCCGTGAGGGGCGTTCCGTCGTGAAACTTCACGTCGTTGCGAAGATGCAGGACATAGGTCTTGTCGTCGGGATTCTCGACCTTGGTGACCAGCACGGGCTTGGGACGCAGATCCTGGTCGATGGTGAACAGGGGATCGTAGATCAGGTAAACGGTGTAGAGAGAATAGGAATCCGAAGCCTTCAAAGGATTCAGGGTTTTCGCGTCCGCCGCGGGCGCTATGACGATACTTCCGTTATCTGCGAGCGCCCATCCGGGGATACCGGACAACAAAACAAGAGCCAACAGGATTGAGCCGAACCACTTCTTGCCCTTCATTGCAACACCCCTCGTGATTGATTGAAACATACGCAACCGGCCATCGTCGAAGATCCCGATCTTTTCCGAACCGCACATGGAAAACGCCTCCGCCTGCGGGTAGCCTCCGTATGGAGAAACTCGCCTGTATGTGGAAGCCCTTGCCCGCTCGACGAAACCCGCCGCGACGGCGTTGACGCGTTCCGTTTTCCTGGTGGTCGTATCGAATTACCGGGATCTCTTGAGAAGGGATTACTTTATGCCGTAAACAGCGAATGATGGAAAGAAAAACGAGGGACAAAGGGAAAAAACAATCCTGCCGCCGGACTCCGGGCTTTCGGCGGCCCCCCTTCGGCCCTCGATGCATTCTCCTATCATTTCGATGAAATAATCACCTTCTGCCGAAGGCAATTATACCGTAACGCCGTCGAGGATGCACGGATAATCGTGAGGATGCCGCCCGTCGGAGGGGAATTCCTGCCCGGCCGCAGGTTTTTTCCTGCGGTGGCGCTTTATTTGAAGGATTTACAGAAACGTTTTCGATCTACTCCTTTTCGCGGGGATGGCCCATGGCGTCCTGGCCCGGGTGCTCCTGCTTCATGAACTGGTCGAAGCGCCGCACGTGGTACTGGGAAAGGGATCTCGCCCTGGTGCTTTCGCCCTTTTCGACCGCGTCGACGATGTCGCAAAGGTCCCGGTAGTTTTCCTCCAGGACGTGCTTCTGATGCAGGGAGAACCGGTCGGAGGCTCCGAGAATGCGTTCGTGGACCACCTGGAGGTTGGCGAGATAGACGGGATTCCCGGCTACTTCGGCGAGGCTGATGTGGACCTGCATGTCGACCCGGGCGAACGCTTCGCCGTCGGGTTGTTCGGACCGGAGGATTTCCTTCGCTTCGGCGAGGAGCGCCTTGAGGCAGCCGATGTCGCTGTCGGTGGCCCTTTCGGCGGCGAGTCCCGCGACGATGCCCTCCACCCCCTCCCGGAATTCGGCCAGGTGGTCGTAGGTGACCTTCTGGTACTGGATGAGCAGATCAAGGTCCTCGGCGATTTTCTGGGTGGTTACGTCCTTGACGACGGGACCTCCGCCCACGCCGGTCTTGATTTCGATCAGACCTTTCTGTTCGAGGGTGCGCAGGGCCTCCCGAACGGTGCCGCGGCTCGTATCGAATAATTCCTTGAGCTTGCATTCGGAGGGGAGCTGATCGCCCGGTTTGAGGGACCCATCGAGGATGGCTTGCTGAATCTGCTCCACGACACCGTGAAAGATGCGGTTCTGTTTGAGTTTCTTGAATCCGACCGTCATGCCTGCGCCCTGTGTGCGTGCGGGCTGGATCGAAAAAAAAGTTGCCCTGCCCGCCGCAATCATTATATGGTTTAACTGTTAGACAGATTAGACCTCACCTGAAGACTTGTCAAGGACAAAGCCCCGGCCTATAACGGGTTCTTCTCGTATTGAAGCGCCGCATTTTCAACACAAAACAGGAGGAAAGGCATTATGTTGCGCGACTCTCGACTGGGAGCCATTTCGAAGGATGTACTGGAGTTCCTCTCGTCACGGGAACCGGACAAGAAGATTTTTCAGGCGGACTTGCTGGTGGACCGGGCCCACCTGATCATGCTGAAGGAGCAGGGGTGGGTTTCGGCGGAAGAATGTTCGACGATCATCGAGACCCTCGCCGGGATCGAGGAGTCGGAACTGGGGGAAGCCGAAGACATAGCGGAGGCCATCGAAGGGTACGTTCTCGCGAAGATGGGGCCGCAGGGCGGCAGGATGCACACGGGCCGGTCCCGGAACGACAAGGTGGCGACCAGCATCCGCCTGGCGCTCCGCGAGGAGATGCTGGGCCTGATGGATGAGCAGTTGTCGCTGATCGGGACCCTGGTGGAGCTTGCGGGAAAGCACACCGACTCCGTCATGCCCGGGTTCACCCACACGCAGCACGCGCAGCCCACGACGCTGGCCCACTATCTCATGTCCTACGCAGACGCCTTCCTGCGGGACCTGAACCGCCTGGAGGAGGCCTACCGCAGGGTGAACCTCAGCCCGCTCGGCGCCGCGGCCTTTGCGTCCACGGGATTCAAAATCGACCGTCTCCGCACCTGCCGCCTCCTGGGCTTCGACGGCCTGGTGGAAAACAGTATGGACGCGGTTTCCACCCGGGACTTCATCCTGGAAGTGCTGGCGGACCTTTCCATTCACATGGTGAACCTGAGCCGGTTGTCGGAAGAAATCGTCCTCTGGTCCACCCAGGAATTCGGATACATCGAACTGGACAACCTGTTCGCCTCCACCAGTTCGATCATGCCCCAGAAGAAGAACCCGGACACGGCCGAAATCGCGCGCGCCAAAACCGGATCGGTGCTGGGCAGCCTGATTTCCGCCCTGGCGATCCTCAAGGCCCTGCCCATGAGCTACAACCGGGATCTCCAGGAGGTCACCCCCCACCTGTGGAGGGGCATGGACTGGACGCGGGGCACGGTCCGCATCCTCGACGGGTGCCTTTCCACCATGAAGTTCAATGAAAAGCTGATGGAGGAGCGTTCGGGAGAAGGGTTTTCCACGGCCACGGAACTGGCCGACGTCCTGGTCCGCAAGATGGGCATTCCCTTCCGGACGGCTCACAGGATCGTGGGGCGCCTGGCGGCCGGAAGTTCCTTGCCGACCTTTGAGGAGTTGGAAGCCGTAACGCTGGAGATGGCGGGACTCAAGCCCGGCGAATGCGGCATGAGCGCCGTAGATCTGGCGAAGGCCCTCGATCCGCGGTCCAACGTGGCCGTCCGGGCGGGAACGGGCGGACCGAGCCCCGCCGAAACGGCAAGGATGATCGAGGAGCGGCGGGGGACTCTTGCGCGCCAGGCGAGAAAAACGGCCGAACTGCGCGCCAGGGCCGAGGAAGCCGTGAAGGCGCTGCTGGCCATGAGGTGATTCCACGCCACGGAAGCCCTCTCGCCGGTGGCATTCGTCGTTGCTGCGCCGCCAATAGTAGTGATAATATACGTTATCTCATCCATAACCGGACTCCGGGTGCGGACAGGGCGCATGCCTGTGCGTGCCGTTCGGGGTTGCCGGCGCAACAGGTTTATAGGGTGACTCGCGACTGGAGGGAGAATAAGTCGTGGCCAAGAGAAAACTGAAGGAACACCTTATCAGACGGGAATGGTGCAAGGGGTGCGGAATCTGCGTCAGGTTCTGCCCCAAGGGTGTCCTCGATCTTGACGAGCAGGACAAGGTTCGGGTGGCGCATCCGGAGGCCTGCGTCTGCTGTAAAATGTGCGAGCTTCGCTGCCCGGATCTGAGTATCGAGATCGAAACCGAAGAGGAAGGAGGCAGCCCGGCATGAAGCAAAGCGTTCAGTTCTTGCAGGGAAACGAGGCCTGCGTCGAGGCGGCGCTCTATTCGGGGGTCGAGTTCTTCGCGGGCTATCCCATCACCCCTTCCACGGAAATTGCCGAAACCATGGCCCTGCGGCTGCCGCAGCAGGGCGGCAAGTTCATCCAGATGGAGGATGAAATCGCTTCCATCTGCGCGATCATCGGGGCATCGCTGACCGGGCGCAAGGTGATGACCGCGACGAGCGGCCCCGGCTTCTCCCTGATGCAGGAAGGACTCGGCTACGCCATCATGGCGGAGATCCCCTGCGTGATCGTCAACGTCCAGCGGGGGGGGCCTTCCACGGGGCTTCCGACGGGTCCGAGCCAGGGGGACGTCTACCAGGCGCGGTGGGGTGTTCACGGTGATCATGAAATCATCGCCCTGACCGCTTCGAATCACCAGGACGTGTTCGCCGTGACGGTGGACGCGTTCAACATGGCGGAGACCTACAGGACTCCTGTGGTGCTGTTGTTCGACGAGGTGATCGGGCACATGCGCGAGAAGCTGGTGATACCGGAACCGGGAGAGATCCCGGTGGTGGACCGTCTACACACCTCCGTAAAGGCCGGGGTCGACTACCATCCGTACCTGCCCCGCGAAGACGGGCGCCTGCCCATGTCGGATTTCGGCGGCGAGCACCGCTACAACGTCACGGGCCTGTTTCACGATATGTGGGGATTTCCCTCCGACAATCCCGGTGTCGTGCACGGCCTGCTGCACCACCTCGTGGACAAGATCAGGAACAACGTGGAAGCCATCACCCGCTACAAGGAATTCTACATGGAAGACGCGCGGACCGTGCTGGTTTCCTACGGCTGTTCGGCGCGTTCCGCTCTCCACGTCGTGGAGAACGGCCGCGGCCGCGGCGTGCGTCTCGGGCTCCTGGAGCTGCAGTCGCTCTGGCCCTTTCCGTACGATCTCGTGGAAGAAAAGTGCTCCAACGCCCAGCACGTCGTCGTGGTGGAAATGAACATGGGGCAGATCCTGCGCTCCGTGAAGCGCGCCGTGCACGATCCCGACCGGGTCGTGCTGGCCAACCGCATCGACGGGCAGTTCATCACGCCGACCGACATCAAGAACATCCTGCATCTCATCCAGGGAAGGGGGGTCTGAGGCATGGCGAACGTCAACGAGTACATCAGGGAACGCTTTTTCCCCCACATCTGGTGCCCCGGCTGCGGCCACGGGACCGTGCTCAAGGGCCTGATTTCGGCCGTCGCGGAACTGGGGCTGCGGAAGAACGACATCGTCATGACGTCGGGGATCGGCTGTTCGTCCAGGATCGCGGGCTACGTGGACTTCCACTCGCTCCACACGCTGCACGGCCGCGCCCTGGCTTTCGCCACGGGCGTCAAGCTGAGCAAGCCGGAGTTGAAGGTGATCGTGCCGATGGGCGACGGCGACGCTCTGGCCATCGGCGGGAACCATTTCATCCACGCGGCGCGGCGCAACATCGACCT
>JAJFUA010000366.1 GCA_021372635.1 Desulfobacteraceae bacterium | reverse complement strand
ACTGGGGCGGTTGATCCAGCCGACGAGTTCATGCCAGTCGAGATCCACGAAATCTCCGCGGATCAGGCCGAAGAAACCGTCCCTGGCCCCGCAGACGGGAAGGCCCTCGTTCATGAGACAGCGCGCGGCCACGCTCACCGCGGCGTTCATGCCGGGCGCATCGGCCCCGCCCGTCAGGATGACGATCCTGCCGTCTTCCCGGCGTTCCTGTACGGGGTTGATCCGGGAGAGGGTCTTGACCAGGTCGAGGGTGCTCGTGAAGGTGCCTCCGCGCAGTTCGAGAGCCTTCGCGTAATTCCCGTTTTCTATCTCCGCGCTCACGGCCTGGCTCTTCTCCACCACCTCCACGAGGGGCGTCGCGGCAACCTGGTTGCGGATCAGCCCGACCATGTGCCGGTGTTCGGTGGAAGGTTCGTCCAGGAGGATGTCCACGGCGGCGACTCCGAGGCGGGTGGCGAGGACGCGGTCGAAAGCCGTGGGAGCCCCCCCGCGCTGGACGTGTCCCAGCACGGTGACCCTCACGTCGATCTTCAGGCGGTCCTTCAGTATCGTCTGGACGTCGTGGGAATCGATGACGAGTCCGTCGGGGTGCCTGGCCCCCTCGGCCACGATCACCATCTGGTGCGGCCGTCCGATCTTCCTTGCCTTGTCAATCGCGGAGACCATCTTCTGGTGCCAGCGCAGTTCGAGTTCCTGCTCCGGCACCAGCACCCAGGAAGCCCCTCCGGCAAGCGCCCCCGAAAGGGCCAGGTAGCCGCAGTGGCGGCCCATCGTTTCCACCACGAAGGTGCGCTGGTGCGAGGCCGCCGTCGAAGACAGATTGTCTATGGCGTCGACGATGTGGTTGAGGGCCGTATCGGCCCCGATGGACATGTCGGTCCCGTGCAGGTCGTTGTCGATGGAGCCGGGAAGGCCGATGACCTGGAGCGGGGGGATGTCCCCGTCTTCCGGCAGATTCCGCTCCCCGCGGATCTCCCGAACGTGCTCCGTCCATTCCGACGCGAGGGTGTGCGCCCCCATGAGGGAGCCGTCGCCCCCGATGACGACCAGTGCCTCGATGCCGGCCTCCAGCATGTGCCGGACCGCCACCTGCCGGCCTTCCCTGGTCCGGAACCGCTCCGAGCGGGCCGTACCGAGGAACGTCCCCCCTCTTTGCAGAACACCTCCCACATCCTGCCACCCGAGCAGGCGGATTTCCTCTCCGCCCTTCACCAGTCCTTCGTAGCCGTAGTAAACGCCGTAAACGCGGAGGCCCCTTTCGAGCGCCCGGCGCACCACGGCCCTCACGGCAGCGTTCATTCCCGGCGAGTCCCCGCCGCTGGTCATCACGGCCAAAGTCGTCAGCATCGCAGGCTCCTTGGTAAAAGTCGACCCGATCCCCACATTCCTCCAGCTTTCCCGGCACAATATGTCAGCAAAGGCCGTTGCGCTCAACGATTTTATGCTCCTCCCTCCCACCCCCGGCGGCGTGCTCGTTCCATGTGCGCACAAAAGGCAAAATCAGGGGATTTCTTGTGCAAAATGTAAACTATGGGCAAAAACATCACTTGACTTGACAGCGGCTTCTATTTATGAAAGATAGAACCGATTTGAGAATTAATGCTTGAGCCCCGCGGAGTCCATCTCCTTTTTTTCACGAGAAGAATCCTCGGGCACGAATCGGAATTCCGCTGCCAACTCCCCGCTGATGCGCTTTTCACCGCTCTGTGCACCTCGCTGCCCGGGAAATTCCGTGGACGTCTCCTGAAGGCTGCTCAGGATAATTGTTATCAAAAGATATGCTTTCGCATTGCGGGCCGCCTCGAAAGTCTGAGTCGCGGCCGCTGCTTGCAGCCATGTTTGGCGGCTCCCCCTGCCGGAACGCTTCGTATCGCTCCGGAATGCCGGGACACCGGGCCGAATCCACCCAAAACGGGCAACATACCGTTTTTTCGGTTGTTTTTGCTCCGAGGGCAGGAGGAGTCCGGTGCGGTTTTTGCGTGGTCGACATTGTAACAAATATCACAATCATGTGGGGCCGTGGGCAAAATCCATCAGCCCATGGGTTTTCAAATAGCCTCATTCCTGTAAGAAAGCGGTGGCAAGGAATTCAGGCACGGTCAGCTTTTTGGATGGTATCGGCGATTGGGCTTGCCAAAAAAAGTTCGCTTATGGAGTGAATGTTAACGATGGAAAAGAGTGATTTGAAGCCAAAAACAGGCGCAGTCATGGTGGTGGGGGGCGGCATTGCAGGCGTGCAGTCGGCCCTCGACCTGGCCGAATCCGGCTATTTTGTCTACCTCGTGGAGAAAAGCCCTTCCATCGGCGGTGTGATGGCGCAATTGGACAAGACGTTCCCGACGAACGACTGCTCCATGTGCATCCTCTCGCCGAAACTCGTTGAAGGCGGCCGCCACCTCAACATACGGCTGATGACCATGGCGGAGGTGGAGGCGCTCGAAGGGGATGCCGGGCACTTCACCGTTACGGTCCGGACGCAGCCCCGGTTCATCGACGAAAACAAGTGTATCGCCTGCGGCGTTTGCGCCGAAAAGTGCCCCAAGAAGGTCGAGGACGCTTTCAACGAAGGTCTCGGCCAGAGGAAGGCGGCCTACGTCAAATATCCCCAGGCCGTACCGCTCAAGTACGCCATCGACAAGGACAACTGCATCTACTTCAAAAACGGCAAGTGCCGCGCCTGCGAAAAGTTCTGCCCGGCCGGCGCCGTGGATTTCAACCAGCAGGAACAGCAGCACCGGATCGAGGTCGGCTCGATCATTCTGGCGCCGGGCTTCAAGCCCTTCGCTCCCCAGGTGTACGACACTTACGGATACGGCAGATACCCGAACGTCATCACCAGCACGCAGTTCGAGCGTATCCTGAGCGCCTCCGGGCCTTTCGAAGGGCACCTGGCGCGGCCCTCGGACAGGAAGGAACCCCGAAAGATCGCATGGCTCCAGTGCGTCGGGTCCCGCGACATCCACAAGGGCGACAACGGATACTGCTCCGGCGTCTGCTGCATGTACGCCATCAAGGAGGCGGTCATCGCCAAGGAACATTCCAAGAGCGATCTGGACACGGCCATCTTCTTCATGGACATGCGGACCTACGGCAAGGAGTTCGAGCGCTACTACAACCGGGCCAAGGACGAGACCGGAGTGCGCTTCATCCGTTCCAGGGTTCACAGCATCGCCCCCGCGGGAAAGGGATCGGACGACCTTGCGATCGAATATGCCGACGAGAGCGGCGCCAGCCACAGTGAAGTCTTCGACATGGTCGTGCTCTCCGTCGGCCTGGAAGTCGCCAAAGACGTGACCGGGCTCGCCGGCAGGCTCGGGGTCGAACTCGACGCCCACGGCTTCGCCACGGGCAGCGCCTTCAGCCCCGTCGCGACCTCCCGCCCCGGGATCTTCGCCTGCGGCGCGTTCTCCGGTCCCAAGGACATCCCCTATTCCGTCATGGAGGCCTCCGCGGCTTCGGCGGCGTCCGCAGCCCTGCTCGCCGACTCCCGCAACTCGCTCACCAGGGAAAAGACGTACCCTCCGGAAGACCCGGTCGCCGGCCAGGAGCCGCGAATCGGCGTCTTCGTGTGCCACTGCGGCATCAACATCGGAAGCGTCGTCGATGTACCCGCGGTTCGCGAGTATGCCAGGGGTCTGCCCTTCGTCTCCTACGTGGCGGACAACCTCTTCACCTGCAGCCAGGACACCCAGAAACTGATCCGCGAAGCCATCCAGGAACACCGGCTCAACCGGATCGTCGTGGCCGCCTGCACGCCGCGCACCCATGAACCCCTCTTCCAGGAGACGATCCGGGAAGCGGGACTGAACCGGTACCTGTTCGAACTGGCCAACATCCGCGACCAGGATTCCTGGGTGCACCAGGCGGAGCCCGAAAAGGCGACCGAAAAGGCCAAGGACCTGGTGCGCATGGCCGTCGCCAAGGTGGCGCTCCTGGAACCCATCGAGCGCCTGCAGGTCGAACTCAAGCAGACCGGCCTCGTCATCGGGGGCGGCGTGGCGGGCATGAGCGCCGCTCTGAACCTCGCCGACCAGGGCTTCAAGACCTACCTGGTGGAAAAAGAGGAACTCGGCGGGCACGCCCTGAAAGTCAAGCACAGCTGGAAGGGAGAGGACGTCGCGGCCTTCGTCGGAAGCTTGCGCGAAAAGGTCCTGGCCCATGCCAACATCGAAACGATCACCCACGCCAGCATCGTCAACGTCCAGGGCTTCGTGGGACAGTTCACGACCACCGTCGACGTGAACGGCGCCCAGCGAGACCTGGAACACGGCATTGCCATCATCGCCACCGGCGCCCATTCGCTCAAGCCCGAGGAATACCTCTACGGCGAAAGCGACCGCGTCACCCGCTGGCACGACCTGGACAAACTGTTCTCCGACGAACCGCAACGGCTGCAGGAAGCGGAAGCGGTGGCTTTCATCCAGTGCGTGGGCTCCCGCGAACCGCAACGGCCCTACTGCTCCAAGATCTGCTGCACGGCTTCCGTCCAGCAGGCCATCGAGCTGAAGACCAAAAGGCCTGACCTCGACGTCTACGTTCTCTACCGCGACATTCGCACCTACGGTCAGCGGGAGGAATTGTACACGAAGGCCCGTGAACTCGGCGTGCTCTTCATCCGCTACGCGGCGGACGAAAAGCCCGTGGTCCGAAAAATTCAATCGAACGGCAGGGAAAAGCTCGGCATCGCCGTTCGGGACCATGTCCTCGGAAGGCCGGTGCAACTCGAGGTGGACTACCTGAACCTGGCAACGGCAATCATCCCGAAGGGAAGCGAGGAACTGTCCAGGTTCTTCAAAGTCCCGCTGAACCAGGACGGATTCTTCCTGGAAGCCCACATGAAGCTGCGCCCGGTGGACTTCGCGACCGACGGCGTCTTCGTCGCAGGGCTCGCGCATTACCCGAAGCCCATCGAGGAATCCATCGCCCAGGCCGAAGCGGCCGCCGCGAGGGCCGCGAGCATTCTGGCCAAGCCCTTCGTGGACGTGGCCCCGATCGTTTCGTCGGTGGACGAAACCGCCTGCATCGGCTGCGGGATGTGCGAGGCCAACTGCCCGTTCGGGGCGATCCGGCTCCACAAGGTGGTGGGCAAGGGATACCGCGCCGAAACCGTCGCGGCGTCCTGCAAGGGCTGCGGCGTCTGTTCGGCGGCCTGCCCGCAGAAGGCCATCGACATGAAGCATTTCCGCGACCGGCAGATCATCGCCGCCATCCAGGCGGGCGGGGCGCGCGGATAATAGACAAGACTCAGTGAATCGGCTGTTTGGATTTTTGATTTCCGGAATCCGGGTCCGGTTTCCGGGAAAGACTTCAGCAGGAGACAGGAAATGAGTGATGCTTTTGAGCCGAAGATCCTGGCTTTTTTGTGTAACTGGTGCGCCTACGCGGGTGCCGACCTGGCGGGTGTATCCCGCTTCCAGTACCCGCCGACCATCCGGGTCATCCGGACCATGTGTTCGGGCCGCGTCGACCCCCTCTACGTGACGGAGGGGCTGAAGAGCGGCTTCGACGGCGTCTTCGTCTTTGGGTGACACCTCGGAGACTGCCATTACCTGGAAGGTAATGTATACACCCTGAAGAGAATGCAGATCGTAGAACAGTTGATGGAACTCTCCGGCATCGGCCGCGACCGCATGCAGCTTCGCTGGGTCAGCGCCGCCGAAGGGCAGATTTTCGCCGATTTCGTCAAGGAACTGAGCGGAACGATCGCCGGCCTGGGGCCCTTCGACCCCGCGCAGCACAGGCTCCAGCTGGCGGCCGTGGAAGGCGCCCTGAACTCTCCCCGGCTGCGGTGGATCGTGGGAATGGACCGCCAGATCACGGAACGGGGCAACGTCTACCAGAGGAAGATCGGCGAGCAGCAGTACACCGACCTGCTGCGCTCGGTCACCGAGATGGAATACCAGAGTGCGCTCATTCTGGAAGTGCTCCGGGAAGGACCGCTGTCCGTCAGGGAGATCGCCGGGAAGTCCGGCCTGGCCGTTTACACCGTATCCCAGCGTCTGAGCGACATCGAGAAGGCGGGCCAGGCGGAGTTTCACGGATACGA
>JAJFUA010000418.1 GCA_021372635.1 Desulfobacteraceae bacterium | reverse complement strand
GGCACCGGTTCCATCGAGGGGCTCGGAATTAGGAGGCTCATCCATGTACAAGCTTTCCGGGGCACAGATCGTCGTTCGTCTTCTGGAGCGTCAGGGTATCCGCATCGTGGCCGGCATACCGGGAGGAGGCAACCTGCCCCTTTATGACGCTCTCTCCCGGTCCAAAAGGCTCCACCACGTTCTGGCACGCCACGAACAGGGCGCGGGATTCATCGCCCAGGGCATGGCCCGGGTAAGCGGACAACCCCAGGTCTGCCTCGCCACGTCCGGCCCGGGCGCCACGAACCTCCTTACGGCCATAGCCGACGCAAAACTGGACTCGGTCCCCATCGTATGCGTCACGGGGCAGGTTCCCCGGGCACTGATCGGCAGCAGCGCCTTTCAGGAAGTGGACACGTACGGATTGAGTCTCCCGATCACCAAGCGGAGTTTCATGATCCGCTCCGCCTCCGAACTGCTGGAAGTCATCCCCGAGGCTTTCCGGATCGCCGCCTCGGGTCGGCCCGGCCCCGTTCTGATCGACATACCCAAAGACGTCCAGGACGAAACCATCTCCTTCGACGAGTGGCCGAACCCGGGAAAGCGGGACGAACATCCCCGGTTTCCCGCGGCGGACGTCCTCAGGGCCGCGGTGCTCATCAACACCTCCCGCCGTCCCGTCCTCCTCCTCGGCGGCGGCGTGATTCATTCCGAAGCCGCTCAACTGGCCGTCCGACTGGCGGAAAAGGCCTCCATGCCCACTGCGGCGACCCTCATGGGCCTGGGCGCCATGCCTGCCGACCATCCCCTTTCCCTCGGACTCCTCGGCATGCACGCCGCTGCCTCCACCAACCTGGTTCTCGAGGAAAGCGACCTGATCGTCGCCGCAGGCGTCCGTTTCGACGACCGGGCGACGGGAAAGGTGGCGGAGTTCGGCCCGGCGGCGCGAATCGTTCATATCGACATCGATCCGGCGGAAATCGGCAAGCTCAGGCAGGTCGACGCAGGCGTCGTCGGAGACATCGGCCGCGTGCTGGAAACCCTTCTCCCGCTCACGGACGCCGCCCCGAGGGCCGACTGGCTGGATTTCGTGTTCGCCATGAAGGACGCCCATGCGATCCCGG
Organism: Desulfobacteraceae bacterium; assembly: GCA_021372635.1. GTDB lineage: Bacteria > Desulfobacterota > Syntrophobacteria > Syntrophobacterales > Syntrophobacteraceae > JAJFUA01. The sequence goes on along the minus strand of JAJFUA010000418.1, from coordinate 9,000 downwards.
CGCCTGAGCGGGAAGACCTTTCCACACCGCGCGGCCTGATTCTCCAGGCCGCCTCACACCTGGACGACTCGGCCATCGTGGCGACCGACGTGGGGCAGCACCAGATGTGGACGGCCCAGGTGTATCCGTTCCGAAGACCCCGGCACTGGCTCACGTCGGGAGGGCTCGGAACCATGGGTTTCGGAATTCCGGCGGCGATCGGAGCGGCCCTCGCCCGTCCCGACCGTACCGTCGTCTGCTTCACGGGAGATGGAAGCCTCATGATGAACATCCAGGAACTGGCGACGGCGGTACAGGAAGACGTCAACGTGAAGATCGTCGTCCTGGACAACCGCTGCCTCGGACTCGTCCGCCAGCAGCAGGATCTCTTCTATGGACGCAGGCTTTTCGCCTGCAACTACGACACCCCGGCCGATTTCGTCAGGATTGCGGAAGGGTTCGGCATGAAGGCCCTGGACCTGGACGCCGGCAGGAACCCGGCGGCCGCTCTCGGCGAAGCCCTGGAGAGGCGCGGCCCGTGCCTCATCCGAGCAAGGATCGGCAGGGACGAAAAGGTCTACCCGATGGTCCCTCCCGGCGCTCCGAACCGGTGCATGATCGGGGTTCGGACGCCCTTCGCCGACGGCGGACTCGAAGCGGCACAGCCGTACAAGGGATCGGAGGAGAGGCGGACGGCGTAAAGGCGGCAAAGTACATGGGGGAGATCCGGAGTTTCCTCGATGCTCCCACCTTCCTGGGCGGGCAGGCAACGTCCCGGTTGACACGAGGCTTCGCCGGCGCTAGAAGATAAGCAATCACATCCTGCAAGCATGCGACTTGTCCAGCAAATACCGGCATCGGGGAAAACGCGTCACCGGGAAGCATTTTTCGTACAAGACGACGACCGCCGTCATCGGTCGAGCACCGGGGGAGAACCATGGGCGACGAATGCTTCAACTTGAAGATTCACCTCTACGGAGTGCAGGGGAGCGGGTCTGTATTTCCTTCCCGCAGGGAGAGGCTGGCCCTCCAGGAACTGATGGACATCCGCCTGCTCGAGCAGGTTTTCGCCGACCTGTCGAAGCGAGCCAGCCCGGACGGCCGAATCGGCTGCACCCTGGAGGAGATCCTGGGAGGGAAAGTAAGCCGCCAGGTGCTCCGGTCCTACCGGCAGCGGTTCGAAATCGAAGAGGCGCGCGTCTACGGGGGATGGACGACCTGCGTGCATGTCGAAACCGGCGACGGCTGCGACCTCGTCTTCGACTGCGGCAGCGGATTCCGCAACTGCGCCGTGGATTTGCAGCAGAAATGGGCCGCCGCCCCGCGGAGAGACCTGTTCATCTTCGGGTCCCATTCGCATTTCGATCATACCGAAGGGTTCGACCAGGCCGCGGTATGCTTCGATCCCCGCAATCACATCCACGTCTATGGAAACCGGCAGTATCTCCGCGCACTCGATCAGAACCTGGGCATCTTCACCCACCAGGTGGATGCCAGCCTGCTGGGAGTGCAGACGCCGCTCCGCTACGAACTGATGCCGGCGCGGTTCGAGTCCTGCGAGATCCGGGACATGGAGCGCAACCCGCCGCCGGACGACGGGGAAGACCGGCTCGCGCATTCCTGCCATCCCCTGTGGGAGCCCATCCGGATCGGGGCCACGAAGATCACCGCCTTCGAGGTGTTCCACCCTGCACCGTGCCTGGCATATCGAATCGAACACGGCGGGAAAACCCTCGTTTTCTGCACCGATCACGAACTCCGCCACGGAGACCAGCCCGACGACCCCAGGCAGCAGGCAAGCCTGCAGGCCGAAGAACGGCTCGGGCAAAAGGTGCACGGCGCGGACGCGCTCTACCGCGACGGCCAGTTCTTTCGCGCGGAATACGACGGCTACCAGGGAATCGGCCTCTCGGGAGGGGTTCCGAGGCTGGACTGGGGGCACTCCTGCATCGAGGATGTCGTCGATATGGCCGAGATGTGTGCGGTCAAAGCCACGTACATCGGGCACCACGACCCCAACCGCGACTGGTCGGAAAGAAACTGGATCGATGAAACTCTCAAGCGCAGGAGCGATCATACAGGGCTTCGGTTCGAACTCGCCCGGGCGGAGAGCGTCATCACGCTGTGAGCGCGGCTGTTTCCACCCCGCTGGCGACAGCCTGGAACAGTCTCCTACACGAGACGTTCGGCCAGTATCCGGAATGACTCCTCGACACCTTCCCCCGTCAGGGCGCTGCTCCGGATTACGGGGCAGCCGAGAGCCTTAAGCGGCTGCAAGTCTTCTTCTTTCAACTGCCAGCGGTCCACCAGGTCGCTCTTGTTCAGGATGCCCACAAAGGGAATCCTGCCCACATCGTGTTCGACCTGCGCGGCAAGTTCGAGCGCCCGGTCGAGGCTTTCGGGGCGGGTTCCGTCGATGATCAGGAGATAGCCGGCGGAACCGCGGATAAAGGAGGCGGGAACGGTAAAATGGTCCTCCGCACCCGCTACGTCCCAGATCATCAGCGTTACGTCCAGGTCCTTCACCCTGACAACCTTCCTGTCGATCTTGACGCCGATCGTCGTGTGGTATTTTTCATCGAAAATGCTGCTGACGAACCGTTTGACGAGCGACGTCTTGCCGACGGCGTACATTCCGAGCATCGCGATCTTTTTCTGGATCATCTTCGCCTCTCATGAACGCCATGAAATCCGGTTCAAGACTTTCCCCCGCCTGCACTCACCGGCGCGGAGCCGAAAAGAGAATCGGCCGCAGGGTCACGCTGCGGTTGAATCCCCGGTCCTGCTCCGAAGCCTCTTCCCGCACCGGCTGTTTCGATCCCATTCCCACGGCGTTGAGAACGGCCGGGTCCACCCCCCTGGAAACCAGGAAGGAACGAATCTCGTCCGCCCGCTTGTGGCTCAGGCTGAAGTTCCTGGCCTCCAGGCCGGACGAGTCGGCGTGGCCCACCACGTCGATGCGGAAAGTCATGTGGACGAGCGCGGAGAGAAGTTGAAGCCGATGGGCCTGCGCGGCCGTTTCGGCCAGAATTCCGCCCTGGTCCGGGAGCAGGAGAGTCGAGTTTGTGTCGAAGCGAAGAACGGTATTTTCCAGCCGCTCTTTCAACGCTTCCAGTTCCTCCATATCCCGGTCCGCCAGGGTTTCCCGTATCCGCACGACGCCGGGCAGCGCCGGCAGGCGGCCCCTCAGTTCGCGGATCCATTGATGGGAGGCTGTTCCTTCCACCGTGAGAATCCCCTTGTCGAAGGCGAGCGATACCGTTTCGGGAGGATTGAGCAATTGCATGGCCCGCGCCAGGACGAAGCTGTCGTTCAGTGCGTAGTAAGGTTCCCATCGGAAAGCGACTTCCCCGGAATCGATTCCCGCCTCTTTCAGCAAATCCGATGGGTCCTTCGACAGCGGATCGCGCAGGCCGGACAGAAATCGCTGCCCGTGCCGTTTGCCGGTTTCCACGACGACGATGCCCGGCTCGGCGCTCAACTTCCTAACGTACGCATCCCAGCGCAGGTCGCTCTGCACGGCACACCAGCCCCACCATGCCAGGGCAGCCGCAAGGGCCAGGAGGCACAAAACCGTGATCGGAGACAGCCTGCGCCCGCCGGCCTTGTATTGAGCCGAAAGACAGGCTTCGAGGCACGGCCGGGAAGCCTCGAAGGGCGCATTGTCTCCTTCGAAAGTTTCCAGGGCCTGGCGCTGCTCGGCATGGATCAGTTCCAGCGCTTCGGTAAAGGACTGCCTGAGCCCTTCGGGAGGCGTTCCCCGGATCACGCCGGCGACGATCGCCCGGGGCCCCTGCTCGACCCAGAGGTTGAGTTCCCCCAGTTGCACGACGTTCAGCGCTTCCTCCCCCTCCGTTCGGAAGGAGTCGTGCACGAAGTCCCCGATCGCGGTCAGCATTCCCGACACCATGTCGGGTTCCTGCGCCTCCACCGATCCGGCCACCACGTGCTGAAGCAGCAGCCCGGTTTCCCGGTGGATCAGGAAGACCTGCTCCACCCGGTAGACGAGGCTGTGAAGGAGGACCACCTCTCCGAACGGTCTGCCCGTCCTGAGGGCTTCGATGCGCCATTTCAGGCCCCGCCAGGAAAAGCTCTGCCCGATGATCTGATCGAAGGACTGAATCATCCGCTTGACGGTTTCGGCGATAGCTTTCCTGATGGCGGGGCCCATCACCGGGAAAAGGGCTGCGACGAGGGTTCTGGGATCCTTCCTGACCGAGGCCTTGAGAATTTCCTCGACGGTGGGCGCAAGTGCGGCGGCAAGCCTGCCGTCCCTGCCGGAACTCAGGGCGACTGCCTCCGGGAGAACTCCACTCACCTCGGCGGCATGCTGGCCGGGGTCGTCCAGGCGATGCCTCAGCCCGTCCACCTCGGCCTGCCATGGCCCCAGGAGCAGGCGGCGCAGCTCGGACAGGTTCTCCTCCGCAGGCGGAGAATGCTCCTCTTCGGCTGCTTTGGGCGAATCAGGAGCGGGAGACCTATTCATGGGACATATCGTCTGCTTCGGTATTGAGCCTCAAAGCGGCGTCATCGGTCAGATGAAGAGCCATGCCCATAAGGAGTTCGGAAAGCTTCGCCCGGTCGACCTTATCCAGCCGCAATTCGCGGGCCGCCCTTTCGAGCGCCGCCGTGGAGTCTTCGTACTTCACCCGGATGACTTCGGACAATTCCTTCGACTGGTCCAGGATCTGCTGCCGGAGTTCCCGTGAGGTCTTCCCGAGCAGTTCGTCCAACTGGGCAATCTTCTTTTCCAGAAGCCGGCCGGTTTCTTTCAACTCCCCGGCGAGTTCCTTGATCGCTTCCCCACGTTCAGCCTGTTCGCTCTTCAGCCGGCTGCCCATCAGTTCCACTTCCCGCTTGACCGACTCCACCCGCTCGTTCTGCTCCACCGAAAGACGGTCGCTCAAGGACTCGATTTCCTTCTTTGCATAGCTTTCGATGGCGTCGAAACGTTTTCTGGTTTCCTCACGCAGGTTGGAAACTTCCCTGGCCATCCGCTCTTCCATGCGGACAAACCGTTTTTCATAATCCTTCATCTGGGCGCCGAAGAGGATGTCCCTCACTTTTTCTATGTTTCCGACTCCAGCCGTCTCTTCACTGCGAACCTGGGGTTGGCTCGTCCCCTGGGCATAACCCGCAGGCGGTTTTTCAACGGGGAATAATACCTTGTCCTTTTCTTCGGCTTTGCTCATATGAGTATCCTCCTTGTTTCGCGCAGTGTCGTATCCAAGTTGATCGTCGACGCCGTACACGTTCCAGGAAGGTTGCTGTCAAGCCTGAGGACCAGTAGTATCATCTGTATGGAAAAAGGAAGGCAATTTGATTTGTCGGTACAATAATCGCCACATTCGAACTTATCGTCAAGTCATATTCTTCCAGGAAAACCGAATGGATCGATCCGGCAAAACCTCCGTGCGCTCCCACTACGACGGAATTGCCGAAGGGAAAGGCCGCCGTGCAGTTCCGGCGGGAACCCTTCAGCGGGAACTCACGAGACCGGGACCGTTTCGTCTCTGCGGCCGTAGGTCATGTAGTAGACCAGGGGAACGACGATCAGCGTGAAAAAGGTCGAAACCGTTATGCCGAAAATCAACGCCCAGGCCAGGCCCGAAAAGATCGGGTCCAGAGTGATGGGCCAGGCGGCGAGCATGGCGGCGAACGACGTCAGGAAAATCGGGCGGGTTCGCAGCGCGCCCGCTTCGATCAGGGAGCGGACCAGAGGCTTGCCCTCTTTTTTGCGCTCCTCCACGAATTCGATGAGGAGAATCGAATTCCTCGTGGCGATGCCCGCCAGGGCGATCATGCCGATCATGGCCGTCGCGGTGAAATAGACGGGATTGCCCCACCCCCCGACGGGCTGTCCCACGACGGTGTTGAGCAGCCAGAAGCCGGGCAGAATGCCGATGACCGAAAGGGGCAGAGCGATGAGCTGAATCGCCGGGAGCAGATAGCTCTGCGTCTGGTAGAGCAGCAGGATGTAGATCCCGAGTACGGCGACTCCGAAGGCGATGCCCAGGTCCCGGAAGGCCCGCAGAGTGATATCCCATTCCCCCTCCCCGGACCAGACGACCTGAAACGGCGCGAGCCGGACGTCCCGCGCTACGCTGTCCTCCAGCGCGAATACCGCTTCGGGAGGCGGCAGCCCGGCGGTCTCGCCGAATACGTACACCACCGGCCGCAGGTTCTTGTGATAGATCGGCTGGTCGATGATCTCCTCTTCGAAGGTTCCGAGTTCGGTCAGAAACACGCCCTCCCCCGACTGCCCGCGAATCATGATCTGGTTGAAGCTCGCTTCGAGCGCCCGGTCCCGCCTCGAGAGCTGCAGCCGGACCAGGGTCGGGTTGACCTGGTTGTCGAGTCTCAGAGACCCCGGCGCCGTTCCCAGTACCAGCCCCTGGAGAGTCTCGGCGACGCGCTGCTCGCTGATGCCGTGGAAGGCGGCTTTCGTCCTGTCCACTCGAAAGACGGTCTTCTTCTGGGGAGCGACCAGGATATCGTCCACATCCACCACGCCGTAGGTCTCTTCCATGATGCGCCTGACCCGTGCGGCGGCACCGGCGAGTTCCTCGTAGGGCTGCCCGAGATTCCCGTAGACTTCCGCAACGAGCGTCGAGATGACGGGAGGCCCGGGAGGGCTTTCGACGATCTTGATGTTGGCGCCGAACCGGGCGGCAATCCGTTTGAGATCGTCCCGCAGCCTCAGGCCGACGGCATGGCTCTGCTGCTCCCTGTGCTTCTTCGCGATGAAGTTCACCCGCAGGTCCCCCGCGTAGGACCCCTGTCTCAGGTAGTAATGCCGCACCAGGCCGTTGAAGTCGAAAGGGCTCGCCGTACCGGCGAACAGGTTCACATCGGTCACCTCGGGAACGCGCACGAGGTAGTCGAACAGCGCGTGTGCGGCGGCTTCCGTTTTTTCCAGGGGCGTTCCGCGGGGCATGTCGACCACCACCTGGATCTCGTTTTTGTTGTCGAACGGGAGCATCTTGAGCGGCACACGGTGGGACAGGACCAGCCAGACGGCGAAACCGAGCAGGAGGGCGACCCCGCCGAGGATTCCCCATCTCAGGGAGCCGTGGCCGATGATCGCCTCCATCACCTTCCGGTACACGATATAAAGACCGCTTTCCTCGAGCGCGGCGGCCGCAGCATGGGGCCTGTCGTAAACGCTTCCCAGCATGTGAAGCGACAGCCAGGGGGTGATGGTGAAGGCCACGAGCAGGCTCATCAGCATGGCCACGGGAACGTTGAGCGCCATGGGGGCCATGTAGGGGCCCATCATGCCCGTGATGAAGAACATGGGCACGAAGGAGATGATGACCGCCAGGGTTGCCAGGATGATGGGCGGACGCACCTCGTTCACGGCGCTCACCACCGCCTGATGCGGAGGTTCGTTTCGCATGGAGAAATGGCGATGGATGTTCTCCACGTCCACTATGGGATCATCGACCACCAGGCCGAGCGACAGGATCAGGGCGAACAGGGTCACCCGGTTGATGGTGTAGCCGAGGAACAGGTTGATGAGCAGCGTAAAGCTGAAAGTGACGGGCACGGCCAGGGCGATGACGATGCCCTCCCGCCAGCCGAGCGAGTACGCCAGCAGGAGAACCACGATGGCTATGGCGACCAGGAGCGCCTCCACCAGTTCGTTCACCTTTTCGTCGGCCGTTCTTCCGTAATCCCTCGTAACGCGCAGATCCACTCCCCGGGGCAGGGCCTCGCGCGCAAAACGCTCCGCCTCCTTGCGCACCTCCTCCGAGACCCATACGGCGTTCGTACCCTTGCGCTTGGCCACGGCAACCGTAACGGCCGGGTAATCCCGGAACCGCTCGATTCCGGGGGGCTGCCGCGCTCCGCCCTCCGCCGCCGGATCCATGGACGAGAAGGCTTTTTCGCCGAAAGCGATGCGCGTATAGTTGTCGGGCTCCGCCGGACCGTCGCGCACCGTCGCCACCTCGGCGAGGTAGACGGGGCGCATGTCCCGCACCCCGACGACCAGGTTTTCCACTTCCCGCGCGGTGAGCAGGAACCGCCCGGCGTCCAGACGTATCTCTTCGTTGCGGAAAACCAGGTTCCCGGAAGGCAGTGCCGCATTGGCCCCCCTCACGGCCTGCTCGACCTCCTGTATGGCGATGCCCCGTCCAGCCATTTTCTGCGGCGAAAGCTCCACGGTGACCTGCCGCGGCCTCCCTCCGACAATGTACGTCCGGCCTGCGTTCTTCACCGCCTGGAGTCGGATTTCCAGCTCCTCGGCCATGCGCCGCAAATCGTGATCGTCGTATCTCTCGCCGAACAGGGTGAGATTCACGATGGGAACATCGTCGATCTCGACGGGCTTGATCACCCAGCCGCTCACTCCGGGCGGAACCTGGTCGATATTGGCCTGGATCTTGTTGTGGAGCTTCACCCAGCTCCGCTCCCGGTCCTCGCCTACGTAGAAGCGCACGGTAACGACCGCCTGGGACGGATAGCTGGTGGAATAGACGTATTCCACGCCGTCGATCTGGTACAGCAGCTTTTCGAGACGCGTGGACACCTGCCGTTCCACCTCGCGGGCCGACGCACCCGGCATGTTCACCATCACGTCCGCGATGGGTACGATGATCTGGGGGTCCTCCTCCCTGGGAGTGATCCAAAGAGCGACAATGCCCGCAATGAGGCTGACGAGGATCAGCAGGACCGACAGGTTCCCGTGCAGGAAGGCCTCGACGATGCGCGTCATCCAGTGGTGGCTCACGCCCTGGTGCGTGCTCATGGGACGATCACCTCCTCGTTTTCTTCGAGTCCCGAGAGCAGTTCCACCATGTCTCCGTGGCGTTCGCCGAGGGTCACGTAACGGCGCTGCGGCGCGCCGTCCCGGTCCCGTACATCCACGAGATAAAGCTGGCCGACTTCCCGGACGGCTTTGACGGGAATCACGAGAGCGTCATAGCGGCTGTAAGGGATACGAAGTCTTCCGAACTGGCCGTTGACCAGTCCCGGTTCGGCGGGCAGACTCACTTTCACCAGGACCGTGCGCGTGGC
>JAJFUA010000400.1 GCA_021372635.1 Desulfobacteraceae bacterium | reverse complement strand
GATCAAGCAGGCACACTTACAGTGGAATACTCTGCAACTCCTAATCTGTTCCCGTCACCTCTCAGCGACATGAAGGAGCGGATCATCGCGCGGATTCGGCCCGACCTGGAGCGAATCGAAGCGGAAATCAACCGCCAGTTGGCGACCGACGTCCCCCACATCACCGTAGTCAGCCGCCATATCATGGGCAGCGGAGGCAAGAGGCTCAGGCCGCTCCTGATGGTGCTTTCCTCGCGCATGTGCGGCTACCTGGGAGACCGTGACGCCACACTGTCCATCGTGTTCGAATTCATCCATGCCGCCAGCCTTCTCCACGACGACGTCGTGGATCACGCTGAAACACGCCGCAACCACCCTGCTGCCAACACGATCTGGGGTAATTCCGCCGTGGTCCTGGTGGGAGATTACCTTTATTCCAAGGCGATTCTCCTCGCCGTCGGGTACAACGACATCCGTATTCTGGACGTCCTGTCGAGTGCGACGACAACCATGTCGGAAGGTGAAGTCCTGCAGCTTGCCCATGCCGATGACATGGAAATCGACGAGAAGGAATACCTGGAGGTCATCACCCGGAAGACGGCCGTCCTGATCAGCGCCGCCTGCCGCATCGGGGCGCTTTTCGCCGGGGGCAGCCCCGCGCAGGAATCCGCCTTGAGTGATTACGGGCACAACCTGGGGCTCGCATTCCAGTTGATCGACGACACGCTGGACTATACCGGGGACACCCGGGAACTCGGGAAGCCGGTGGGGAATGACATCAAGGAAGGGAAGGCCACTCTTCCGCTCATCTGTGCCCTGAGAAATGCCAAGCCGGCGGACAGGACGTTTCTCCGGAAGGCATTCAGTTCCCAGGCCATGGAACCGGCCCAGTTCGAAGCGGTCAAAGACCTCGTCCATCGGACGGGCGGCATCGAGTACACCTACCAGCTTGCCGTTCAGCACGTGCGCAATGCCAAGGACGCTCTCAGAATTTTCCCGGAAAGCGACACCAGGGAGCTGCTGTGCGATCTCGCGGACTTCGTCATCTGCCGTCGCACCTGAAAAGCGGCGACAAAGTCCCCGTCCTGCCCGTGCCAGCACTGTTCAAACCGGATTCTGCCGGCTTTCCCCGGCCGAAGGAACCGGAAAGTTCGGCTCCATCGACCGGATCCCCCCTATAGACTGCCGGAACCAAACCGGTCCTTTTCGCGCCGGGACCATTCCCCTGTTGCCGTACCTTGTACGGGAGACCGCACAACGGGGCACGGACTTCGTTTTCTTTGCCGGCGGCGGGAAACGTCGGTCCCACCCCGAGAAACCCGTCGGCCGGGCCTTCGGCGGTGATGCCCCGGAAAGGGAATTCCCCTCCCACCGGAAACAAGGGGGCTTCCCGTTTTTCCTTGTAAAATCGAATAGAAATTAGGCAGATTTTACCCATCACCTTGTTTCCCGGTTTCTTTCATGTTACATAGGAAGACCAAAGGCAGTCTGCACGTATACTTATGGTCGGCCGGACTGTCGGTGGGCATGGTTCCCGAGCGGACCATCCCCCTGGTGAGCACTCTGAACCGAATCGCCCTGTTGATCGCCTGCAGTTCTCGAGGATGTGATCGTGGGGCCGACGCGCGATGCACGACCTGCAGAGCAGGCATTGTCCCGATGATGGAAAACGACAGTCTTCTCCCATATTCCGGATATTATCCAGTTCTTCTTTCCGTTCAGGACCGCGTATGCATGGTGGTAGGCGGCGGCGCGGTCGGGGAGCGCAAGATACGGATGCTGGTCGGCCAGGGCGCAACCGTCCGGCTCGCTGCCCGGGAGATGACCGCCTGGGTCGAGGAGCAGTGCGCGCAGGGAGTCGTCCAGTATGTGGGGAAGACTTTCAGGCCGGACCTTCTCGAAGGGGCGGACCTTGTTTTCGCAGCGACCAGCGACGCCGCCCTGAACCGTGAAGTGGCGGAGGAATCCCGGAGGCGTCATCTGTGGTGCAACATGGCCACGGATCCCGAGGAGGGGTCTTTCATCGTTCCCTCGAGCTTTCAGCGGGGTCCGCTCACCATCGCCGTCAGCACCGCGGGACTGAGTCCGGCGCTGGCCAGGAAGATCCGCATCCGGCTGGCCGCCCTGTTCGGACCGGAGTGGGATTTTTTCCTCACCTTCATGGGGCGGTTGAGAAAGCTCGTCCAGTCCAAGGGGCTGGAGACGTCCGAGAATCAGCGCATATTCAGGGAAGTAGCCGAACTCCCACTGCCCGAATGGGTGGCCTGCGGAAACCGGGCCGAAGCGTTACAGGCGGTTTCGGGGATTTGCGGGCCGCGGATCGGTTCGAAAGAGTTGACATCACTGTTGGATGAGGTATGGAAACAATCTTCCTTGTCATCGCCACCCTGTGCTACTGCTGCGGAACGGTCGGATACCTGATCTACCTGTTCCACGACAGGGAGCCGGTTCACCGGATCGCGTGGTCCGTGCTTTGCGCGGGGGCGCTTTTCCATGCGGGAGCGATTTTCCTGCGCTCCGTGCAAACGGGGCACCTGGCGGTCACCACCAGCCAGGAGGCTCTCTCCTTCCTTGCATGGGCCGTGGTGGCCACTTATCTTGTCGCTCAGGTGCGCTTGCAGTTGCGGATCCTGGGCTCTTTCGTGTCACCTCTGGCCGTAATCTTCATGCTCTTTTCCTCCATCGTGCCGGTGCACGTCATACCCAAAAGCGTCGCGCTGCAGAGCGGCTGGGTCTTTTTCCATGTAAGCGCACTGTTCATCGCCGACGCCCTCTTCGCGCTCGCATTCAGCGTCGGCGTGATGTATCTGCTTCAGGAAAGGCAGATCAAACGCAAGAATTTCGGATTCCTTTACGCGAGGCTTCCTTCCCTCGAACGGCTGGACCAGATCAATCATTACTGCCTGCTCTGCGGCTTTCCCCTGATGACCGGCGGCCTGGTCGCGGGGTTCGCCTATGCGAGCATGGTCTGGCGCTCCCCCTGGAACTGGGATCCAAAGGAGATTTTCTCCCTGGTGACCTGGTGTATTTACGCCATCCTGTTGCACGAGCGTCTGGCGGTCGGCTGGCGCGGCCGCCGTGCGGCGTGGCTTGCTATTTTCGGTTTCTCTGCGGTCCTGATCACTTTCCTGGGAGTCAATCTCCTGATGAAAGGTCATCACACGGTATTCGTCGGATAAGAGTTGCTCATGAGTCATATCATTCTCTTAGGCATGAATCACAAGACGGCGCCCGTGGAAGTCCGTGAAGAACTGGCTGTGGCATGCCGCCAGCACATCACCCCCTTTCAGCTGCTTCCCCAGTTGCAGCATGTGGACGAACTCCTGTTCCTTTCGACCTGCAACCGTGTCGAGTTTCTCTTCACCTGTACGGAACGGGAACAGGCAATCCAGGAGGTAACCCGCGCGCTGAAGGAGCATCTCGGCGTTGCAGGACCCGCTGTCGAATCCTGTTTCTACACCCACAGGGATCTGGAAGCGGTGCGGCATCTTTTCCGGGTCGCGTCCAGCCTCGATTCCATGGTGATCGGCGAACCGCAGATCCTCGGCCAGATCAAGGCGGCCTACCGCGAGGCGACCGAGTGCAGGACCGTGAGGGTCATCCTCAATCGTCTCCTTCACAAGACCTTTTCCGTGGCCAAGCGG
>JAJFUA010000370.1 GCA_021372635.1 Desulfobacteraceae bacterium | reverse complement strand
AGGAAGAAAATCACGGTAGTGGGTGGCGGCTTTGTTGGCGCCACGACGGCTCACTGGGCTGCTGCGAAGGAACTCGGGGACGTGTGCCTGATCGATGTGATCGAAGGAATGCCCCAGGGCAAGGCACTCGACCTGATGCAGGCATCCCCCATCGAAGGTTTCGATTCCAATGTCGTCGGGACCAATGATTACAAGGATACCGCGAATTCGGATATCGTCATCATCACGGCGGGGCTTGCTCGCAAGCCCGGTATGAGCCGCGACGACCTGCTGGCGATCAACACCAAGATCGTCAAGGAAGTCACCCAGAAGATCGTGGCCGAATCCCCCAATGCCTTCCTGATCATCGTATCCAACCCTCTGGATGCCATGGTTTACACGGCGTTCAAGGTGAGCGGCTTCCCCACCAACAGGGTGGTCGGTATGGCGGGCGTGCTCGATGCAGCTCGTTTCCAGGCTTTCATCGCGATGGATCTGGACGTCTCCGTGCAGGATGTCACCGCATTCGTACTCGGCGGCCACGGCGACGACATGGTGCCTCTACCCCGCTTCAGCACGGTTGCCGGTATTCCTTTGCCGGAACTGATGTCCGCGGAGAAAATCGAGGCCCTGGTCAACCGTACGCGTAACGGCGGCGCCGAGATCGTCGGCCTGCTGAAGACCGGAAGCGCGTTCTTCGCACCGTCCCGGTCGGCCATAAAGATGGCGGAGTCCATTCTGAAGGATCAGAAGCGGATCATGCCCTGCGCGGCCTACTGCGACAAGGAATACGGGATCGGCGGGTACTTTGTGGGCGTGCCCGTGAAGCTGGGCAAGAACGGTGTTGAGGAGATCATCGAAATCAACCTCACCCCCGAAGAAAAGGCGGCATTCGGCACCTCGGTGCAGCATGTCAAGGATCTGGTGAGCAAGATCGACGTCTAGCTCGTCAAATCCCTGCCTGAGCGGTTGCAATAAAAAAGGCGGCACCAATGTGCCGCCTTTTTTATTGCCTTCCCGGAAGCGCTCCGGGGTTGAACGAAACTGCCATGTCCCTCAGGCGTTCCCCTTCACCCTTTCGATAGGTGGCACTTCAGTCCGAAGTTCTTTATATTTCTTTCATCGTAAGTCAGAATGGCATCCTGGAACGCGCGCAGCCGGTCGCAGTTCCTGCTGCACTCTTCTTTGTTGAGATGCACGTTTTCACATTTCCTACAAGGGCTTTCGATCGTCTGAGCCAGAAAAACAGCCATCTCCACGGTCCTCCTCCGTCCACAATCAACAGGTGAATTGCTCGACGCCCCTGCTAGACTTGCTTCGCATGCATGAATTTAAGTGGATGTCGTTCACCGTGTCAAGTTGAATTCTCGGGGGTTGAGCGGCGCAATTCCGGAACGGGTACGGGGTTTCAGAGGGGGGCGCCGGGAGTGGGCGGCACCGTTTTCGGGTGATTATTCTAATCCATTGATAATACTTTCACAAAATATAATTCCCGCTAATCCGCGCAGTTAACAGGAAGATTCGATTTCCCCGCCGGAGCGTCTTTCGGATGGCTCATACTTTTTTTGTTCATTCCCCGCAGGTCTGTGAATTGATGTTGATTATTGGCAACCTTGCTGCTATAGACTATTGAAAGCAGTTATTGATGACAGCCCTGCAACCCTTGCGGATCTGCAGGCTGAGGCTAAGTGGACGGCTGTTTCTCACAAACACTCTCTAATCATTCATCCTGCTCTAGGCCGCTTTTCTGGAGGGAAACCTCCCTGGGAAGAGGAAAGTTGGCCCTATGCGCCGAGCTATGCGGTTCGTGCTTCTTTAACGTGGTCCGTTGGAAGCTGCCAGCGGGCAGGATCTTGTGGAAATCGTGTTGAGGAGGGTACGCATGTTTGATGAAAAGGTGTTAGA
>JAJFUA010000361.1 GCA_021372635.1 Desulfobacteraceae bacterium | reverse complement strand
GTTCGGATGAATGTGGGCGTCCATCACCTTGCCCCCGTGGGCCGTAACGTTGTACCCGTCGAGGCGCGAGCGGATGATGTAGCAGTTTTCCTGGACATTGGAGCCCTTCCCCAGCCAGGCGTCTTCGAGATAGGCCCTTTGCGCGACCAGCACGTTTTCTGAAAGGACGGTTTTGCCTCTGACCACGGCGTACCGGTTGAGCGTCGCGCCCAGGGGGACGGGGATGGGGGGGATGGTGTGCAGCGTGTAGAAGGCCGCTTCGAAATCCCGCTCCCGGTTCTCCATGAACTCCATGAACAGGCCGGTCGGCATCGACCCCGGTTCGACATGGATGTATCGCTTCAGCACTTCGGGGGGAAACCGGTAGAGGAAGTTGAAGGCATCCGCGGAACGGATCCAGATCTGGCCGTCCGGAATACGGTGGTGGTTGAGTTCGCCGGTCTGCACGTAGCTGTACGTGCCGACCACGCAGTTGTGGAAGGTCGTGAGATCGATGGTTCCGAACGGGCCGATGAAGCAGCCCCTCGTGGGAGCCCCGTGGATGTTTGCATAGTGCATCGCGATGGTGTTGCGGATCATGAATTCTTCAGGGTTTTCCAGGTCGTGCGAGTTGCTGTGGACGAGGCTCTTGATGAGGAAGCTGTCCTTGATGCGAATTTCCTCGTCTTCGTGAATCGGGATCTGCAGGTTGCAGCACTTGAAGGTCTGCCCCTGCACTTTCAGTTCGTCGCCCCGGATATCGCTCTTGTAGAGGATCGAGTGGTCGACGGAGCATTTCCCCAGGAAGTAGCTTCCGGCGAGACTCGACTTGTGGAACTTGAAGCGGATGGGATGGTAGGATGTTAACCCGTAAAAGGCGTAGAATCTGGAGAACTGGTTGAGGGGGATGAGATTGCGCACATAGGGCCCCGCGTCGAAGGGGGGTTCCCGGAGATTGACGTTCACGCGATCGATAACTTGGTCGATAAGCCTTTGAATCTGGGTCATAGGAAATCCTCATACGCACCGGGCGGATCACCCGGTACACGGCAGGTTGTTTTTATGAAGTGAATGCTCTCCTCTTGCGTGGTTCGAGATATAGCAGGCCGTTGTACCGTCCGGCCCGCGAACGATTCGCGGGCGGTCCCCCGCCTTCACGGCCGTTTTCCGGCTTCGGCGCGGCTGCGGGCTGCCGCTGCCGGTTTCGAACAATATAGTATTCCGGCCGGTTTGGGAATAGTCTCACAAGCTGCGTGCTTCGTTTATTTTTTGTTCCTGAACGGTCTTTTGTGTTTTTGCCTCCCGGATCCTGGCCAGAATCTGGTCGACGGGGCAGGGTTTGATCAGGTAGTCGAATGCCCCGAGAGCCATTCCCATCCTGGCGGATTCGATCGTCGTGTGCCCCGACAGCATGATCACCACGATCAGCGGGTAGGCCCGCCGTATCTCGCGGAGCACCTGGATGCCGTCCATTCCGGGCATCTGCATGTCGAGGAGCACCACGTCCACGTCGGCGCGCTCCGCGAGAACCGCCAGCCCTTCCTTGCCGCCGGCGGCCGTGAGGACGTGGAAACCAGGCAGGTCCATGCGCTTTTCCAGCGTTTCCAGGAAAAACGGTTCGTCGTCCACAAGAAGCACGGTCGTCGAATCCATTTTGTACAGCCCCCGTTGGAGCATGTCCTGCCGACAGGGGCGCGCAGCGCCCCTGTCGGCAATGACGGGCCGTCGTGGGTTCGCGCCTCGCTTCCGGCGCTCTTACCCGACCACGATCACCTTTGCCCCGATTTGTCGTTCCAGTTCCTTCACGTCGTCTTCGACGTCGCCCTTGAACAGGTACTTTTCAAAAAACGTGCGGTGCTCGTGACCCAGCACCAGGAGGTCTGCCCGCTCCTCCGCAACCACTTTCCGCAGAACATCCATTACTGGGCCTTTCCTCGCGATCTTCCTGGGCTCGATACCCTGCCCCAGGGCGGCCTCCGCGGCGCTTTCCAGGATGTGGACGGCGATGCGTTCCAGGGATTCTTCGGCCGTATGCCGACTGGCCCCCATTCCCACGCCGCCCGGGAAAAACGTTGCATCCACCGCGTAGACGAAGGCGAGGCTTGCGCCGTCCTGTTTCGCCAGCGCAGCCGCGTGCTCCGCAGCCTTCAGCGAGTAGGGCGATCCGCTTACCGCACAGACGATACTCTTGTAACCCATAGGCCCTCCGGATTGTTCGGGTAAATGAGCGCAAGGCTCGCTACGTCACTCCTGCCGTTCGTTACATTTCCACCAGCAGCAGCCAGGCGGAACAGATGACGATGGTAATGAGCATCGGAATGAAAGCCGCTTTCAGGTAATCCATGAAAGATATGGAATACCCCGCCCGCTCGGCCATGCCGACAGTGACCACGTTGGCGCTGGCGCCGATCATGGTGCCGTTGCCGCCCAGGCATGCTCCGAGGGAGAGCGCCCACCACAGGACGCCGCATTCCGCGCCCGGGATTTCCGTCGTCAGGTAGGCCACGATGGGAAGCATCGTTGCAGTGAAGGGAATGTTGTCGATGATTGCGGAGGCGAGGGCCGAAACCCACAGGATCATCAGCACGGCGATCACCAGCGATCCCTTGGACATGTTCTTGACCCATTCGGCGATCACCTGGATGAGCCCCGTTTCTTCCGCGCCGGCGACGACGACAAAGAGCATCATGAAGAAAATCAGCGTGGGCCATTCGATCTCGTGCTCCAGCATTTCGACGATATCGATTTTGCTGATCACCATGAGGACCGTCGCGCCGAAGAGGGCCGCGATGCTGGGTTCCATGTTCAGCGCCCCGTGAATGATGAAAAGGAAAATGGTGAGACCAAGCACGATGAGCCCCTTGATGAGCAGGGAACGGTCCGTGATTGTGTAGGTCTCCTTCAGGTGCGCGATTGTTTTCTGCACGTTTTCCACGTGGGCCTGCCGGTATTCTTTCCGGTACCACCATGCGAAGTAGAGAATGATGACCGCGAGGCCGATGATGTTCACGACCGTCAGGTTCTGCACGAAGTCCATGAACGTCAGCTTCGCGTAGGACCCGATCATGATGTTCGGAGGGTCCCCGATGAGCGTGGCGGTGCCGCCGACGTTGGAGGCGAACGCTTCCGGAATGAGAAACGCCACCGGGCTGACCTTGAGGGTCAGGGCGATTTCGATGGTCACCGGAATGACGAGGAGCATGGTGGTCACGTTGTCCAGGAAGGCCGATATGACGGCGGTGACGGCCATGAGAATTCCTGCCAGGACGAAGACGTTTCCCCGGGCCGCCTGGTAGGCCTTGCACGCCGTCCATTGAAAGACGCCGGTCTTCTTCAGGATGCCCACGATGATCATCATCGCCAGGAGCAGGAAAATGACGTTCATGTCGATGGCCCGCATCGCGTCTTCGAAGGGCAGGATCACGTAGTTCGGATTGAAGGTGCCCAGGGTGTAGGTGACGAAGAGCATGATGGAGGCGCCGAGCAGGGCCGCGAGGGTGCGGTGCATGAATTCCAGGGCGATGAGGGTGTAGACGGCGAACAGAACGATGGTGGCGATCCAGAAGGCCGGAGTGATCGCCCGTTCGATATGGAAGCTGCTGTGCGCCAGGAAGCGGGTCTTGCCCTGTTCGACTTCACATTCGCGGACGATGTTGTCGAGCGCGATTTTGCCGGTGGTGCGATAGGACGGGCGTGCGGCTTCCAGTTCCACCCCGGCTCCGGAAAGCGTGCCCGCGGGGAGGACCAGTTCGGCCTCGTACCTGCCCATGCGCGAGGTGGACACTTCTTCCTTCAGGGGGAACTTCTTCCCGTTTACGTAAAAGTCGATTTTTACGTCGGCGACCGGTTTTGCGTGAGCGTTGGTGATGGTGCCCGAGACGATCAGCACGTCCCCGGACGAGCCGTTTTCGGCTGCTCCGGCTTGAAGAACGGGGGTGAAAAGGATTGTCAGCAGGGTTAGAAATACAAACAAAACATGCGAGCGCAATTTCATCGAACCGGTTTCCTTTCTCGTCCACATGAGATTCAGCAAATGGCCTGTCGAGAGTCGATCAGTTGACCGGGCAGGATTGTTTTCCCAAAAGCTCGATGCCCCGATTTTCCGTAACCCCGCTCAACGTCCCTCCCACCGGAAGATGTCCTCCGCCCATTCTTCCAGGAGGGGCGGGGGGATCGTAGGCGACCATGCAAAGACCTCTGATTCTTCCCAATGACTTCTAACGGTCCGCACGTTCGGCCCCCTCGGGGACCAGACTGCGGGGTCCGTGGGGCCGAAAACCACCACGGAATCGACGCCCGTAAGCGCCGCGAGATGGCTCACCCCCGAATCGTTCCCGATGTACTTCCGGCTTTCCCGGAGGAAAGCGCACAACCCGGGCAGAGAAAGGCCTCGAAGGGTCGGGACTCCCAGGCTGCGCACCGCACCGGCGAAGGCTTCCAGTTCCTCGTCCGCCGGCCCGAGCGTCAGCAGTGCAGGGACTCTGCGGCTGAAAAGAGCGTGGAAAAGAGCCCACCACCTGGAAAGGGGCCAGATCTTCGCGCGCCCGCCGCTGCCCGGATGAATCAGGAAAGGTTTATTATCCACCTTGAAACCGTGTTGCGCAAGCCATTCCTGAGCGGCGGACGATTCCTCGGGAGGGGGATCGATTAAACCCGGAGGGGGGGTGTAGCCGTCGGGAAACCAGCCCGCGCGGTGCATCTGATCGAGGATGAAGTCCGAAACGTGCCTCCCGTCCCCGGGGTCGGGAAAGGATTGTACGTACTGCACCGGGCAGGGAAGACGGCGGGACAGCCGGTCCGCGAGGAGGCGTCCGGTTTTCCGGCCGAAAATGAAGACGGCGTCCGGACCTTGCAGGAGGGGGGGAAGCGGAGCGCCGTTCCACAGTTCCTCGTGATGGAAGGGAGCGAGCCCGGGGGAGTCGTGGGATTCGATCCTGCCGACGTAGCCCCTGGAAGCCAGGAGGGCGACGTGGCCGGGCCTGGACAGAAAGTCGATTTTCAGGCCCGGATGGAGCCGGGCAAGGCCCTCGAAAGCCGGAAGCGCCAGGAGAAAATCGCCCAGTGCACCCTGGTGCACCACGACCACACGATGAAGGGCGCAGGCGGGCGCAAAAGCAGGCGAAGACGCGGTTCCCGCTTCAGCCGGCACGGTTTTCCCGCCGTTCCGCGGGCCTTCCCGGGCCGATGCGGGAAGGGGCAACCGCGGGGTTCGAAAAATATCTCAACGCCGCGTGTTCCGGTCGCCGGACGCGGCCGTCTTCCTGTCGGACCATCGCCTGAGAAAGCCGGATACTCTGGAGACTGCCGGCGCCACCACGGACTGCCCGCCGATCAGCCCCTGGACACGCAGTGCCTGTTGGAGGCACGCCTTCAGAAAGTCACAGGTCAGACATTCCGCCTGCGGCTGCATGAACGAT
Organism: Desulfobacteraceae bacterium; assembly: GCA_021372635.1. GTDB lineage: Bacteria > Desulfobacterota > Syntrophobacteria > Syntrophobacterales > Syntrophobacteraceae > JAJFUA01. Next base: position 444 of record JAJFUA010000361.1, on the reverse strand, counting down.
TCTTCGTCTCTCGGGCAGACACGGTTCGGGTCCCCGAAACATGAGGGGCGGCCGGCGTCCGGAGATGCGGGCACGTTTTCTGGATTTTCCGGAGCGTTCATAGCTCGTACGACACCATCATCACCAGTTCTATTCGAGGATTTCCAGCACCGCCCTCTTGCGGAGCTTCGTCGCGGCCGCATTCATCAGAGTGCGCAGCGCATGGGCATTCCTGCCTTCTTTTCCTATGATCTTTCCCAGGTCCCCCTTGGCGGCCCTCAACTCTATCACCGAAATCTGATGGCCGACGATTTCCTTGACGACGATCTCCTCCGGGTATTCCGCCAGCGCTCGAGCAATCACTTCCACCAGTTCCTTTACTTGGATATCTTCCATGGAGGCTCTCCTGCCTTGTTAGAGTGTCACTTCTGGACAACCACGTGTGCGGTGAACATACCGGTTTTC
>JAJFUA010000138.1 GCA_021372635.1 Desulfobacteraceae bacterium | reverse complement strand
CTCTCGATCGGAGCCACGATGGAGGGCGGGGCGTTTCTCAAAGCCCAGACCATCATGATCCTGAGCCTCGGGTTCCTGGCCATCTGCCTCGACACGGTGACCGGAGTTCTCTTCGGAAAGCTCATGTGCTTCCTCACCGGCGGCAAGGTCAACCCGCTTCTCGGGGCCGCTGGCATCTCGGCCTATCCCATGGCCGCCCGGGTGGTGCAGACCGAAGGCAGAAAATACGATCCGAACAACTGGCTCCTCATGCACGCCATGGGGGCGAACACCGGAGGCCAGGTCGGCTCCATCATGGCCGCGGCCATCATGCTCTCGGTCCTCAAGGGGCTCGGCTTCGGCGGGTAACAAGGAGCCAGATGTAAAATAGTTGAAAAGAAGCCAATTTTTATATATGCTGCAGCGTTTGAGGAATTCAATTTCCTGGTGGATTCATACGGGAGCGGTTCGTCGTTTCGACGGGCCGCCGTCGGCATGATTCATGGTCCCGATCAGGCTCACAAATCTCTTTGAGAGGCTATCGCACGATGCAGCGTATGGAAAACGTGTTGGCCGTCATTAGAAGGCACCTGCCCTACCTGAACCCGGCCCTGAAAAAAATAGCGCAATACATCCTGGAAGAACCCGACCGCGTGAAGCTCCTGAAGATCAGCGAACTCTCCGCGGCCTGCCAGGTTTCGGAAGCCACGGTGACCCGGTTCGTAAGAGCCATAAAATTCAACAGTTTCCCGGAGTTCAAGATCGCCATCGCCGCCATGCCTCCCCCGGAGGAGAACGGGTCGTTCGACGGAGAAAAAGAGTTTTTTTACAACGATCTCCATGAAAGCGACTCCATCGAAAGCGTGGTAGCCAAGATCACCTACAAGAACATCCAGTCCCTGAAAGATACCCAGGAAATCATATCCCCCCAGGAAATCGAACGCGCTGTGGCAGGCCTGCAGAAATGCGAATCGATCGCCATTTACTGCGGCGGTTATTCGGCCGTGGCCGCGCACAACTTCAGGTTTCGATTCTACCGGGTGGGGAAACCCTGCGCCGTATACAGCGACCCCATCGAGCAGGCCGTTTCCGCCGCAACTTCCAACGAAAAACGGTTCGCCGTGGGCATCAGCAGTTCGGGGAAAACCCGCTGCGTCGTCGACGCCCTAAAGATCGCCAAAAGCACCGGGGCCACCACCATGTGCATCACCGACTCGAACGATTCGCCCATCGTGCAGCATTCCGACATCCGTTTCTATACGTTCAGCAAGCACTCCGACTTCCTGCAAGACTCCCTGCTTTCACGAATGTCCCAGATCCTCATCATCGATATTATTTTCGCCTGTTATGCCCTCAGGGACTACAAGCATTCCTTCGACCTCGTCGAGCGATCGGCCAAATCGATCCAGAGGACCACCAAAAGCGCCTATTTCTAGCCTGCCTCATGTGACGGTATTTCCGGCCCCGGCGCTGCCTGCGCCCGTTCATAAAGAAACGATCTGTGAGCAGAACCCGCTCCCTGTGAAGGCGTCCCTCCCCCCGCGTCAGGAATCGTTCGGGTCCGCCTGCCCGTATTTTTTTAACTTGAGCTGCAGGGTGCGCCGCGTGATCCCGAGCCTCCTCGCCGTCTCGCTCTTGTTTCCCGCCGTCTCCCTCAGGCTTTTCAAGATCACCTGTCTCTCCACGTCCTCCAGGGTCATCTCCGACCCGGAAGCCTCCAAGCCCGCGCATTCCCCGCCCGCCCCGCCCACTTCCTTCCGGATGACCAGCGGCAGTTCCTCCACGGTGACGTAATCCCCCTGGTTCAGAATGACGGAGCGCTCCATCACGTTTTCCAGTTCCCTCACGTTTCCCGGCCATGAATACTTCAGCAGCAGGTCCATGGCCTGCGGGGTGATTCCCTTGACGCTTCTCCGGTTCTTCTTCGCAAAATGCTTCAGAAAATGCTGCGCCAGGGCGGGAATGTCCTCGGGACGCGCGCGCAGCGGAGGCGCCTCGACGGTCACCACGTTGAGCCGGTAGAAGAGGTCCTGCCGGAACTTTCCGTCCGCAACCATCTGCTCGGGATTTCGATTCGTGGCCGCCACGATGCGCACGTCCACCGAGAGGGAGGCATCGCTCCCCACCCGCTGGATTTCCCCGTCCTGGAGCACCCGCAGGAGCTTGGCCTGCAGGGGCAGGGGCAGTTCACCGATCTCGTCGAGGAAGAGCGTCCCCCCGTCGGCCTGGGAAAAGCGCCCCTGGCGCTGCCGGTCCGCCCCCGTAAAGGCTCCCTTCTCGTGCCCGAAAAGCTCCGATTCGATCAGCGTCTCGGGAATCGCCGCACAGTTGACTTCCACCAGCGACTTGCCGCTCCGGGGGCTGTTCGCGTGGATCGCACGGGCGATCAGCCCCTTGCCGGTGCCGCTCTCTCCCGTGATGAGCACCGTGGCGTCGGACGGCGCCACCAGGGCGATCATCTCCAGGAGCCGCTTCATGGCCCCGCCGCCTCCCACGATCTCAGGCGTGTGCAGCCGGGCGATTTGCTGACGCAGCGCGCTGTTTTCCTCCTTGAGGCGGGTATGCTCCAGGGCGCGTTCGATCACCAGCTTCAGGGCGTCGAAATCGACCGGCTTGGTAAGGTAGTCGAAAGCCCCCGACTTGAGCGCCTCGACGGCGGACGGGATGGACGAATAGGCCGTCAGCACGATGATCGGAATGGCCGGATTGTGCTGATGGATCAGCCGGGTCGACTCTATGCCGTCCATTCTCGGCATGCGCATGTCCATGACGAGCAGGTCGACGGGCGTCTCCCGTACGAATTCGAGGGCCTTCAGGCCGTCGTCGGCTTCCCTGACGCGGTAGCCCCACTCTTCCAGAAGGGTCGCTAGCATCAGTCGATGCGCCGCGTCGTCGTCCGCCACCAGCACCAGGGCGGAAACCTTTCGCGCCATTTTCCCATTCTCCTTGCCGTGCGTTCCCGTACAGCCCCCTCACGAAGCCACGGGAATGCTGATGTCGAAACTCGTTCCCCCGCCGGACGTGCTTTCCACCGCGATCGTTCCCCCATGGGCCTCCACGAACTTGTGCACATTCGCCAGCCCGAGTCCGACGCCGTTGGGTTTCGTCGTGAAATACGGATCGAAAATATGCGCGATCTGCTCCCGGGGAATCCCCGAGCCTGTGTCCGTCACGCGGAAAGCCACCCGGTCCCCGTCGCGGAACACCTCAACCCGGAGCGTTCCTCCGCGCTCCATCGCCTGCAGCGCGTTGATGTAGAGGTTCAGAAGAACCTGGGAAAACCGGTCCGGGTCCAGCTCCACACTCAGATCCCCGGGATCGACGCGGGACTCCACCCGCACCTCCTGGTGCAGGGCATCCCGCTCGATCAGCCGCAGGGTGTGGTCGAGCAGTTCACGGCACGAGCAGGCCTTCCGGTGCAGTTCGGTGGGGCGGGCAAAATCCAGCAACTGGGACACCACCCGGTTCAGCCGCTCGACTTCCTGTACCATGACGTCGGCAATCTTCCGGCTCTTTTCGTCCTCCCTGGACCTTCCCGCCAGGATTGCGGCAAAGCCCTTGATGGAACTGAGCGGGTTCCGGATCTCATGGGCGATACCCGCGGCCAGGCGGCCCAGGGAAGCGAGCCGCTCGCTTCGCCGCAGCCGCTCCTCCAGCTGCCTGACGTTCGTCATATCGGAAAAGAGGAAAGCGAACCCGGCAGCCCGCCGCTCCCCGTCCCGGATGACCGCGGCATTGACGAGCAGGGGAACGGGCGGGCCATCGGCTGCGGCACATCCCGCCTCCCACTCCACGATCCGTTCCTCCTGCCGGAGCTTCCGCACCATGGACGCAAAACACGGGAAACGCTCGATCCCCATTCCGGATTCGACGGGCTGCCGCAGAATCGACCTAGCGGCTTCATTCGTCCTTTGAACGCGCCCACCGGGGTCTGTTGCAATCATCCCGACGGGCATCTGGTTGACGATGGTGGAGGCAAAAGCGCGAATGTCCTGCAGGGAACGCTTCGCATTGCGGTAATTCTGTGCCCAGGTCAGGGAAGAAAACCCCGCGGCGCCGACCAGGAGCATGACTCCGAACAGGATGACGGTATGCTGCAGGTCCTGCCGGAGGGCGTCGCGAAAAGGACTCGGGTCTAGTCCGACCACGATGAACAGATCCCTGACGCCGCCCTGCCCCGCCCCGAGTTCGCACATCTCCCGCCCGCCCTGCCGGCCATGGCGGAACCAGGGTTCGTACCGACGGACGACTTCGAAGGTGTTCCCGTCTTCTTCCGAAAATCTTCTCACGGACTGCCCCTCTTCGGGAAGCGCAACCCGCAGGACCTGCCCCACTCGTTCCGGACGGCTGTGGGCGACGATCTGCCCCCCGGGTGTCACCAGGGCAACGAAGAGGACATCGGGCTGCTGCGCCGTTTCCTCCATGAGGGTCTGGATCTGCCGGCGCCCCCATCCCATGCCCATCATCCCGGCCCGGCTGCCCGCTTCGATGGACCGCATCAGGACGTTTGCCTGGGACAGAAGCGCCCGTTCCATGAATTCCCGTTCCCGGTGGACGTTCTTGACGGCCAGGGTCACCAGTATCCCGGCAAGAATGCACACCGAGCCGACGATGATCCAGGGGGAAAACCACGCCCGGCGGGAAGGCTGCAAAGGATGAGCGCGCATGCTGAAAACACTCCTTGTGATCTAAAGCCTGTTGCCAAACGTTCCGGGCCGGTTTTCCCCACCTTGAAAGCTTCGCACGGAGGGACAATCGATACTCATCCAGTGCAAGAAGGAAGCCAGTCCCCCATACGGCCGGCGCAGACGCTTTCCGCAAAGTCCGCCACAGGCCGCGCGCATGGCTCGGTGCGTAAATTTTATCCAAAACGGCGAAATACGAACACTGTGCCGGCTAATTTTTATCCACTTCGGCGCACCGCGGCAAGGGGTTCGCCAAGCCCGTCGACGAAAAGAATAACACATTCAACGTGATGAACAACCTCCACATTCTCGTGGCACGGTCGATGCATTCTCCGGGTGCAACGCCGGCGGGAACGCCGAGAGCGAAACGATAAGCAAGATGGTTTGAACCGGTCATCAGAATGGAAATTTCAACAGGTAGGAGAAAAGGAATGAAGAAATCGCTTTCCGTCGCCGTGGTCCTTACGCTGGTTCTGCTCATGGGCACGTCCGGCGCCTGGGCACAACAGCAGGGCCGCCATCGCAACAACCAGGCGCCATGCCCCCGGTACATGTCCACAGACGGGACGAACTCCCGGGGAACCGCCTGCCCACGAATGGGCCAGGGCGCCATGAACGCACCGGGCGCGGGTTGTCCACGTTATGCCGACGGCTGCGCGATGGCCGCGGGGACGGCAACCTCCGACACTGACAAGTCGAAAGCCCCCGGAACGAATCAATAACCCGGTAAAAGTCCGGCCGGAGGGTTTACGGCGGCAACCGGCAAGTCCGTTCCTCCACCCCTTCACGGCGAAGTCGGGAGCCTCCTCCCGGCTTCGATCCCTTCCGGCCTCCACACCAGGACCGGTGACCGGGGGCAGGTAGAATTCCCGTCGGCCCGATTCTGCGAAACGACCGCGGGCAGCCTACGGAGACGGCGGCTTCAGGCGTAAGTTCTTCGCAAGCCTGAAAACCCACAGGGAACAGTCCACGGATGTGCAACTTTCCACTTCCGACCGCAGCCCCATCACACAATCCAGGCACTTGCGCCTGATGACGGCGTGGAGATCCTCTTCCCCGGGGACGGCTTCCCCGAATCGGAACCGGTGCAGCGGACATCTCTCGGAAGCACACGCCTCGATTTCCTGCTCCCGGTCCTCGCAGCACCAGAGGCAATGCTCTCGAATGGCCCGCCGAGGAAGCCACGTCAGTTGTCTGGGCGCACCCTTTTTCATGCTCTCCTGCCCGCTCGCTCCATTCCGCCGCTTCAACGGCGGTCTTTCCCTCTCTTCTCCGCAGTATCCCCGGATATCCTACGAAGGTGCACTGTAGTCAACGGCTTTGGGGTGCGAAGCGGCCGAAGACCCCGCTTCCCATTCTATGTTTCTTTCGGAATTCTTCAGTATCACGGCAGGTTGGGGTGAGCGGCGTCATCCGCTTCAAGGAAAGGCTTTTCATGCAAGCTGCACACATTTCCTGTATACTGACACCGTCGAGGTAACGGATCAAAATGCCTGGCGGGAATCCACACGCTTTACACGGAGTTTCGGATGCGACTCAACGAGATGACAGCCGGCGAAGCGGCAAAGGGGATCGCGGAGGGGAGCATCAGCTCCGTAGCCCTGGTCGCCGCATGCATCGAACGGATCGGGGACCGTGAAGACACGGTGGGCGCATGGGAATACCTGGACCCGGAACATGCGCTGCGACAGGCGAGGGAACTCGACCGGTCGCCCTGGCGGGGGCTGCTGCACGGCATTCCCGTGGGAATCAAGGATATCATGGACACCGCGGACATGCCCACGGCTTACGGCTCTCCCATCTACCGGGCCGGTACGCCCGCCTGGGACGCCGCATGCGTATCGCTCATCCGGGCCGCGGGCGGAATCGTCCTCGGGAAGACGGTGACGGCCGAACTCGCCTGCACCTGGCCCGGTAAAACCCGGAACCCCCACAATCCCGCACACACCCCGGGCGGTTCTTCCAGCGGGTCCGCCGCGGCGGTCGCGGATTTCATGGTCCCCCTGGCCACGGGCACCCAGACGGCCGGGTCCGTCATCCGGCCCGGTTCCTTCTGCGGCGTGGTCGCCTGCAAGCCTTCGTTCGGCTGGATTTCCAGGGCGGGCGTCAAACTGGTTTCCGATTCCCTGGACACCATCGGGTTCTTCTCCCGCAGCGTCGAAGACGCCGCACTGCTCGCAGCGGTGCTCACGGGAAGGACTTCCCTGCTCCTGCAGGAACCCGAAACCCAGAAGCCGAAAATCGGACTGTGCAGGACCTTCGAATGGCCCTACGCCGAAGAGGGCACCCGTACGGCGTTCGAAGCGGCCCGAAACAAGCTCGAAGAGGCCGGAATCGCCGTCGGGGAAGTCGCTCTTCCCGCTCCCTTCTCGGGACTCGCCGCCGCACAGAGGGAAATCATGGCCTTCGAGGCGGCCCGGAGCCTCTCCTTCGAGTACCAACAGCACAGGGAAATGCTGAGCCCCTTCGTGACCGGTCTCATCGAAGCCGGAGAGGCCGTCACGACCCACGCCTACGATACGGCCCTCGCCCTCACCGCCCGGTGCCGGGCACTTCTCCCGGAAGTGTTCTCCGGCTACGACGCCCTGCTCGCCCCGAGCGCCGCGGGTGAAGCTCCCGAAGGGCTCGAATCCACCGGAGACCCCATTTTCGACCGCATCTGGACGCTCCTGCACGTCCCCTGCGTCAACATCCCGATCACCTCCGGCCCCAAAGGGCTCCCGGTCGGGCTCCAGCTCGTGGGACGCATCGGGGAAGACCGGAGGGTCCTCTTCGCGGCCGACTGGCTGATGCGAAACCTGCACAGCAGGCCGACGA
>JAJFUA010000323.1 GCA_021372635.1 Desulfobacteraceae bacterium | reverse complement strand
AATCATCGGTGCCATCGGCGTATCCGGCGGCTCCTGGGTTCAGGACGGACAGATTGCCCAGGCCGGGGCTGACGCCGTTCGCTAGGGAAGAGACTGGGACGGAAAAGGGGAACGCCATTGAGAGTACCTGGCGTCCCCCCCTTATTGTCCCCCTTCTCCAGCAGCGTTCCCCCCCTGCTTCACTGCCTCGCTGCTGCCCCGGCCTTCATGGGACACAGTGCCGTTGCGTAAACGGCGACTTGCCCCACAAGCCTTGATCCGGGTTTTGCCCGGAGGACCGATCCCCTGCCCGATCCAAGGGAGGCAGCGCTGTTGATTGAGCAGCGCTGTTCCTTTTGGGTGGCGATAATCCCGAGTTTCCCTCGAGCTGGGCAGAGGGCATTTCCTATAAAACTTCAAGTACTTAGAACCACACTCCCCTGATCCCCTCTCGAAAAAGGGGGGAATTCAGTCTCTTGCCCTCCCGTAGTCGATCCCCGGAAGAGGCATGATTCCCATTCTGGGCAGCGATAATTTCTATTCCCTTTTTTGGGTGATGGGTGTTTCCTATGAATCATCAAGTAGTTAATTAAGGTTTCCCTTTTTCAGCCGCTTTGGTGCTTCCGGGGCACCCGGTGGAGTGCCCCAAAAGCCATTGATTTACTCAGCGACCGGAACCGGACAGACGGGCTATCGCAGCACCTTGCGCTTGGGATCCCATTTGCCCTTTGCCTTGTAAACGGTTTTTGCGCCGACGATGGTTTCAAGGACTTTGATGTCCTTGATGTGCATCGGTTCGACTGCAAGGGGGTCTTCCGCGAGAAGCACGAAGTCGGCTCTTTTGCCCGCTTCGATGGAGCCCGTGATCTTCTCCTGGAATTCCTGGTAGGCCGCATTGATCGTAACGGCGCGCAGCGCCTCTTCCGCGCTCACCCTCTGGTCCACCGAGCGGTATTTCTCGCCAATCTTGTATTCCGTGGTGAAGACATCCCTATCGTAGAAGGACTTGCGGTTCACCTGGGACCACATCACCAGGAGCGGATTGTGCGGGAACACCTGCGAATCGCAATGGCCGGTCCAGACCATGTTGCGGTCGACGGCGTCCTTGGCGGCGCTCATGCGGGCGGACCTTTCGGGGCCGAAGAAGGTGTTCCAGTGAAAATCCGCAAGGTAATAGATGTGCAGGCTCAGGAACGAGGGAATGATCCCGCCCAGGCTGAGAGCCCTGTCGAACTGGTCTTCCCTCGAAAACTGTGCGTGGATCAGCACGTGGCGAAGATCGTCCGAGTGCCTGTAAGCCGGCTTGCGCACTTCTTCATAGGCGTCCAGGACGTCGTCGATGGCGTGGTCGCCGTTGTCGTGGATGTGAATGGAGTCAAACCCGGCGTTATGGGCGGCCACAACGTCCTGGACTATTTGATCGTGAGTCCTTACGGGGAAGGCGACCCAGTCGGCGGGATACTCGCCCGTGGTGTAGTATGGGTCGGTCATGTACGCGGTCCGGAGCTGGGGCGAACCGTCGTCGAAGAGCTTGATCCCGTTGGCCACGATCAGGTCGTTCTTGCCCGTGATCTTGGGGAGCTTGCGGCTCTGGCCGGCCACGTCTCCGCCGAGCGCGTCATGAACCTTGGCGCCCGCGGCCGTGCCGAACCAGATGTTCGCGCGGAGTTTCAGATAACCCTTTTCCGCGGCCGTCTTGTAGAGATTGAACGTGGCTTCACTCTCACCCCCGCCGAGGTTCACGGTCGTCGCACCCACCGAAGCGTACTGGTTGGAGTAATAGGCGATGTCCTCGAGCTGGCTCTTGGCAGTGGACGGCGGGAAGAAGGGCGTGCCGTCTTTTTTGCCGTAATAGATGGTGAAAAATGCGTTTTCCTTGAGCTGCCCGTTGGCCTTGCCACTATAATCCACGCCGTTGATGACGGTGCCGGCGGGGAACGTGCCGATCGTCCCGCCCGGGATCGGGACGGGGTTGTCCGGATTGATCCTGGACTGGCTCAGGGCTAAGCTGTTCAGCACCCCTCCATGGCCGGAAAAATGGGAGATGATGATCGGGTGCACGGTGGACGCCTGATCCAGCTCAATCCTTGTCGGAAGGTCCTTCTCTTCCATGAAGAGGTCGCAGAATCCCGTCCCTACGATCGTTTCGCCGGCGGGCGTGACCCTGGCCCTCGCCTTCAGGGCGGCAATCATGGCCGAGAAGTTGTTAATGGGTCCGAAGGGGCCGCTTCCCAACTGCACGTAGCGCCAGCTGGCTCCTCCAAAGTGCCCGTGGGCGTCGAAGAACCCCGGCAGCATGGTCTTCTTCTGAAGATCGATGACTTTCGTGCTGCGTACCCTCATCTGGAGTATGTTCCGGTTGCTGCCGACCGCCAGGATCTTGTCGCCCGCAACGGCAACCGCTTCGGCATAGTTCATGCCCTCGTCGACCGTCACGACGGTACCGTTGTAGTAGATCGCCGTTGGCACGATCTTGCCTTTGACCGCCGCATGGGCCGGGGCTG
>JAJFUA010000296.1 GCA_021372635.1 Desulfobacteraceae bacterium | reverse complement strand
CCTACCGGGGCAGGCCTTCCCGCGATGGCGGAGAACGGCGGTTTGAAGGGGTGTCCATCTGCCTATACTCGAATCCCGGTAGAGAGATCCATTCCCCCGCCCCGGGCGAAGGGACCGCCATCCGTTCCCGCTGGCTTTTCGAAAGACTCTGCTTCGGCATGAGTCGATCGCCGGTCCTACCCCAGGATTCCCCTGCAGCCTCTTGATTCTATGACTATAATAATAGTGGAAAGTAACTCTTTCCTCCTCCACGAGAGAGCCGGGCGCCCCCCCTCCTGTCGGGCTCTCTTTTTGCTCTCCTTCCCGGCACCCCCTTCCACAAGAACTTCCGCCCCGAAGAAAATCTCCGGCATGACCACTACGCAAAAAAAACGGTTGCCAGGTCCCGCGCAAGACGTTCGGGAGACCGGGGCGGCGCGGATGTCCGGGGCGGTTTTCGGGCACTGGAACCAGGCCGGGGCGGGCAGCCATCGGGAAGAGCGGCCCCGGGGATTACCGCAACGCCGCCGGGAAAGTTCTCATCTGTTCTTTGCAAGCTGAAGGGGGGAACGGTAGCCGCGAGATCCGGGGCAGGCATGGACGCCCACACGCCGTTCAGCCCGAAAATGCGTGAAAAAATGAAAAGCGCCGGAACCAGGGGCTGTGGAGGCCATGGGAAATACCATTTGACCCGGATAGGACATTTATCTAATAAATAAACGTTTAAAAGTTCCATTCCGAAAGGCAGAATGCCTCAAAGAACCAATTTCAACAGAGTAAAGGGGGAGTTCGATGACTTGCAAGGTCGTTTTTCATCTGGACTGGAATGACCGGGATACCTTGACGATGGCGCTGAATAACATTTTCAACCTGCTGAAAGATCCCTTCGGTTCAAACGCCGTGGTTCACGTTCTGGCCAATGGGCAGGCCGTCAAGCTGTTCGAAAAGCAGGCGGCCGCTCCCGCCGCCTCCCGGATCGCTGAACTCCAGGAAAAGGGCGTGCGCTTTCAGCTCTGCAACAATGCCCTGGCGAATGCGGGCCTGAAGCAGGATGAACTGATCGAAGGCTGCGAACTGGTCCCCGCCGGGATCCCGGAACTGATTCGCCTGCAGCAGGAGGGATTCGCTTATATCAAACCTTGATGAACTTCCCGCGACAAAACCTTCCGGATGATCAGATGTTGCTGCCGTTGCCCCGGTTTTCTGAAGTGTAATCCAAGCCCGGATTCTTTAGTCATTGGCCCGGTCCCGCCCGCTTTCGCTGAGCGCGCCGGCAGACCGGCGCAGGAGGCGTGAAGGGAACCGGGATGACTGCATCGTTGCGGATCATCATGAGTTCCTGCCCCGGAAGTACGGAAAAGGCGGCAGCCAAAGATGATCGTCGCCGTGGTCCGCGGACTCTGCGGCTGAAAACCGGACAGTCGATATCCCCGGAGTCAAACGTTCCCTTCGAGTGGGAGAAGTGAAATGCGAACGTGCGTATTCCTCGCCGCCGTCCTGCTGCTTGCGCCCGTCCTCAGCATTCCTGCGGCGCAAGAGGCTCCTTTTGACACGATCATCAGGAACGGCACGGTGTACGACGGAACCGGCGGTCTGCCCGTCAAGGCGGACGTGGGGGTTCGAGGGGACATGATCGCCGCCGTCGGGAATCTCCGCGGCGCAGAGGCAAAAAACGTCGTAGACGCAACCGGCCTTGCCGTGTCGCCGGGCTTCATCAACATGCTTTCCTGGGCCACGGCATCGCTCCTGGTCGACGGGCGCTCTCAAAGCGACATCAGACAGGGAGTGACGACCGAGGTCATGGGCGAAGGCAAATCCATGGGGCCGCTGAACGAGGAAATGAAGCGCCGGCTTCCCTCGGAGCAGCGCGATCTCAAATTCGACGTGGCCTGGACGAGCCTTTCCGAGTACCTGCAGCATCTCGAAAAGCGGGGGGTGTCGCCCAACGTCGCTTCTTTTCTGGGAGCGGGGACGGTTCGCGAGTATGTCCTCGGGCTGGGGGACAGGAAGCCCGCCCCGGCCGAACTGGAGCGCATGTGCGAGCTGGTGCGCGTCGAGATGGAGGGGGGAGCCCTGGGAATAGGATCTTCCCTTGCCTATGCTCCGGACATGTTCGCGAGCACCGAAGAGCTGATTGCGCTTTGCCGCGTGGCTTCGAAGCACGGAGGTATGTACATATCGCACGTCCGAAGCGAAGGGAGCAGGCTCGTCGAGTCGGTTGCCGAACTTATCCGCATCAGCCGCGAGGCTTCCATCCCCGCCGAGATTTATCACCTCAAAGCAGGCGGGCAAAGCAACTGGCCCAAAATGGACCAGGTTATCTCGATGATCAACGGTGCCCGAAAAGAGGGACTGCGGATAACCGCCGACGTGTACCTCTACACGGCAAGCTCCAACAGGCTCTCATCGCGACTGCCGGCCTGGGCGCACGACGGGGGCGACCAGGCACTCCTGAAAAGGCTTCGCGATCCCTCGGAGCGGGCGAAAATTAGCCGGGAGATGCACCGGCACGGCCCCATGGCCAAAACTCTTCTGATAGGTTTTCATGCGGATCGTCTGCGTCCGCTTACCGGCAAGACTCTCGAAGAAGTCGCCGGGATGCGCGGCAGGGACGAGGTGGAGACCATGCTCGACCTGGTGGTGGAGGACCAGGCCGCCACGAGAGTCGTCACCTTCGTCATGAGCGAGGAGAATATCAGGAAAGCGCTGCGAAATCCCTGGGTTTCGCTCGGGTCGGACGGGATTTCGATGGCGGCCGAGGGCGTTTTCCTCCTTTCCTCGACTCACCCGCGGGCCTACGGCAACTTTGCGCGGCTCCTCGGAAAGTACGTGAGGGAAGAGAACCTGCTGACGCTTTCCGAAGCGGTTCGGCGTTTGTCGGGGTTACCCGCGGAGAATCTGAAGCTCGACCGCAGAGGTCTTCTGAAGGCGGGCTGTTTCGCGGACATCGCCGTCTTCGATCCGAAGCGCATTGCCGACCGCGCCACCTATGAGCGGCCGCACCAGTATGCAGCGGGAATGGAACACGTCTTCGTAAACGGGGTGCAGGTCCTGAAAAGCGGCGAACACACCGGTGCGACACCGGGACGGGCTCTCTGGGGACCGGGAAGAAAACGGCAGGGTTTCCTGCCGTAAAAGACCGCCGTCTTTCCCTGCGTGCGGACAGACCCATGCCATTGTGGACCGATACCGGTCCGTCGGCGAAAACGAGCGCGACGACAGTTTCGAGACGTTCGGCGGTGAACCGGAGGGCAGAGCCGGACCTGGTCTCCCGCCCCGAATCGCTGGATGACGGAATCCACCCCACCATTCCGACGTGAAAATCCCCACGAAGATACTGACGCTTTTCGGTGCGTTTCTCCTCTACTGTTAATTCTTATGTGAAGTGAATTTTCTCAACTTTTTCCCTGCACTTGCCGATAAAATATAATGCCTTTTCAGGCAGATATTTGAAGGCGAGGAAAGATGCATGAAGAAAACAGCTTACGAGAGGAGTACGGAACAGGCAGCGCAAAAATCAAGGAAGTTACCGGAATGATGTAGGTATCCCCCTTCCCACTGGACGGGGAAGATGACTGCATATGGAATAAGTTGATCTTACGTTCATGAGGAATTTGAAATGACCTACAGGAATATGGCAATCGGGAAAAAAATGGCAATCGGGTTTGCGGCTATTCTGGTGCTGCTCGGCGCGGTGGGCCTCATGTGCTACCGGGGCGTAAATGGAATCATGGGAAACGCCGGAGAAATAATCGACGGCCACAAGCTTGACCGGTTGCTGGCACAAAAAGAAGTAGACCACCTCGTCTGGTCAGGCAAGCTTTCTGCGGTTTTCGCTGATAAGAGCCTGACAAAACTGGAAGTGGAAACGGACGATCACAAGTGCGCTCTTGGTCAATGGCTTTACGGAGACGAGCGGAAGGACGCGGAGAGGGCTCTGCCTTCGCTTGCTCCCATTTTGAAAGAGATGGAAGAACCTCATCGAATCCTTCACCAGTCGGCCATGGAGATCGGAAAACATTTCTGGAGCGATGCGGAAGCCGAGGGAAAGCAGAAAGCCGCTCAGATTTACTCCGGTACGACTGTGTCGGCTCTCGCGAAAGTACGCGGCCTTCTGAACCGGGCTAGGGAAGAAGGAGCCAGGAAAAGTACGGCGGTCAACCAGGATATGCTCGACAAGGTGGCAACCACCAACAATTCGGTGGGAATCATCGTGGCAGTTGGCCTGCTCTTGGGTACGCTGAGCGCCTTTTTCATCACCAGGGGCGTCACGAAAACCATCCGCCCGGTTGTTGAGGGGCTGACTGAGGTCTCCGACCATGTTGCCGCCGGTTCCGGCCAGGTTTCCTCTTCGAGCCAGCAGCTTGCCGAAGGGGCTTCCGAGCAGGCGGCGGCCATTGAGGAGACATCCTCCTCGCTTGAGGAGATGGCCTCGATGACGAGGCAGAACGCGGAAAACGCAAACCAGGCCAACCGACTGATGGTCGAAACCACAGAGACTGTCTCACACGCCGGCCTGACAATGAACAATCTTACCACCTCCATGATAGAGATATCCAGGGCCAGCGAGGAAACCTCCAAGATCATCAAGACAATCGACGAAATCGCCTTTCAGACCAACCTGCTGGCTCTCAATGCAGCGGTCGAGGCGGCGCGCGCGGGAGAGGCGGGAGCCGGTTTCGCGGTGGTGGCCGATGAAGTGAGAAACCTGGCCATGCGTGCGGCGGATGCGGCCAGGAATACCGCCAACCTCATCGAAGGAACCGTCAAACGGGTGAAGGAAGGTTCGGAACTGGTGGAAAAAACGGATAAGGAATTTCGAGAGTTGGCAGCCAGTGTCGGCAAATCGAGCGAACTGGCCGGCGAAATCTCCGCCGCGTCTCATGAGCAGGCTCAGGGCATAGAGCAGGTGAACAGAGCCGTGAGCGACATGGAAAAAGTGGTGCAGCAGAATTCCGCCAACGCCGAAGAAACGGCTGCCGCATCCGAGGAGATGAGCGCCCAGGCGGAGCGGATGAAAGAGTACGTGGCGGAACTCAAGTCGCTGGTGGACGGCTCGAAGGGCAATGGAACGGTCGGAGCGCGAAGAACGGCAATTGCGCCGGACGAGAGATCGCACGCACGGGAGACCGGCTCCGCCGCTGTGAAATCCTTTGCCACGGCAATGGTCGGGAAGACGCACAGAAACCCGAAGGGCATCGAGAGTCCAGCTCCGAGGCCCGAAAAAGCTCTTCCGCCCGGCGAAGGGAAGGATTTTACGGAGTTCTGAAGGGAACTCATGGGATCTCAATCCGATTATTGAGGCCGGGTCTCCATCTGGCTCTTTCTGCCGGCCAAATGGAGATCTGGCCCCAGAATCATGCTCATCAGGTTTCTCCTTTCATCCTGAGGGCTTGAGAATAAGGCAACATAGCCAATCTGTTAAGCATAATATTGCATAATCATCCATTTTATATCGAATGTCATTCGATTGCGCCGGGATGACCGGAAAGAGCCGTGAAGCCGGCGGCAAAGCGCCCGTGCCGGGGTGGAAACACGGGTTTTCCCTTGTTGACACGTTGCCTGGAAGTCGAACATAATCAAGAAGCTGCAATCACCTTTGCCCATGGAGAACCTATGCCCAGGAACCCGTTGGATTC
>JAJFUA010000286.1 GCA_021372635.1 Desulfobacteraceae bacterium | reverse complement strand
GCTACGACAAGGGAACCGACACGTACCTGAACGTGCTCGACGCCCAGCGCTCCCTCTACGGAGCCCAGCAGGGGCTCATCAGCCTCCAGCTGGCCAGGCTCTCCAACCAGGTCTCCCTCTACAAGGTCCTGGGCGGAGGGGGGGACCCCGTCCTGCCCGTTTCCAAATAAGAGCAGGTTCCTTTTGAGTCAGCACCCCGCCGGCGGGGTGCCGACTCAGGTTTCTTGAATTTCCCCTGCGACCGCTTTCGAGGCGGTCGCGCCGCCCGGCCGGATCTCCACACCGTGCCATGCAGCTTCATCCGAACGCTTTTCGCTCGCCCGTCCGATCTTCACGCCTCGATTGCCGCCTCTTGACACGTCCCCGAACGATTCTTACAAAAGATCATCTTTACCTGAGCCGCTTTTTGTATTTTCCCGGTAACCAGATGATTTTTCCCGTTCGCTGCCACGGCCTTTTTTCATGCAGAGTTGGGGCCTCGAGATGCGCAAGCCTGCCGCCACTTATGAAATTCCTTTGCCACGGTTCGTCTGGCTGTTTCTTCCGATTCTGCTCCTTCTTTACGCCCATTTCGCGAAAATGACCGGCTTGATCTGGGAGACCCAGCGGTACAGGGAATACGGTCTGATCGAAAATGCGACGCTTCTCTTTCTCGCCATTGCCGTTGTGTATGCCGTCAGGATCGCGGTGAACGCGGAGCGCCCGGTGCAGAGGGCGTGGTTCTGGGTGCTTGCGGCGGGAGCCTTCTACTTCCTGGGCGAGGAGGCCAGCTGGGGGCAGCATATATTCTCGTGGCATACGCCGGATGCGCTCAGTGCTCTGAACGAGCAGAAGGAGACGAACTTACACAACCTGGCCGGGGGCTACCGCCTGCTGTTCCACAATCTTCCGCGGCAAGTCATGTCTTTTGCGTCCATCCTGGGAGGCTTCGTCGTCCCGTTGTATCTGCTCAAGAGCGGGAAGACGTTCACACCTGACTCTCTGCATCACTGGATCTGGCCGTCCTACGCCTGCGGGGTCGCAGGGCTTATGGCCACTCTTGCATCCCAGCCGGTCAAGATCGCCCATTCGCTCCGCTTGCGGATTCCAGACGTGTTCCTGATCGATTACGGCGAATTCAAGGAATGCCTGCTTGCTCTGTTCATCCTGCTCTACCTGATGGGGGCGGCAAGGTATTTTCTGCCGCAGCGCCAGGCGGTGGAGGCGGAGGAAGCCGAAGAGACCGTATCCTTTGCCGAGTGAAGGAGGCGGGGCGTTTCCGCGCAACGGCGCCGGACCGGCCACGGGAGCGATGCCGTTCCTGCCCGCTCCGGTGCGTCCATCCATTCGACGACCGGGGAGCATGCTCTCCGGGGGCGGGTCTTCGGCAGGTCAGACCGACTGGCCCAGGTAGGTCCGGATGACGTTCGGGTCGGAGCGGAGCGCCTCGGAGGAGCCTTCGAGCATGATGCTTCCGCTTTCGATCACGTAGGCGTAGGAGGAAACGGCCAGGGCCTGGCGGGCGTTCTGTTCGATGAGCAGGATGGTCTGCCCCTCGTCGCGCAATTCCCGGATGATTTCGAAGATCGTTTTTACCAGAAGCGGCGCCAGTCCCAGGGATGGTTCGTCGAGAAGCAGGAGTTTCGGGTGGGCCATCAGGCCGCGGGCGATGGCCAGCATCTGCTGTTCCCCGCCCGAAAGGGAGCCGGCGGCGGCGTTCCGGCGGGTCCCGAGAATCGGGAACCGCTCCTCCATGCGGGCGACGTCCTGCGCGATGTCCTTTGCGGGACGGCGATACGCCCCCAGTTCGAGGTTCTCGCGTACACTCATGCCCGCGAGCACCTGCCGGCCTTCGGGCACCTGCACGATGCCCGTGGATACGCGCCGGTGGGCGCTCATCCTGGTGATGTCCATACCGTCGAAGACAATCTTTCCGGCCTTCAGCGGAACGATCCCGCTCAGCGCGTTCAGCGTCGTGCTCTTGCCGGCGCCGTTCGGCCCGATCAATGTCACGACCGTTCCTTCCGCGACGGAAAAGGAGATGTTCCGAACCGCCTCGACGGGTCCATAGGCAACGGTTAGTCCGGTCACTTCAATCATACTTGCTGCCGGCTCCCAGATAGGCTTCGATGACCCGCGGATCGTTGACGATTTCCTGCGGGGCCCCCGTGGCGATGGTGCGCCCGAAGCTCAGTACGGTAATGCTGGCGCACAATCCCATCACGAAGGACATGTTGTGTTCGATGAGCAGGACGGTCATTCCCTCGTCGGCGAGCGAACCGATCAGGGCGCCGACTTCCTCCAGTCCCTGGTGGTGCATGCCCGCCACCGGTTCGTCGAGAAGGAGCAGTCTGGGATTGGAGGCAAGCGCCCGGGCGATTTCGAGCCGTCGCCTCTCCCCGTAGGAAAGGCTCTGGGCCGGAATGTCCGCGCGGTGAGCGATCCCCACGCGCTCGAGGCAGGCCATGGCCCGTTCGGTGTGTTCGCGTTCGGCGCGGCGGGCGGACGGGAGACACAGCAGGCGGGGAAGCAGGGGCCGCGACGCGGTGAGATGCTGCCCCGCGATTACGTTTTCAAGGCAGGTCATGGCGGGGAAGAGCCGGTTGTACTGGAACGTCCGGGCCACTCCCAGCGCGGCGATGCGGTGTGCGGGCAGTCCCTGGACGGGCTTCCCGAGGAAGGTCACGCGGCCCGCCTCCGGCTGTGTGACGCCGCTGAGCACGTTGATGAGGGTGGTCTTGCCCGCGCCGTTGGGGCCGATCAGTCCGTGGACGGACCCGGCGGCCACGGAGAAGGAGACCCCCGCGAGGGCGCTCACTCCGCCGAAGGAACGCGTGATGCCTTCGATGTTCAGCAGCATGCTCACGCCCCCTCCGGCAGGTTTCTGGCCGGTCCGTTCGCCGGAGCGGTTTTCCTGCCGCCGAAAAGCGAAACGAGGCCGTTCGGCAGGAAGAGGATGATGACGAGGAGGATGACTCCGTTTACAGCCATCCGCACGGGGCCCGCGGCGATGCCGATCCCCCTGAGCACTTCCGGGAGAGCGGTGAGCAGGACCGCGCCGAGCAACGGGCCGCACCAGGAGCGGGTTCCGCCCACGACGCAGAAGGTAAGCAGTTGGACGGCCGCACTGAATCCGAATTCTCCCGGCATGATCATGAAGTTCAAGTGAGCGTACATTGCCCCCGCAAGCCCGGCGATCATCGCCCCGATGGTAAAGGCGAGCGTTTTGCAGAAGGTGGTGTCGATGCCCATCGTCGAGGCCGCGGTTTCGTCTTCCCGGATGCTTTCGAAGCTCCAGCCGATGGTCGAGCGGCGGAGCCGGGCAACGAAGAAGGCCGTAGCCAGCAGGACGAGATAGATGAACCAGGTGGTCGTCTTGTTCGGAATGCCGACGAGTCCGAGCGCACCGCCGGTGATGGTGAGGTTGATCGCGGCGATGCGCACCACCTCCCCGAATCCGAGGGTCGCCATGGCCAGGAACACGCCACGCAGCCGGAGCACGGGCAGCCCGATGAACACCGCAACCACTCCCGCCAGGAGCGATCCCGCGGCGATGGAGAGCAGGTACGGCACGTTGCAGGTCATGGTCAGGATGCCCGCCGTATAGCCGCCGATTCCGGCGAACGCCGCGTTGCCCAGGGAGAGTTGCCCCGCGGAAAGCGTCACGTAGAGGCTCAGGGCCAGAAGGGCGTTGATCCCGATGAAGTTCACGACGCTTCCGTAGACGGCGAAAAGATGGGAAAGCCATTCCATGGGATCAGGCCTCCCGCATCTTTCCCCGGCCGAGAATGCCGGAGGGGCGCAGCATCAGGATCAGGAACAATACGGTGAAGGCCACGGCGTCCCGCAGGTTCGAGGTGCCGGTGATGGCCACCGTGAGCACTTCGCTCAGGCCGAAGGCGAGCCCTCCGAGGATTGCGCCGGGAATGCTGCCCATTCCCCCCAGGACGATCACGGCCAGGCCTTTGAGTTCGATCGACCGGCCCATGTCGGGCGAAAGCGCGTCGAAGTAGAGGCCGAAGAGGACGCCGGCGGCGCCGCCGAGCGCGGACGAGATGAAGAAGGTGGAGGCGATGATGCCGTCCACGTGAATACCGAGCAGGCGCGCGGTGCCCGCGTTTTCGGCCACCGCCCGGATGGCTTTGCCCGTTCGGGCGCGGTGCAGGAACGCCGTGAGAGCGGCCATGAGCAGCAGGGCCACCACGACGATTTCGACCTGGAGCGAGGTGATCGTGATGCCGGCAATATGCCAGACGTGCATTGAAACGGTCCCGGCCGGAAACCGGACGGTGCGGGCTCCGAAAAGGCCGAGGGCGGCGCTTTCGAAGATGATGGCCATGGCGATGCTGGAGATCATGCCGGAAAAGTACGTGTCGGGACGCCGCCGCAGCGGGGCGAAGGCCACCCGGTCGAGCAGGAGGCCCAGGATGCCGGCAAAGAAAACGGCCAGGGGGAAGGCCGCCCAGATCGACAGGTGGGCGCTTTCGACCAGCCAGAGCGCCGTCATGCCCGCAAGGGTGAAGACGGCTGCGTGGGCCAGGTTGAGAATGTCCAGCACGCCGAAGACCAGCGTGTAGCCGATGGCGAACAGTCCGTAGACGCTCCCGATGAAAAGGCCGTTGATCAACTGCTGAAGGAGCAGGGTCATGGTGTGTTACCTAAGCGTCGGTTGGGGAAGGGACGCGCTGCCGCGCCCCTTCGCCTTTATTCTCCGTAAACGGTGAATTTCCCGTCCTTGACCACCTGCACGACCGGCTGATGCTCGGCGTCGCGCACGGAGGTGAAGGAAAATTTCCCGAGTACCGTGTCGAAATCCCTGATCTGGGCCATGGCGTCACGAATCGCCTTGCGGTTTTCCGTCGTCCCGGCTTTTTGCATGGCCTCGTGGATGAGGTAGACAGCCGTGTAGGCCTGGGCGGCGAACTGGTCGGGAGCGATGCCGTGCTTGGCCGTATAGGCTTCCACGAAGCGCTTGTTCAACGGGTTGGGCGAAGTCGAATGCCATGCGGTGCCCATCATGGCGCCTTCCGCCGCTTCCCCGGCGTTCTTCACGAGGGACGGGGAGTTGAAGCCGTTGCCGCCGATGATCGGAACGCTCTTGGGAATCCCGAGCTGGCGGGCCTGGCTGATGATCCCGGAAGCCTCTTCCACCAGGGCCGAAGCGATGATGGCGTCGGGGTTCAAGGCCTTGATCTGCGTGAGCTGCGGCGAGAAATCGCGGTCTCCCTTGGCGAAAGTCAGTTCGCACAGGATCTGGATGCCGGCGTCTGTCAGGGTGGCCTTGAAGGCGTCGTAGCTGCCCTTGGTGAATGCGTCGTCGTTTCCGTAAATGACGGCCACCTTCTTGACCCCCAGCTTGTCCCTGGCAATTTTGATCGTGTTGGGAATAACCAGCCATTCGGTCAGGGAATCGCGAAAGATGTAGTCGCCCATGTCGGTGAAGCCCTTCATGGTGTTGCTGATGCCCAGGGCGGGAACTCCGGCCTGCTGGGCGATCCGGTTCGCGACCTGGGCCGTGTTGGTCAGGGTCGGACCGACGATGACGGCGACCTTGTCTGCATTGATGAACTTGTTGTAGACGTTGATGCCCTGCTGGGGCGTGCTGGCGTCGTCCTCGAAGAGGGGAACGAGCTTGATGCCGTCCGGGCCGGCGGCGGCGTTGATTTCATCCACGGCCATCTGCGCGCCGTTCTTCTGCGTCGCTCCGTAGGCCGCGGCTGCGCCCGTCATGCTGAAGGCGAAACCGATCTTCCCTTCCTTGGCAGCGGCGTGTGCGGGGGTGCCGTACGTTGTGAGTGCCAGGGCCAGGGGCAACATCAATGCCGGAACAATGCGGGTGAACCTGCTTGCGAAATGCATGAGCAACTCCTTCTATATGAAATTATCCTTATATTCCTTCCGGCAACTTCTCTCCGGCCGAGGGCAGGATGTGTTCTGCGGGTCGGCGGAAAAGCGCGGCGAAGTCACCTCGAAACCATTCCCGTGCGATGCGCGGAACATGGCGGCCACCGCCCGGCAATTGCCGTCCACGTGGTGTAAGGCATCCCCTGCGTCGGCTGGACCGGGCATGTCCCGAAGCATGCGGGGTATCGATGACGGCCTGTTCCGGCAGATGTTATTAACTCAGAATGCTGTCGAAAAAAAGAAAGAATTGCCCGACTTCACGTTTTTTCGCAGGCTTTGCGGCCCGGCAGACCGAGACGCTCCTTGAAGGGGACAAGGCATTGGCGTAGAGTGGCTGAAGCCGTGGATGCGGCGTCGGTGCTGTTGGAGGAACGATCTGTACTGTTGGCTTTCCTGGAGGTGACGATGCGCAAGCTGTCTTTTCTGACGGTCGTGGCCGGAGCACTGCTGCTCTATCCCGTGAACCTTCCCGCGGTGAGTTTCGATTGTTCGAAGAATCTCGGCCCGGTGGAGAGGGCCGTTTGCTCCGATAAACGGCTGGCTGAGCTGGATGACCGGCTGGCGGAGGTGTACCGGAACGCCCTGGCAAACTCTCCGGACAGGAATGGGGTCAAGGCGGATCAGGTGAAATGGCTCCGTTCGGACAGGGACCGCTGCCGGGACACCACGTGCATCGAGGCAGCCTACATGAGGCGGCTTTCCCAGTTGCAGAAGAACGCCGCGCAGGCGGGGCCGGTTTCCCACGCCGGGTCCGGCACCCCGGGCAAATCCCCCGTTACCTTGCAGGACCGGGCCGCCTGGCGGGCGATCCTCAAATGGCCGGCCGAGTGCGAGAATACCTTCCGCGACTACGCCAGGGACAGGGCCGATTCGGGCCTTAAATTCCATCCCCTGGGCGGTCAACGATACCTGGTGGAAATCGAATGCGACCGGGGCGCCTACCAGTGCGTTTTCATGTATATGCTCTTCGACGAGGGGACGTCGAGCGCAAAGCTCCTGAAACTGAAGCAGTACGACCTCCAAGCCGACGGCAGTGCGACCGTTTCCGAGGACACGGAAGTTGCCGGCCTCCCGGAATTCGATGAAAAGAATAAAACGCTGAAGATCTTTTCCAAGGCTCGCGGCATGGGCGATTGCGGCTCCCTGGTGACCTACGGGTTCGGCGAGAGTGCGGCGAACGTCGTCGAGGCGCGGGCCCGAGCCTGCAGCGATACCGTTCCGCAGACCGGAATGAACCCTGAAAACTGGAAAAAACTGAAGTAAGCGGGGTGCGGGTTGACCGGACGGCAGGGGCATTCGTCCGTGCCGATTGCCGCTGGGGCCTGAACCTGTGGCCTGGCGGACACACCTGTGTCGATTCCGGCACACCGCATGGCATATGCCGGCGTTGCGCGGCATGCTGTCGGCGCACCGAAACCGGACGGAAAAGATCCGCAGGTTCCGATGGTGGGGTAAGCGGGCGTTTCCTCTCAAACTTCGAATATTTAAAAATCACCATTCCCTTTTTTCCCCATTGAAGGGGCGAGTTGGAATCGTCCGTGCAGCATATTGGCCCCACGCCGATCCTCATTGACATTGAGGGTGCAGCACTTAATTTGTTTAGGCATTCCCAGCCGGGCAAAAGGGGGTATCCCGAAATGCGTGTCTGTGCCCGATCCGTTGTCTGAGGAAAGACCGGCAATGTCCGGTGACGCGATTATATGCCTGTTTTCGGGTACAGTTTGCGGAGTGCCCGGATTTTGGGGGCGGTGAAGGAAATGGCTGCGTCCGCCTTTTCGGCCCCGGCGATTTCCACTGCGGCGCAGTCGTCGCGATCGGAAGCCGAGGACCGCTTGCATTGTCTATTCCGCCTTTTTGCGAGAAGTTTTCCGGAGAGTGGACCAATGAACCGCCGGGGCCGCCTTGTATGGAATCATGGAGGCGCGTTTTTGTCCGATGATTTGTATATTCCTGTAAAGATTATCATTTACTCTTCCGATTTGTATAATCGAATATACTGTTATCCGCTCGAGTGCCACATGGGCGGGGAAACCCCGCTGCGGCCCGGAAACCACAAAGGCCGAGAATCGGATCTTTGTGAAAATCATCCCGTGCATTTCTTCCGGCTCGGTGATAGGTTGTCTCCCCCTGCGGTCCGGCCTGCGGGAGGCGCGCATGCGGAGTGCCGGCCGTGTGCCGTCGGCGGAGAATTGTGATGCAAAACGGTCAGGATCATGTCGCAATAAAGGCATGGAATTTGTATTATGGGGTCTGATCCCGGCCGGCTGATCCCTTGATGCCGTGAGTTCCGGCGCCTGGGACGAGAGACGCGGGGAAGACGGCGGGGGCGGGATTTCGAATGACGATCGGGCGAATCGCCGATTCTCAAGATGATAGGACAGTTTTCAGATTTCAGCGTGGGAACGAACGGCGGGATTCTTCCCGGGGGATCCTGCCGGATGCGATTTCAAGGAGGG
This sequence comes from Desulfobacteraceae bacterium, assembly GCA_021372635.1. Taxonomy (GTDB): domain Bacteria; phylum Desulfobacterota; class Syntrophobacteria; order Syntrophobacterales; family Syntrophobacteraceae; genus JAJFUA01. The sequence goes on along the minus strand of JAJFUA010000286.1, from coordinate 7,899 downwards.
GACCGTGTGCGGCATAGTCGGCTTCGTTGGCAACACTGACGGCCGGGAGGTGCTCATCGAAGGATTGAAGCGCCTCGAGTATCGTGGGTATGACAGCGCGGGGATCGCCATGATCGATCCCGGCCGAAAGCTCCGAATGGTGCGGTGCCGCGGCAAGATCAACGCCCTGGAATCCAGGGTCAGGGAACAGCCGATTTCGGGAAACGTCGGCATCGCGCATACGCGCTGGGCCACGCATGGGAAACCGTGCGAGGAGAACGCGCATCCGCATCTTGCCGGCCCCTTCGCAGTGGTCCACAACGGGATCATCGAAAATTACGTCGTGTTGAAAGAGGAGCTTCTGAAAGACGGCTTCACTTTTTCCTCGGAAACCGACACGGAGGTGATCGTCAAGCTGCTCGAAAGAGAATGGCGCCGGGGTACGGGTTACCATGAGGCGGTCAAGTGCACCATCAGGCGGCTCAAGGGGAGCTTCGCGGTGGTTTTCCTGAACGAGGAGGAACCGGGGGAACTGGTGGCCGCGAAACGTGAGAGTCCGCTCATCATGGGCCTGGGCGACGATGCCTGCTATCTGGCTTCCGACGTTCCCGCAATCCTTCCTTATACCCGGAAGGTGATCTATTTCCACGACGACGACCTGGTGTTCATCTCCAGCAGCGGGTACAGGATCGAGTCCCTGAAGGATGAATCCGTGCAGGAGCGCGAACCCCAGTGGATCGACTGGAATCCCGTCATGGCGGAGAAGGCCGGCTACAAGCATTTCATGCTCAAGGAGATTCACGAGCAGGAACGGGCGATCATCGATACGTTCCGCAGCGTTGTGGACCTCAACTCCAACGAGATACGGTTTCCCGAACTGAACCTGGACGCCGATGCGCTGCGGGGTGTTCAGAGAGTCATGCTCATCGCCTGCGGGACGTCCTATCACGCCGGCCTGGTCGGGAAATACATGATCGAGAGCCTTTGCCGGGTGCCCGTGGAAGTGGACCTGGCTTCCGAATTCCGTTCCCGCGACCCTGTGCTGAATGGGGGAACGCTCATGATCGTCATCAGCCAGTCCGGCGAAACGGCGGATACGCGGGTGGCCCTCAAGGAGGCGATGGAACTGGGCGCCCAGTGCAGGGCCATCGTGAACGTCGTCGGGAGCAGCATCGCGAGGATGGCGCAGGGCGTGATCTACACCCATGCGGGGCCGGAAATCGGCGTGGCTTCCACCAAGGCGTTTACCACCCAGGTCGCCGCCCTCTACCTTCTCGCCCTCTACTGGGGGTCCACGACCGGTCGCATTTCCCGGGAGGACACCGCCCGGATGATTCAAGACCTCGTGGAACTGCCGGGAAAGATCCGGGAATTCCTGAACGGCGCTTCCGAAACCATCCAGAGCTGGGCCCGCCGGTATTACCACGCCAAGGATTTCCTTTACCTCGGCCGGGGTAATCTCTATCCCATCGCCCTGGAAGGGGCGCTGAAACTCAAGGAGATTTCCTATATCCACGCGGAAGGCTACGCGGCCGGCGAGATGAAACACGGCCCCATCGCCCTGATCGACGAGTACATGCCGGTGGTGGTCCTTCTGAAACACGGTTCCCTGTACGAAAAGATGCTTTCAAACATCCAGGAGGTTCGTGCGAGGGACGGCCAGGTGCTGGCTTTTGTGGAAGGGGAACCCGACGAGAGCGTCGGGCCGCCCGAGGTGCAGTGCATCGTGCCCCGGACGTCGGACTGGCTGGCGCCCATCCTGTACGTCGTTCCGCTGCAGCTCTTCGCCTATCACGTCGCGGTGCTCCGCGGAACGGACGTGGATCAGCCGAGGAATCTTGCGAAAAGCGTAACCGTGGAGTAGGCGCGGGAATTTTTTCGGTGAGCCGGGGGCTTGAAGGCTTGTTTTGCGTCGAAACCGGGCAGCATTTCGGGGTTGGCGGAGAAACCCGCGGCTGTGATACACTGCCCCGATCTGTCGGGTATCGGGGAAAAAGCCTGCGTTTCTTCCCATTGGACCGCGAGCGGGAAAAAACGATGCTGTTGCAAAGCACCCATCGTCCGGAGGATCGTCCATGAAGGAAGAACTCGAAACAGGGAAGGCGAACGGCGACGGGGGTGGCACTGGAACTCCGATCGTGCCCGTCATCCTTGCGGGTGGCTCCGGCTCCGGTCTCTGGCCCCTTTCGCGGGAGTTGTATCCCAAGCAGTTGCTGCCATTGCGCGGCGAATTGACGCTGCTGCAGGAAGCGGGGTTACGGGCGAAAGGCGTCCGGGATGCCGGCGACCCGATCGTGGTCTGCAGCGAAAGTCATCGGTTTCTCGTGGCCGAACAACTGCGGTCCATCGGCTTCTGCAACGGGTCCATACTCCTGGAGCCTTTCGGAAGGAACACCGCGCCCGCCGTCGCACTTTCCGCCCTACGTGCCCGGAAGCGGGGCGGGGATCCCATCCTGCTGGTGATGCCTGCCGACCACCATATTTCCCCCGTCGAACGGTTCCACCGCGCCATGGAAGAGGGCGGACGCCACGCGGAAAAGGGCCGGCTGGTCATGTTCGGGGTTGTGCCGGAATCACCCGAGACCGGTTACGGCTACATTCTGAAAGGGGAGAAGGAGCCCGGCTGCGCCGACTCGTTCGGGGTGGAGGGCTTTTGGGAGAAGCCGGAAAGCGATGCGGCCCGCGGCTATGTGGAATCCGGACGCTGCTACTGGAACAGTGGGATTTTCATGTTCAAGGCGTCCCGCTTCCTCGAAGAACTCGACCGGTTCGCGCCCGGGGTCGTGAGTGCCTGTGCGCTGGCGGTCGATAAAGGAATCGGGGACCTGGACTTTTTCCGCGTCGACGCGGAGGCTTTCGATCCCTGTCCCTGCGTTTCCCTGGACTGCGCACTGATGGAGAAATCGCGGGATGCCGTCGTGGTCGAAATGAAGGCCGAGTGGGGCGACCTGGATTCGTGGCGCGGCCTGTGGAAAGTGGGCAGCAGCGGGGATTCCCGGCAAAACGTCCAGGTCGGGGACGTGCTGGCACACGACGTGAGCGGATGCTATCTGCATTCCACCGGCCGACTGATTGCCGCGGTCGGCCTCCGGGACCACGTGGTCGTGGAAACCTCGGACGCCGTTCTGGTTTCCCCCTGGAACCGGGTGCAGGAAGTCAGGGTCCTGGTCGACGAACTCAAGGCGAAGAAACGGGAGGAAGCTCTTTCGCACCGGAAAGTCTACCGGCCCTGGGGCAGCTATGAATGCATCAACCTGGAGAAACGCTTCCAGGTCAAGCGGATTACCGTGAAGCCGGGTGGCGTGCTTTCCCTGCAGATGCACCATCACAGGGCGGAGCACTGGGTGGTCGTTCACGGGACGGCATTGGTGACGAAAGGCGACGAGAGCTTTCTCTTGAAAGAGGACCAGTCGACGTATATACCGTTGGGTGTGAACCATCGCCTGGAAAACCCCGGCAAGATCCCGCTGGAGATCATCGAGGTGCAGTCGGGAAGTTATCTCGGCGAAGACGATATCGTGCGTTTTGAAGATGTTTACGGCCGGCAGCGGTAAAGCGGCCGGGGCGCCTCTTCCGGCGACTGCGGGAGTGCCCCGTTGGGGGGCTTTGCCGAGGCGTCCGGTGTGCCGTTTTCGGGTTTAGCCTGGTACAGTGGAGTTGAAGATGTCTTCCGCGTTGTCCAGCACCAGAGCGAACGTCTACATCATCGACGACGAGCAGCAGATCTGCCAGATTGTGGATGAATTCGTCGGGCTGTGGGGAATGAACTCGGAGAGCTATACGAACCCCGTCGAGGCGCTCGAACGGATTCGGGACGTCGGCTGCGACGTCGTGTTGCTGGACGTTTTCATGCCCGAAGCCAACGGCCTGGAGGTGCTCCCCCGGATCCTCAAGGTCTGCCCGGATGCCAAGGTCATCATCATGACGGGCTACGCCGACAAGGAAACGGCCATCAATGCCTTGAAACTCGGTGCCTTCGACTTTCTCGAAAAACCGCTCCAGTCGGAAATTCTGTCCCATGCCATTCGCCGTGCCATCGATGCGCAGAAGAAGGAACGCAATCTCAAGAAGGTCGTCGAAGATTTGAAGACGAGCCAGGCGGAGTTGCTGACGCATCGGAAGAGGTTGGAGGCATTGAACATCCAACTGATGGAAACCAACAAGGCGCTCTCGATTTTTGCCCAGAACATCGAGCGCGAAAAGGATGAAACGGAAAAGCGCATCGCGACGAAGCTGCGGTCCATAATGGTTCCCACTATCGACCGGTTGCGCCGGGACAAGCGCCTGGCCGGCTACGGAGTGGAACTGGACATGCTGGTTACCCAGATCGAGGACATCACCTCGGGCTTCTCCGCGGACGCGAAGGTCGCTTCCATTCTGTCCAATTCGGAACTCCGGATCGCATCGTTGATCAAGAACGGTCTGACCACCGAAGAGGTGGCCGAGCAGTTGAATATCTCCATAAACACCGTCAGGACTCACAGGAAAAACATACGCAAGAAGCTGAAGATCAACAACGTCCAGTACAGCCTCAGGAATTTTCTGAGAACGACGAGGGCTTCGAGCGGTCATGAATGAAATTGGGTTTTCCCGAAGAACGGCGTGAACAGGCACGCCTGCGACGTGTTTCTGTTCGATCGGGCCTGGATGGCGGGAAGGCTTGGGGCTTCCGGATTCGCTAAATATAGGGGGCGGGGCCGGAGATATAATTGGACAGAATGTTCTTCAACTGGCTGGCATGATGGTTGGACAGCCCTTCGAACTGAAGCCCGCACCTCCTGGTTTCCACCTGGCTCATCGCAAACGAATCGTCCACTTTCACGTCGTAAACGACCCGGCAAGGGACCTTCGACAGGTGGATGTCCATGCTCTTCGAGAAAATGTCTATTTCCACGCTGTGGGGGGTGTCCATGCTTTCATAGGCGATATATTCGAAAGAAACGCCGGACCTGCTGATGTCTTTCAGACTTCCCAGCTTGTTGAAGGTAGGCCTGAATGTCAGGAATACGCTATCCTTGACCAGGTAACGCCGGTACGTCCTTCTATCGGCTTGTTCCTTCACGTTCACGTTCATGGCAGGTGTGACTCCGGTTGGATGGCCGAAAGGCTGCCATCGGATCCATCTTAATTTGGAAGATGCTGAAACTGTGGGAGAATTACCGGCCATCGCCTTTGACTATCGGTATGCTCCAACTTTTCAATGCCTCTTCACTGCAGTGCCGCCCCGTGAACTCCACTCCCGCAAAACGTGAACCCACGCCGTTCGGCCTGCTGGGTTGCTCCTAATTTAGAACATTTGTGCTGTTAGTAAAGGGGTATTTTGGGCGGTAGAAAGCAGGTAGCCGGATATACCCATAATCAGAGAGAACGTAATCGTATTAAGTGCTTGCATTGGATTGCCGAGTTCGTCTGGAAGAGCGGGAAATGCATATGGGGAGGATGGACCGGGGCCGTTCTCCCGCGGTTGCACCGGCAGTCCCGGAGCCGGTGGAACGGTTGCCGCCTTCCCGGGGAAGATTATGATGAAAGTGAATAAGTGTCGGGAAATTTTCTGTTAATTCTGAGCAGAGGAGAATTCCATGCCTCTCTTTGAATATCGGTGCAACGAGTGCGGATATATGTTCGAGCGTATCGTGTTCCACGAGGAAAGGAGCGTCGAGTGCCCGAAATGCCATGGAAGCGAGGAAAAGCTGGTTTCGAAATTCAACGTGGACGTCCCGGACGAGGTCTGCGGAAAGCTTCCCAGGGGGCAGCCGCGTGAACTCTGCACGGAGTGCAGGCACGGTGGCGGCGCCTGTCCTTTGACGATGGAATGAGTTCCGGTCATGCGGCCTGTCCGCCGCCGGGGATTTTTCACAGGTCGCAGGCCCGCACCGCGCATGAGAGCTTTCGGGCGGTGGGATGCGGTTCTTCCTCGATCCCGAGTTCGAGCACCTGCTCTTCCTTGCTGCCGTACCTGTAGACGGTGATTCCTTTCAGCCCCAGTTCCCATGCCATGACGTATGCGCGTGCGATGTCTTCCGCCGAGGCGCCGGCCGGAAGATTGACGGTCTTGGAAACCGAATTGTCCACGTGGCGCTGAAAGGCGGCCTGCATGCGGATGTGCTGCTCGGGAGACAAGTCCAGTGCCGTTACGAACAGCCGCCTGACCTTTTCGGGAATGCCGGGCGCCGGACCGAGCCGACCGTTTTTCAGGACGGATTCGATCACCCTGCCGGCGTCCAGTCCCTTGGCTTCGAGCACCTGGCGAAGGACGGGGCTGACTTCGTGGAGCGTCTCGCCGCTGAGCACGTGGGATCTGCGGTAGGCCAGGGCGAAAAGGGGTTCGATGCCGGCGCTCGCATCGGCGATGATGCTGATGGTGCCCGTTGGGGCGATGGCTGTTCGGGTGGCGTTTCGGACTTCCAGTTTTCTTGCCTCGTAGATGCTGCCCTTCCAGTTGGGAAATACGCCGCGCACCCCGGCCAGTTGACGGGAAGCATCGAGGGCCGTTTCGGAAATGAAGTGCATGAGCCGGCCGGCGGTCGACAGGGCCACCCTGGAGCCGTAGGGGATGCCGAGGTGGATGAGCATGTCCGCAAAGCCCATGACTCCCAGTCCTATTTTTCGGTTGCCCCTGGTTACCGCTTCGACCTCCGGCAGAGGATACCTGCTGACGGTAATCACGTCGTCCAGGAAGCGGACGGCGCGAGCTACGGTCTTTCGGAGTTTTTCCAGGTCCACGGCCGCCTGCCCGCCGCTCTTCCGGATCATGCGGAGCAGATTGATGGAACCCAGGTTGCAGGACTCGTGCGGGAGCAGTGGGATCTCTCCGCAGGGGTTCGTTGCCTCGATCGGTCCCAGTTGCGGCGTGGGATTGCGGCGGTTTATGGCGTCCAGGAACACCAGGCCGGGATCGCCGGTGCGCCATGCGGCACCCGCCATGTCGAGGAGCACTCGCCGGGCGGACATTTTCCCGACCGGCCGGCCGGTCCCGGGGTTGACCAGGTCGTAGGGCATATCGCGGCGAACGGCATCCATGAAGCGGTCCGTCACGCCGACGGAAATGTTGAAGTTCGACAGGGACTTCCCGTCGAGCTTGCAGGCGATGAATTCCATGACGTCCGGATGGTCCACGCGCAGGATGCCCATGTTGGCCCCCCTGCGCTTTCCCCCCTGCTTGACGTGCTCGGTGGCGCAGTCGAAAATCTTCATGAAGGACACGGGACCGGAAGCCTCCCCGCCCGTCGACGCCACGCTTTCCCCCCTGCGGCGCAGCCTTGAAAAGGAAAAGCCCGTTCCGCCGCCCGTCCGCTGAATCAGCGCCATCTGCTTCAAGGCTTCAAAGATACTCTCCATGGAATCTTCCACGGGCAGGACGAAGCACGCGCTCAACTGCCCCAGGGGCAGCCCGGCATTCATGAGCGTGGGGCTGTTGGGCAGGAAGTCCAGTGCGGTGAGCATATCGAGGTACTCCGACTCCCACCTGGCGGCTTCGGCCGCGGAGCCTTCCCCGAGTTCGCCTTCGGCCACCGCCCGGGCGACGCGCTCGAACATGCCCAGCGGAGATTCGACGACGTGCCCCGCGGCGTCCCGCCTCAGATAACGGGCTTCCAGCACGTGCAGTGCATTGTCCGACAGTTCGAATTCGACCATACCGGGGTAAACCTTGCCCCTTTCCGTCCGGATTCTAAATTTTTCCCGCCGGGCCCGGTGCGCCGGTGGGCGTCAAAAGCCTATTTCGATGGCCGCCTATCGGTCATTAATTTAATTATATCCGATTTCTATGCGCCGTGTACCCCTACCGGGGCAGGCCTTCCCGCGATGGCGGAGAACGGCGGTTTGAAGGGGTGTCCATCTGCCTATACTCGAATCCCGGTAGAGAGATCCATTCCCCCGCCCCGGGCGAAGGGACCGCCATCCGTTCCCGCTGGCTTTTCG
>JAJFUA010000342.1 GCA_021372635.1 Desulfobacteraceae bacterium | reverse complement strand
GTTTTTACTGGACAAATGAGCGCCCCGCGCTCGTCACTCATAAGTTGCAGGAGAGACCATGGCAACTGCGTTGACCCATGAATACCGGGTGCGTAAGAACTTTGGAAAAATCCAAAAGATTGTCGAGATTCCCAACCTGATCCAGATGCAGAAGGAAAGCTACGACAATTTTTTGCAGATGAACGTCCCACCCGAAGTCCGGAGCGAAAGGGGGCTCCAGGAGGTCTTCAGAAGCGTGTTCCCGATCGAGGATTTCAGCGGGACCGCTTCCTTGGAATTCGTCCAGTATAGTTTTGGTGAAGTGAAATACGATGTGGAAGAGTGCCTTGCGCGGGGCATGACCTATGAAGCCCCCGTCAAGATCGTGGTACGCCTCGTCGTCTACGACGTGGACAAGGAAGCCGGCACACGCTCCATCCGTGACATCAAGGAGCAGGAAATCTATTTCGGAACACTGCCCCTGATGACCGACAAAGGAACCTTTATTGTCAACGGCACCGAGCGCGTCATCGTCAGTCAGCTCCATCGCTCCCCCGGCATATTCTTCGACCACGACCGCGGCAAGACGCACTCCAGCGGCAAAATCCTGTACTCCGCCCGCATCATTCCCCTGCGCGGGTCCTGGCTCGACCTCGAATTCGATCCCAAGGACATTCTCTATATACGTATCGACAGGCGCCGCAAGTTTCCCGTGACCGTTCTCCTGAAAGCCCTCGGCTACTCCACCGAAGAGCTTTTGAACTACTTCTATCCCAGCGAGAAGATTTTCATCGGCAACGAAGCGCAGTCCGAAAAGGAACTCAACCCCGATATCGTCGTGGGCAGCCGCGCCCCCGAAGACATTCTCCATCCCGAAACAGGGGAAGTCCTGATCCGGAAAAACCGCAAGCTCGGCAAGCAGACTCTGAGAAAACTCCAGGAGATCGGCATTCAGCGACTCCCTGTCAGAACGGGCGACCTGGTCGGACAGGTCCTTGCCCAGGATATCATCGACTACGCCACCGGCGAAATCGTTGCAGAATGCAACGACGCCATCAGCGAAGCCCTGCTGGGCGAACTGGTGGAACGGGAAATCCGGGAGATCGAACTGCTGCACCTGGAAGGACACGACGTCAGCCCGGCATTCCGGAACACCCTTCTCATGGACAAGGTCAACGGGCAGGAAGACGCTCTCATCGAGATCTACCGCCGGCTGCGCCCCAGCAACCCTCCGACCCTGGAAGTGGCCACGGAGTTCTTCAACAATCTGTTCTTCAACCCGGACCACTACGACCTGTCCGAAGTCGGCCGCCTGAAACTCAATCTCCAGCTCGATCTCGAGGTGCCCCTCGAAGTCAGAACGCTCCGCAAAGACGACATTCTCATGGCCGTGCGCCACCTGATCCGGCTCAAAGACTCCCAGGGGCCGGTCGACGACATCGACAACCTCGGCAACCGCCGTGTGAGGGCTGTCGGCGAACTCCTGGAAAACCAGTACCGCATCGGCCTGGTGCGCATGGAACGAGCCATCAAGGAACGCATGACCCTCCAGGAAGTCGAGGCGCTCATGCCGCACGACCTCATCAACGCGAAGCCCGTCTCGGCCGTGGTGAAGGAGTTCTTCGGGACCAGCCAGCTCTCCCAGTTCATGGACCAGAACAATCCCCTCTCCGAGATCACCCACAAGCGGCGCCTGAGCGCCCTCGGTCCCGGAGGTCTCACGCGCGAGCGCGCCGGGTTCGAAGTCCGCGACGTGCATCCGACCCACTACGGCAGAATCTGCCCCATCGAAACGCCCGAAGGTCCGAACATCGGCCTCATCGTATCGCTTTCGACCTACGCGCGGGTCAACCCCTACGGATTCATCGAAACCCCCTACCGGAAGGTGGGAGACGGCCGGGCCATGGAGGACGTCACCTACCTCACGGCCATGGATGAAAAGGAATACCCCATCGCCCAGGCGAACGCGGCGCTCGACGCGCAGGGACGCTTCGAACTCGATCAGATTTCCGCACGGAAGGCGGGCGAGTTCGTGATGGTTCCCCCCGAAGAGATCAAGTACATGGACGTTTCGCCCAACCAACTCGTCAGCGTCTCCGCCTCCCTGATTCCGTTCCTGGAACACGACGACGCCAACCGCGCCCTCATGGGCTCGAACATGCAGCGGCAGGCGGTTCCGCTCATTCAGACGCGGGCCCCCCTCGTCGGAACCGGCATCGAGCGCATCGTGGCCAAGGACAGCGGCGTGGCCATCGTCGCCAAGCGCGCGGGCATCATTGAATACGTCGACGCCACCCGCATCGTTATCCGGGTCGTCGGCGAAGACCTCGCGTTCGGTCGCGGCGTGGACATCTACAAGCTCATCAAATTCCAGAGATCGAACCAGAACACGTGCATCAACCAGAAACCGCTGGTGCACCAGGGCGACCAGGTCATCAAGGGTCAGATCATCGCCGATGGCCCTTCCACCGACCGCGGCGAACTGGCCCTCGGCAGAAACGTGATGGTCGCGTTCATGAGCTGGGGCGGCTACAACTTCGAAGACTCCATCCTCGTGAGTGAAAGGATTGCGAAGGAAGACATCTTCACGTCCATTCACATCGAGGAATTCGAAGTCGTCGCCCGGGACACCAAGCTCGGCAAGGAA
>JAJFUA010000341.1 GCA_021372635.1 Desulfobacteraceae bacterium | reverse complement strand
GTTTTTACTGGACAAATGAGCGCCCCGCGCTCGTCACTCATAAGTTGCAGGAGAGACCATGGCAACTGCGTTGACCCATGAATACCGGGTGCGTAAGAACTTTGGAAAAATCCAAAAGATTGTCGAGATTCCCAACCTGATTCAGATGCAGAAGGAAAGCTACGACAATTTTTTGCAGATGAACGTCCCGCCCGAAGTCCGGAGCGAAAGAGGGCTCCAGGAGGTCTTCAGAAGCGTGTTCCCGATCGAGGATTTCAGCGGGACCGCTTCCTTGGAATTCGTCCAGTATAGTTTTGGTGAAGTGAAATACGATGTGGAAGAGTGCCTTGCGCGGGGCATGACCTACGAAGCCCCCGTCAAGATCGTGGTGCGCCTCGTCGTCTACGACGTGGACAAGGAAGCCGGCACTCGCTCCATCCGTGACATCAAGGAGCAGGAAATCTACTTCGGAACCCTGCCCCTGATGACCGATAAGGGAACCTTTATTGTCAACGGCACGGAGCGCGTCATCGTCAGCCAGCTCCATCGCTCTCCCGGCATATTCTTCGATCACGACCGCGGCAAGACGCACTCCAGCGGCAAAATCCTGTACTCCTCCCGCATCATCCCCCTGCGCGGTTCCTGGCTCGACCTCGAATTCGACCCGAAGGACATTCTGTATATACGCATCGACAGGCGCCGCAAGTTTCCCGTTACCGTTCTCCTGAAGGCCCTCGGTTACTCCACCGAAGAGCTTTTGAACTACTTCTACCCCAGCGAGAAAATTTTCATCGGCAATGAAGCCCAGTCCGAAAAGGAACTCAACCCCGATATCGTTGTGGGCAGCCGCGCCCCCGAAGACATTCTCCATCCCGAAACCGGGGAAGTCCTGATCCGGAAGAACCGCAAGCTCGGCAAGCAGACCTTGAGAAAACTCCAGGAGATCGGCATTCAGCGACTCCCTGTCAGAACGGGCGACTTGGTCGGACAGGTCCTCGCCCAGGATATCATCGACTACGGCACCGGCGAAATCGTTGCGGAATGCAACGACGCCATCAGCGAGGCACTGCTGAGCGAACTGGTGGAACGGGAAATCCGGGAAATCGAACTCCTGCACCTGGAAGGCCACGACGTCAGCCCGGCATTCCGGAACACCCTCCTCATGGACAAGGTCAACGGGCAGGAAGACGCCCTTATCGAGATCTACCGCCGGCTGCGTCCCAGCAACCCGCCGACCCTGGAAGTGGCCACGGAGTTCTTCAACAACCTCTTCTTCAACCCTGACCACTATGACCTGTCCGAAGTCGGCCGTCTGAAGCTCAACCTCCAGCTCGATCTCGACGTGCCCCTCGAAGTCAGAACGCTTCGCAAAGACGATATCCTCATGGCCGTGCGCCACCTGATTCGGCTCAAGGACTCCCAGGGACCGGTCGACGACATCGACAACCTCGGCAACCGCCGCGTGAGGGCTGTCGGCGAACTCCTGGAAAACCAGTACCGCATCGGCCTGGTGCGCATGGAACGCGCCATCAAGGAACGCATGACCCTCCAGGAAGTCGAGGCGCTCATGCCGCACGACCTCATCAACGCGAAGCCCGTCTCGGCCGTGGTGAAGGAATTCTTCGGGACCAGCCAGCTCTCCCAGTTCATGGACCAGAACAACCCCCTCTCCGAGATCACCCACAAGCGGCGCCTGAGCGCACTCGGTCCCGGTGGTCTCACGCGCGAGCGCGCCGGGTTCGAAGTCCGCGACGTGCATCCGACCCACTACGGCAGAATCTGCCCCATCGAAACACCCGAAGGTCCGAACATCGGCCTCATCGTATCTCTTTCGACCTACGCGCGGGTCAACCCGTACGGGTTCATCGAGACCCCCTACCGGAAGGTGGAAGAAGGCCGGGCCATGGAGGACGTCACGTACCTCACGGCCATGGATGAAAAGGAATACCCCATCGCCCAGGCGAATGCGGCGCTCGACGAGCAGGGACGCTTCGAACTGGACCAGATTTCCGCAAGGAAGGCGGGCGAGTTCGTGATGGTTCCCCCCGACGAGATCAAGTACATGGACGTTTCGCCCAACCAGCTCGTCAGCGTTTCCGCCTCCCTGATTCCGTTCCTGGAACACGACGACGCCAACCGCGCCCTCATGGGCTCGAACATGCAGCGGCAGGCGGTCCCTCTCATTCAGACGCGGGCACCCCTCGTCGGGACGGGCATCGAGCGCATCGTGGCCAAGGACAGCGGCGTGGCCATCGTCGCCAAGCGCGCGGGCATCATTGAATACGTCGACGCCACCCGCATCGTTATCCGGGTCGTCGGGGAAGACCTCGCGTTCGGGCGCGGCGTGGACATCTACAAACTCATCAAGTTTCAGAGATCAAACCAGAACACGTGCATCAACCAGAAAGCGCTGGTGCACCAGGGCGACCAGGTCATCAAGGGTCAGATCATCGCCGATGGCCCTTCCACCGACCGCGGCGAACTGGCGCTCGGCAGAAACGTGATGGTCGCGTTCATGAGCTGGGGCGGTTACAACTTCGAAGACTCCATCCTCGTGAGTGAAAGGATTGCGAAGGAAGACATCTTCACATCCATTCACATCGAAGAATTCGAGGTCGTGGCCCGAGACACCAAGCTCGGCAAGGAAGACATCACCAGAGATATTCCCAACGTCGGCGACGAGGCCCTGAAAAACCTCGACGACAGCGGGATCGTCCGCATCGGCGCATACCTCAAGCCCAACGACATCCTCGTGGGCAAGGTCACCCCCAAGGGCGAATCGCAGTTGACGCCGGAGGAGAAGCTCCTGCGCGCAATCTTCGGCGAGAAGGCGAGCGACGTGAAGGACACCTCCCTGCGCGTGCCGCCGGGCGTCGAAGGGATCGTCATCGACGCCAAGGTCTTTTCGCGCAAGGGCGTCGAAAAGGACGACCGCACCCGGATCATTGAAGACCAGGAAATCGCCCGCCTGATGAAGGACCAGCGCGATGAGCTGGACATCATCCGCAAAACCATGGTGAAGCGCCTCGCCCAACTCCTTGAGGACAAGGTGAGCGACGGCACAGTCAAGGACGGCAAGCGGATTTACGTCAAAAAGGGAGACGTCTTCACTGATGAAGCGCTCCTGGCCATGCCCAGCGGTCTGTGGGACCAGATCGCCGTCGTCAGGGACCCTGCCGTCTCCATGGAAATCGAGGCCATTGCGGAGAATTACCGCGAACACGTCCAGCTCGTGAAAAACCTCTTCGAGGAGAAGATCAACAAGCTCAGGAGAGGCGATGAACTGCCCCCCGGAGTCATCAAGATGGTCAAGGTCTACGTGGCCGTCAAGCGCAAGCTCCAGGTCGGCGACAAGATGGCCGGCCGCCACGGGAACAAGGGCGTCGTCTCCAGAATTCTCCCCGTCGAGGATATGCCCTATTTTCCCGACGGCACCCCTATGGACATCGTTTTGAACCCGCTCGGCGTTCCTTCCCGTATGAACGTCGGCCAAGTGCTCGAAACCCATCTCGGCTGGGCCGCCAAGGGGCTCGGCGAACAGCTGGCCGCCATGCTCGAGGCGCACAAGGAGCGGGAGACCATCTCGGACAAGCTGCGGCGCATCTACAACAACATGGAATTCGACCGCTTCTTCGAAGGCGCCACCGATGAGGACATCAAGGCGCTGCTGCCTGACTTCAAGGAAGGCATCCACGTGGCATCCCCCGTCTTCGACGGTGCCGAAGAGCCGGAAATCAGGGCGTTCCTCAAGGAAGCGGGAGCCAGCGAAACCGGACAGAGCACCCTTTACGACGGACGGACGGGCGAGCGTTTCGATCAGCCCGTCACCGTGGGCATCATGTATATGCTCAAGCTCCACCACCTGGTGGACGACAAGATCCATGCCCGATCGATCGGTCCATACTCCCTGGTGACTCAGCAGCCGCTCGGAGGCAAGGCCCAGTTCGGCGGCCAGAGGCTGGGGGAAATGGAAGTTTGGACCATGGAGGCTTACGGCGCGGCCTATGCGCTTCAGGAATTCCTCACCGTCAAGTCCGACGACGTGGCCGGCCGCACCCGCATGTACGAAAAGATCGTGAAGGGCGACAACACCCTGGAGGCCGGCTTGCCGGAATCCTTCAACGTACTGGTAAAAGAGCTGCAGGCCCTCGCCCTCGACGTCAGGCTGCTCGAGGAAGACGAAGGCAACTAAGCGGCTCGTAGATCATATGCCCGGACCCGCCGGCTGGTCGGCGGCGTTCCGGGCCAGGAATCACCCAAGGAGGTTCCCTTGAAAGAGCTTTACAGTCTTTTCATGAAGCCCAAGGACCCGTTGAATTTCAATGCAGTGAAGATCATGATCTCCTCACCCGAGCGCATCCGGGAGTGGTCTTACGGTGAGGTGAAGAAGCCCGAAACGATCAACTATCGCACCTTCAAGCCGGAAAGGGACGGCCTTTTCTGTGCGAGAATCTTCGGACCGATCAAGGACTACGAGTGCAACTGCGGCAAGTACAAGCGCATGAAGCACCGCGGAGTGGTCTGCGAGAAGTGCGGTGTGGAAGTCATCCAGTCGAAGGTGAGACGGGAGCGGATGGGGCACATCGAACTGGCCTCCCCCGTCGCGCACATCTGGTTCCTGCGCAGTCTGCCGAGCAAGATCGGAAACATCCTGGATCTGACCCTGAGAGAACTCGAGAAGGTCCTCTACTTCGATTCGTACATCGTGATCGACGCCGGCGAAACGACCCTCACCCGCGGAGAACTCCTCACCGAGGAGAAATACCGCCAGATGATCCAGGAATATGGCGCCGGGTTTGTGGCGGGAATCGGCGCGGAGGCGATCAAGCAGCTGCTCACGGGCATGGATCTCGAAAAGCTCGCGGCCGAACTGCGCGACGAGATGGTCAAGACCAACTCCATGGCCAAGCGCAAGAAGCTCGCCAAGCGGTTGAAGATCATCGACGCCTTCCGGGAATCGGAAAACCAGCCCGAATGGATGATCATGGACGTCATCCCGGTCCTGCCCCCGGATCTGCGCCCCCTGGTGCCCCTGGACGGCGGCCGGTTCGCCACCAGCGACCTCAACGACCTCTACCGCAGGGTCATCAACCGGAACAACCGGTTGAAGCGGCTCCAGGAACTCAACGCGCCGGACATCATCATCCGCAACGAAAAGCGCATGCTCCAGGAAGCGGTCGACGTGCTGTTCGACAACGGCCGCCGGGGCAAGACGATCACCGGCGCGAGCAAGCGCCCGCTGAAATCCCTCAGCGATATGCTCAAGGGCAAGCAGGGACGCTTCCGTCAGAACCTGCTCGGAAAACGCGTCGACTACTCCGGCCGTACCGTCATCGTCATCGGTCCCAACCTGCGCCTGCACCAGTGCGGGCTCCCGAAGAAGATGGCCCTCGAACTCTTCAAGCCGTTCATCTACAACAAGCTCGAAGAGAAGGGCTACGTGACCACTATCAAGGCCGCAAAGAAGATGGTGGAGCGCGAGACCCCGGAAGTCTGGGACACACTGGACGAAGTGGTGCGGGAATTCCCGATCATGCTCAACCGCGCTCCAACGCTGCACCGCCTCGGCATCCAGGCGTTCGAACCGATCCTGATCGAGGGAAAAGCCATTCAGCTCCATCCGCTCGTCTGCACCGCCTTCAACGCGGACTTCGACGGAGACCAGATGGCCGTTCACGTGCCCCTCTCCATCGAGGCCCAGACGGAAGCCCGAGTGCTCATGATGTCCACGAACAACATCCTGAGCCCCGCGCACGGCGACCCGATCATCGTGCCTTCCCAGGACATCGTTCTGGGCATCTACTACATGACCCGCGAAAAGCCCCTTTCCAAAGGGGAAGACAGGGTCTTCGCGAGCAAGGGAGAGGTGCGCTGCGCGTACGACGCCGGCGAGGCGGAACTCCACTCCCGCATCTTCGTGCGCCTCGGCTCGGAACGGGTACAGACGACCGTCGGCAGGGTCATCCTCTCGGAAATCCTTCCTGAAGGGATCGAATTCTCCGCCGTGAACCGCGTCATGAACAAGAAGGCCCTGGCGCAGCTCATCGACACCTGCTACCGGAACGCCGGCGTGAAGGCGACCGTTATTCTCGCCGACCGTCTCAAGGACCTCGGGTACGCTTTCGCAACCCGCTCCGGAATTTCCATTTCCATTAAAGACATGGTCATTCCGCACCGCAAGTCGGAAATTCTCGACGTCGCCTTCGAACAGGTGCGCGAGATTGAACGGCAGTACAATGAAGGTCTGATCACCGAAGGTGAGAAGTACAACAAGGCCGTCGACATCTGGGCCAAGGCGACGGAAGACGTCGCGGCCGAGATGATGAAGGAGATCGGCACCGCCGAACTCCCCGATCCGGGCGGCGCGGTGCACCGCGTGGAAGCCTTCAACCCGATCTACATGATGGCCGATTCGGGAGCGCGCGGCAGCAAGGACCAGATGCGCCAGCTCGCCGGCATGCGCGGCCTGATGGCCAAGCCTTCCGGCGAAATCATCGAGACTCCGATCACCGCGAATTTCCGCGAAGGCCTGACGGTGCTCCAGTACTTCATCTCCACGCACGGCGCCCGCAAGGGTCTCGCCGACACGGCCCTCAAAACGGCCAACTCCGGGTACCTCACCCGCCGGCTCGTGGACGTCTCCCAGGACGTGATCATCTCCGAGATCGACTGCGGAACCATGGACGGCATCGAAGTCGAATCGCTGCTGGAAGCCGGTGAAGTCATCCAGCGCCTCGGCGACCGCATCCTCGGCCGCATCACTCAGGAGGACATCATCGACCCGGTCACCGGCGAAGTGCTCGTCCCCATGGGAACGCAAATCGACGAGGAGAGGGTGCGCCTGATCGAAGAGGCCGGTATCGAAAAGATCTCCATCCGTTCGGCCCTCACCTGCCGCAGCCAGCGAGGAATCTGCGCGATGTGCTACGGCCGCGACCTGGCCCAGGGGAAACTGGCTCAGATCGGCGAGGCCATCGGCATCATCGCCGCGCAGTCCATCGGTGAACCGGGAACGCAGCTCACCATGCGTACGTTCCACATCGGCGGCACCGCGAGCAAGAGTATCGAAAGAACGTCGATCAACAACCGTTATCCCGGTGCGGTCCGGTTTGTGAACCTGACGACGGTTCGCAATCGTGAAGGCGACCTGGTCGCCATGAACCGAAACGGCGAAATCAGCATCATGAGTGAAACCGGCCGCGAGCGCGAACGCTACGTGATCAACTACGGAGCGAAGCTCAAGGTCGAGGACGGCCAGACGCTCTCCGCCGATTCGCTTCTCGCTGAGTGGGACCCGTTCACGACCCCCATTCTCACGGACGTTGCCGGTCCCGTGAAGTTCGGCGACATCGTCGAAAACCAGACCATGCAGGAGAAGCTCGACCCCGTCACCGGAAAGTCGAGCAAGGTGGTCGTGGAATACCGCGAATCCGACGTTCGCCCCCGCATCTCCATCAAGGATGAAAAGGGCCGCACGGCCCGGGTCGGGGAAGGCGGTTTCGCCCGGTATTTCATGCCCGTCGGGGCCATTCTCATGGTCAGCGAAGGCGACCAGGTGTTCCCCGGAGACGTTCTCGCAAGGATCCCGCGCGAGACGACCAAGACCAAGGACATCACGGGTGGTCTTCCCCGCGTGGCGGAACTGTTCGAGGTGCGCAAGCCCAAGGAAAACGCGGTCATCACGGAAATCGACGGCATCGTCAGCTTCGGCAAGGACACCAAGGGCAAGCGTAAGGTGATCGTGACCCCGGACGTGGGCGATCCCCGCGAATACCTCATTCCCAAGGGAAAGCACATCAGCGTTCACGAAAGCGACTACGTGCGCGCCGGCGAACCGCTCATGGACGGTTCTCCCAATCCGCACGACATCCTCACCGTTCTCGGCGAGAAGGAAGTCGCCAAGTACCTCGTGGACGAGGTGCAGCAGGTCTACCGGCTGCAGGGCGTGAAGATCAACGACAAGCACATCGAGGTCATCGTGCGCCAGATGCTGAAGCGCGTCCGGATCACCGACCCCGGCGATTCGGAATTCCTCATGGGCGAGCACGTCGAGAAGCCGATATTCGAGGAGATCAACAACCAGTTGAGCGCGGAAGACAAGCGGCCCGCAGCGGCGGAACCCCTGCTTCTCGGGATCACGAAGGCTTCGCTGAGCACGCAGAGTTTCATTTCGGCGGCCTCCTTCCAGGAGACGACGAAGGTCCTGACGGACGCGGCGACGGCCGGAAAGGTCGATTACCTGCTCGGGTTGAAGGAAAACGTCATCATGGGGCGTTTGATTCCTGCGGGCACGGGTTTGAGAACTTACCGGGAAATCCGCAGATAGGCAAAAACCATGGATCGGCCTGCTGCTGAACCTCGGGCATGCCGATCCGTTCAGCCGGTTACGAGCAGTATTCCGGGCTGATGCCCGTGCGGAACGGATGCCTGCAAATCCGCACCAAGGCGCAGTGTTTCCGTCATGCTCTTGAAAAGGGCTTGACATATCAAGGCATCAATTGTAAAAAAAGAGGATTTCCAAGTTAAGGCCTGAAGGAGGCGGTGCCCCCTTCACTGACTGGACGGGATTCTGAAATAGCGGAAACTAGCGGAGTAAAAGAGAAATGCCCACGATTAACCAATTGGTTCGCAAAGGGAGAGAGGCGACTCTGAAGAAATCCAGCACCCCGGCTCTCCAGAATTGTCCACAGAAGCGGGGAGTCTGCGTGCGCGTTTACACCACAACGCCCAAGAAGCCCAACTCGGCCTTGCGCAAAATCGCCCGCGTCCGTTTGACCAACGGTATCGAAGTCACCTCTTACATCCCCGGCATTGGGCATAACCTGCAGGAACACTCCGTCGTCCTCATCCGCGGCGGCCGTGTCAAAGACCTCCCCGGTGTCCGCTATCACATCATTCGCGGGACTCTGGACGCCTTGGGCGTGGGAGATCGCAAGCAGGGCCGGTCCAAGTACGGCGCAAAGAGACCCAAATAGGCGGGTTCACGTTAGATCGGGGGGTCATGGCTCTGCGTCAACTGTCATGGCCTCCGTTTTGTCTATAATCTTTTCAAGGGTCGAGGAAACGGATGCCAAGAAGAAGAGAAGTCCCAAAACGTTATGTCTTGCCGGATCCAAAATACAATAGCAAGTTGGTGGCCAAGTTCGTCAACAACGTCATGCGCCGCGGCAAGAAGAGTCTGGCAGAGCAGATTCTGTACGGCGCGCTGGACCTGATCGCACAGCGCAGCAAGCAGGACCCGCTGGA
>JAJFUA010000266.1 GCA_021372635.1 Desulfobacteraceae bacterium | reverse complement strand
AGGCGAGCCGGCCCGGAGCATCTGCAGCCTGGCTTCACACTGGGGAGCGGACCTGATCGTGGTCGGCCACTCGAGCCGGCATCCCCTGAAGGCGCTTTTGATCGGCAACACCAATGTCCGGGTGCTGCGGGAAGCGCCGTGTGCGGTGCTCGTGATGAAGAACAGGTAATGAGGGATTCGTAGCGGGGGCCGGCGGACCGGCCGCGCATTCCATAATAGATCATCATAATACTTAAGCAAGTGGTGCCATGATACGGGGAGACAGCCTTGGACGAGAAGAAGAAGCCGGATACGAGGAAGAATAAAATCGAGGTCAGGAACCTGACCAAGAGCTTCGGGGACCTGCTGGTCCTGAACGATATTTCCTTCGACGTGAAAGAGGGGGAGTTCCTGAGCATCGTAGGGCCGACCGGGTGCGGGAAGACGACTTTCCTCAACACGCTTTCCACCCTGATGCCGCCGACGAAGGGGCAGATCCTGATCGACGGGGAGCCGGCGGACCCGAAAAAGCACAACATCTCCTTTGTGTTCCAGGAGCCCACGTGCATGCCCTGGAGGACGGTGAAGGAAAACGTGGCCTACGGGATGGAGACGAAGAAGTTTCCCAAAGAGAAGCTCGAGGAGCGGCTCAAGTACATCCTGGGGATGGTGGGTCTGGCCGATACGGCCAACCTGTACCCGAACCAGGTCTCGGCCAGTATGGAGCAGCGCATCGCGGTGGCCCGGGCCTTTGCGGTGGACCCGGATCTGCTCATGATGGACGAGCCCTACGGGCAGCTCGACGTGAAGCTGCGCTACTATCTCGAAGACGAACTGGTGCGGCTGTGGAAGACCCTGAACGCAACGGTCATCTTCGTTACGCACAACATCGAGGAAGCGGTCTACGTGGCGGAGAGGATTCTCGTTTTGAGCAACAAGCCCACGAAGATCAAGGCGGAAGTAAAGGTGGATCTGCCGAGGCCCAGGAGCCTGATCGATCCGAGGTTCGTAGAGATCCGCAAACAGGTAACCGAACTGATCCGCTGGTGGTAGCTGTTTGTCAAAGTCCGTGCATCCGGATGAGAACACGAGGATTGCACTGTTCTACACGCACAGTTCGACTGCAAATTAGCTGACATAATCCATAGCTGCCTGGAGGGCAAAAGATCCATCGTGGTTTTCTCACTAGTGGACCCTCCTCCTTACGAGATGAATTATGTCTATTTTTTCAACAACCTGAAGACAAGAGCATCTGGAGTTGCCAGATGGAGAGGGGGTGGGACCAGGCGATTCGGTGATTCGAGGTTATTTCGGGTGGAAAATTCCGCGAAACACAATAGCCAGACATTGAAAAGGAGCGGCTGATGAGGAGATGCGTTGTTGCAGCAATACTGGTACTGAGCGCCATGTTCATCATAACGGGAATACTCCCTGCACAGGCGGCGGACAAGCTCATCAAATTCCCGGCTGGATGCCAGCCTGAGTTCGAAACCTTCTTCACGTGGTATGCCAAGGACAAAGGCTGGGATAAGGAAGCAGGCCTCGACATCGAGATGAAGTACTTCGACTCGGGCATGGGCATGATGGAAGCCCTGCCGGCGAAACAATGGGCTGTGGGCGGTACAAGCGGGACCCCCGCGACCGTCGGCGCCGCCCGTTACGGTACGAAGATCATCACGCTCGCCGATGACGAAGGCCTTGCCAATGTCGTCATGGTCCGCCCCGACAGCCCTATTCTGAAAGTGAAGGGGCACAATCCCAAATGTCCCGAAATCTATGGAAGCCCTGAAACGGTCAAAGGCAAAACCGTGATCGCCACCACGGTATCCTCCTCCCACTTTGTGCTGAACGCGTGGCTGAAAGCTCTCGGCCTCAATGATTCCGACGTCGTGATCAAGAACATGGATCAGTTTCAGGCGGTTGCCGCTTTCGAGGCTGGAATCGGCGACATCGTATCGCTCTGGGCCCCCCATATGTACACGGGCCTCGAAAAAGGCTGGAAAGTCGTTGGAAACATTCGGCATTCCGGATCGGCCCTGCCCCTGGTCCTCGTCGGGGAACCCGAATTCCTGGAAAAGAACCCTGAGACCGTGGCGAAGTTCCTGCAGGTCTTCTTCCGCGGCATCGACATGGTGAAGAGCACACCGGTAGAGAAGCTGGTCCCGGATTACAAGCGCTTCATGCAGGATTACTGCGGCCTTGAGATGAGCGATGCCATGTGCAAGCTCGACATCGAGAGTCACCCTGTATTCAGTATCGATGAACAACTCAAGATGTTCGACAACTCCAACGGCCCCAGCGTCATCGAAAAGTGGCAGATGGGCGTCCTCGACTTCTTCACCTCCCAGGGCAAGCTGAAGAAGGAAGATGTGGCCAAAGTCGTCGACGCCAAGGGCGTACCCAATTTCGTCACCGACAAGTACTTGAAGATGGCGAAAAAGAAATAGCGCTCCCTGAACCCCGTCCCTTGAATCGCCCCGGGACGGGAAAATTCTCACGGCTCCCTCGGGGAAGCTGCATGAGGCACTGCAAGGGGGAGGTGTCGCGCAGGGTATGAAACGACTCTCGCGACGCCTCCCGAAAAAGAAAACGCTTTTGAATCGCCAGGGTGAATTCGGACGGGTCCGGGCAGCCGGCAAACCGTTCCGAACCCACAGGACCTTCGGCCGGGAGAGGTTAGAATGGCTTACGAACAGGTAAAAGTTGAAACACCGCTGATCTTGAGGATCCTGCCGGTT
>JAJFUA010000340.1 GCA_021372635.1 Desulfobacteraceae bacterium | reverse complement strand
CATTTCCTTCTGGATCGCGCGCATCTGCTCGTTCAGGTAGTACTCGCGCTGGGTCTTTTCCATCTGCTTCTTGACCCGGCCCTTGATCCGCTCCTCCGTCTGGATGATCTCGATCTCGGAGCGAATGAGGCCGAACAGCGTCTCGAGCCTCTGGGTGACGTTCGTCGTCTCCAGGACCTTCTGCTTGGTTTCTATCTTGAACGGCATGTAAGCGGCGATGGTATCGGCCAGCCTCGACGGATGATCCACCGCGGCGACCGCCTCGAGCACTTCCTGCGTGATCTTCTTGTTGTGTTTCGCGTACGATTCGAAAGCGGACCGGACCCCGCGGCGCAGCGCTTCGATTTCCACGCCGTCCTCGGAGGATTCCTCCAGGGCTTCCAGGTTGACGAAAAAGTATTCCGGATGCGTGACGAAACCGACGATCCGGGCGCGGCAGTCCCCCTCGACCAGGACCTTCACCGTGCCGTCGGGAAGGCGCAAGATCTGGAGAATATTGGCCACCGTGCCGATGCGATAGATGTCGGACTCGCCGGGGTTGTCCGTCTTGGCCTTCGTCTGTGCAGACAGGAAGATCTTCTTGTCGGTATTCATGGCCTTGTCGAGGGCGTTGATGGACTTGTCCCTGCCCACGAACAACGGCACCACCATGGAGGGAAACACCACGATGTCCCTCAACGGCAGGAGCGGCATGGAATAGGATGCCGCGGGGGGCTGCTGATCGTCTTTACTGCGTGTAAGCTTAAACATAATTCCGCTCAATTCTCCCAAACGCAACGGGGTACGTCGTTCAGGCAGTGATATCGTCTATTTCCCCGGAACCGGGTTTGCGTGCGGCGGTGCACCGTCCGGGAGGCGGCTGGCGCCTCCGGACGGCAAAAACTGGACAGAAACGGCCCGGCCTAGGCGGATTCCTGGTTCTGGTTGCGGTATACGAGCAGCGGAGTCGCCTGCTTCACCAGGACATCCTCGTTGATGATGCATTCCTGGATCTCGGGGTGGGACGGCAGGTCGTACATGATGTCGAGCATGATGTTCTCCATGATCGACCGAAGTCCCCGCGCTCCGGACTTGCGCCGGATGGCCTCCTTCGAAATGGCCCGCAGGACGCCTTCCGTAAACCTCAGGCGAACGTCCTCCAGGTCGAAGAGTTTCTTGTACTGCTTGACCAGGGCGTTTTTCGGTTCGGTGAGAATGCTCACCAGTTCGTCTTCCGTAAGTTCGTTCAGCGTGGCGATGACGGGCAGCCGTCCGACGAATTCGGGAATCATGCCGAACTTGATCAGGTCCTCCGGCTGCACGCGGACCAGCACCTCACCGATGCTCCGCTCTTCCTTGCTCCGGATTTCCGCCCCGAATCCCAATCCCTTCACGCCGATTCGCGACTGGATGAGGTTTTCCAGGTAGTTGAACGCTCCGCCGCAGATGAACAGGATATTGGTCGTGTCGATCTTGATGAATTCCTGCTGCGGATGCTTCCTGCCGCCCTTGGGAGGGACGTTGGCGACGGTCCCCTCGAGGATCTTCAAAAGGGCCTGCTGGACCCCTTCTCCGGAGAC
>JAJFUA010000201.1 GCA_021372635.1 Desulfobacteraceae bacterium | reverse complement strand
TGGTGCGATACCTGCATCCCGTGAGCTGGCTGGTCTTTTTCCCGATCGCCTGCCTCGTGGGCGGAGGAAAAGGCTCCGGGAGGTGGAAAAATTGAGGAACAGGCCGGCGACGGAACCGGCCGCGACCGCCAGCACGGGGTGGGCGTACATGACGGCCGAGAAGGTGATGCAGAGCGAATAGACGCCGTAGTTCACCACGCCTCCCCCCATCATCAGGGCGAGATAGGCGGCCCATTCTCCGTAGGTCGGCGCCCCCCGCACGCCCTTTGCGAACGTGAAGCTGCGGTTCAGTGCCCATGTGGTGGTGGCGGAGGAAAGAAAGGAGATGAGGCGCGCCGAATAAGGGTCCATGCCGGTGGTCCGGATCAGCGCGTAAAGCAGGCCCGTATCGACCAGGAACCCCACGCCCCCCACGATGCTGAAGCGCAGCAGCCTGGCTTCCCACAAGGATGCGGCAACATTCCGAAAATGCATTGAACGTTCCAGTAGCGGCCGGTTTCCGACCGGTGAGATGACCTTTAGAACCCCTTTTCCCCTCCACGGAGGGCGGGAAGACCGAACGAACACGGCGGCCCATTATCGCACAGGTTTGCGGGGAATGGGACCCGTCAAATGTGCCTGCGGGGTCTTCCCCGTTTCCCATTCCATCGCAGCAAGCGGGCTCTGCGAACGGTCTTCCCTCCCGGGGGGGCGGACGAATGTCCGTTCCCCCGGGAGGTAGCCGCTAAAAGTCTTTCATGTCTTCTTCGTCCAGCGGGATCAGGCGGGAAGGATCGATCTGCCGGCTTTCGGGTTCCACCGGCAGCATCTTCGCCGGTTTTGCGGCATTCGCGGGGAGGGATTCCCGGGATTTGCGCGAAGACGCCGTCACTGTGGCCGTGACCTTGCGGGCGCCCGGCGCGGCAGCGGGATTTGCCGTGCCCCCTTTCACGCCGCTGGTGCCGCCGGCCAGGATGATGAGTTCCCCGACCAGATCCTCCATGTGCTGCGCCTGGGAATGCAGCTGCTGCGAGGCGGAAGCCGATTCTTCGGCGCTGGCGGCGTTCATCTGGACCACCTTGTCCATCTCGCCCACCGCCTTGTTGATCTGGTCGATGCCGTTGGATTGTTCCCGGGACGCCACGGTGATTTCATCCACCAGTTCACTCGACTTCTGCACGCTGACGGCAACTTCGCGGAATTCCTTTTCGGTCTTCACGACGAGCTGCGATCCGTCCTTGATCTTCTTCACGGTGCCTTCGATCAGGCCGGCGGTGTTCCTGGCCGCGTCGGCCGCTCTCATGGCGAGGTTCCTCACCTCGTCGGCAACGACGGCGAACCCCGCCCCGGCTTCCCCGGCGCGTGCAGCCTCGACTGCCGCATTGAGAGCCAGGAGGTTGGTCTGGAAGGCGATTTCGTCGATCGTCTTGATGATCTTGGATGTTTCCTCGCTCGCCGTGGAAATTTCCACCATGGAGGCCGTCAGCTTTTCCATCGACAGGCCGGCGAGAGACACCGTGTCCCTGGTGCTGGAGGTCAACTGGCTGGCGTGGTTGGCGTTCTCCGCGTTCTGGCGGATCATCGAGGACATTTCTTCGAGAGAGGAGGACGTTTCCTCGATGGATGCGGCCTGTTCGGAGGCCCCTTCGGCAAGCTGCCGGCTGGACGAGGAGACCTGGCTGGAGGCGGCGGCCACCTGCTCGGCGCCCGCGATCAGGCCCTTGACCGTCTTGTTGATGGAGGTCGTGACGGACCGGGCGATCAGCAAAGAGAGCAGAAACGAGACGGCCATGACGGCGGCCAGCACGGCTAGTCCGAAGTACAGGTATTCCCTGGCCGTCGACTGGATGTTCTCCCTGAGAGCGTTCGTCTGCGTTTCGACGTTGTCGATATAGACGCCGGTGCCGATGAGGAAATCCGTTCCCGGAACGGGGTGGGCGTAGGCCAGCTTGGGCTGGATCCCTTTTCCCTCCTTTTCGAACCAGTACTCGGTGAATCCGCCGCCCTTTTGGGCAGCCTTGACCAAGTTCTCGACCAGGCGGTTGCCCTTCGGATCCGCCAGGTGCATCATGTTCGTGCCGTTATCGGCCTTGTTGATGGGGACGTTGATGCGGACCCCGTTCATGTCGTAGGAGAAGAAATACCCGGACTTGTCGCCGAAAAACCGGATGGGATCCGTCTCGTTGAAGACGATGGCCATCTTCTCTTCTCGTGTTTTAGCGTTTTTGACCTTTTCGGCCAGCGTCGAGGCTTCGACTTCCGTCACGGCCTTGAGCGTCTCCCTGTATCCGTTCAGGATGTGCTCCCCTACTTTCGGGTAGGTGACCCGCTCTTCGACGGCGTTGGTGACGTACATGTTCAACCCCTCCAAGAGCAGCACCGCAAAGAGAAACAAGACGGGAAGACAGAGAATTCTGACCTTGATGTTGGTTCGCCCCAATCTACTGAACATCATCGTTGCCCCTTTCCCTCCGGAAGGACGCCGGCGGACCCGCGGCGCAGCGAAAAGAACCCCATCGGCATGGCCCGTCCGGGTGGAATCCCCTGTTTTCCAAGCCGGGCGATCCTTCCTCCGTTGATAAGAATTGAACCTCCCTCTCTTTTCGACAAAAAGCCCTGCATGGCGGCTCGGCACACAAGCCGATGCAGAACACAGTTTAAAATAGATTATTTGTCGGCATATATTGAGAAAAGCTTAAATAAAAAAACGGCATTGGCAGCGCTGATGGCAACTTATCGGGCGAGGCGGAAAAGGGGGAAAGGGGTGGGGCAGGCGGGCCTCCTGCGCGTTCAGAACATCTTCCGGTCGAGGGTCCGGTACTGGATGGCTTCGAGGAGGTGGTGCGGCTGGATGCTTTCCTGCGCGTCCAGGTCTGCGATGGTCCGGGCGACCTTGAGGATGCGGTGGTAGGCGCGGGCGCTCAGGCCCAGGCGCTGCATGGCGCTTTCGAGGAGCCCCTGGCCGGAGGAGTCGAGCCGGCAGAATTTCTTGATGTGCCGGGGTTTCATGAGCGCGTTGGAATAGACCGCCTCGCCGGAGAAGCGTTCGAGCTGCCGCCGCCTGGCTTCGATCACCCGGGCGCGTATGACGGCGGAGGATTCGACCTGCCGCGTGGAGTGGAGGTCTTCGTAGCGCACGGCGGGGACGTCGAGGTGCAGGTCGATGCGGTCCAGGATGGGGCCGGAAATCCTGCCCCGGTACCGCTGGATCTGCTGGCCGGAGCAGGAGCACGGGCGCGAGGGGTCTCCCGAGTGGCCGCAGGGGCAGGGGTTCATCGCGGCGACGAGCATGAACCGGGCAGGGTAGGTGAGCGACATGGCGGCCCGGGCGATGGTGACCTGTCCGTCTTCGAGGGGCTGGCGCAGGAGGTCGAGCACGTTTCGGCGGAATTCCGGGAATTCGTCGAGGAAAAGGACGCCGTTGTGCGCGAGGCTCACTTCGCCCGGCCTCGGGATGTGCCCGCCGCCGACCAGTCCGGCGTCCGAGATGGTGTGGTGGGGGGAGCGGAAGGGTCTGCGGACCATGAGCGGGGCATTTTGCAGGAGGCCCGCCACGCTGAAGATCTTGGAAGTCTCCAGGGCTTCTTCGAAGCTCAGCGCCGGGAGAATTCCGGGCAGGCGCTGCGCGAGCATGGT
>JAJFUA010000187.1 GCA_021372635.1 Desulfobacteraceae bacterium | reverse complement strand
GCGACGGAACGCGCGAGCGCGGACTTGCCGCTCCCCTTTTCGCCGAGAAAAAGGACCCCTCCGATCCCGGGATCGACGAGATTCAGCAGAAGCGAAAGCCTCGCGGCCTTCAGCCCGACAAAGCCGCTGAACGGCATGTACGCCGCCTCGATGGGAATCACACAGTCTTTCTTCATGCTACTCAAGCCCCGCGAGAACTTCGTCAAACCGCTTTTCCCCGGCCCCGATCTCTTCGAAGGGAAGCCGCTTCAGGCGATGGTTCAGGGCGAGGGGCGCCGCCTCCCGCACCTCCGCCGTCCCGGCCCTGTCCTGCCCCCTGAAGGCGGCCAGCACCCTCGCCGCCCTCGCCGTCACGATGTCGGGCCTGTGCCCGTCCACCTGCAGGGTCGTGCTGATATCGGCAATGCAGCCGAGGACGTCATCGCCGATTTCCACGTTCGGAAGGCGCTCCCTCGCCCGCACGATCCGGTCGCAAAGAGACTGCTGCTCGTCCTTCCAGCCGCGGTGAAACTCCTCCGGGTCGCGGTCGAAGGCCGACCTCCGCCTGAGGATCTCCACCCTCGCTTCCCGGTCGAGGTTGGAGCGCACCGTGACGCTCAGGCCGAAGCGGTCCAGGAGCTGCGGCCTCAGGTCTCCCTCTTCCGGGTTCATCGTCCCGACCAGGATGAAGCGCGCCGGGTGGCTGAAGGACACGCCCTCTCTTTCCACGACGTTCTTTCCCATCGCCGCGGAATCGAGCAGAAGGTCCACGATATGGTCTTCCAGGAGGTTCACTTCGTCCACGTAGAGGAAATTCCGGTTGGCTTCCGCGAGAATTCCCGCTTCGAAGCGCTTCTTCCCGCATTTCAGGGCATGTTCCACGTCGAGGGTTCCGAGAAGCCGGTCTTCGGTAACGCCGAGCGGGAGTTCGACGACGCGCATGCCGCGCCGTTCGCGGGGCAGGGGTCCTTCCGTCGAGGCCCTCTGCCGGCAGGTGGTGCAGAAATCCTTTCCATCGGGATCGCAGTTGAACGCGCACCCCTCGACCGCCTCCAGGCTGGGGAGGAGTTCGACGAGAGAGCGAACGGCGGTGCTCTTGCCCGTTCCCTTCTCCCCCATCACCAGGAGCCCTCCGATTGCCGGGTCTACGACGTTCAAAATGAGTCCGAGTTTCATCCGTTCGTGGCCGACAAGGGCCGTAAAGGGAAACATCATCGGCGGTTATTCCTTTCTTCCCAGTGTTTCTTCCAGGCGCCTGCGCCATCCTTCGACCTCGCGCGAGGTCACGATGTTCACGGCGCCCCCCTGAAAATCCCCTTCGACCTCCCCAAGGCGCTCCTCGATCCAGCCCTCGATTTCGATGTAGATCTCCCCGAGAGCCTCCCGCGTGTCGGGAGAAGGGTTCCAGAGCCCTCTTTCGGCCGCTTCCATAAGCCGCCTCGCCGTCTCTTCCAGGGCGTAGGGATTGTTTTCCTCGAAGAACTTCCGGTTCTCTTCGTCCATCAGGAAGGTCCTCGTGATGTCGTCGAAAATCCAGTCGTCCACTTCCCGGGTCGTGGCTTCCCATCCGTAAACCCGCCCGACCCGCTTGCTGATTTCGCCCGCCCCCTTGTAGCCGTGGTCCTTCATCCCCTCGATCCATCGAGGGTTCAGCAGCTTCGACCGCACCACCCGGCGGATTTCCCCGGCAAGATCCCGCACCTGCACCTCCCCCTGCTCCCGCGTGTCTCCGTAGTAGGTCTTCACCTGCTTTCCCGAAACCACCCTGGCGGCGTTGACCAGCCCCCCGTGCGTGCCGAAATAGGCGCAGCAGCCCAGGAGGTCGTACTCGTCGGTGACGGTCTTGTTGAAGGTGAGTTCCACCGTCTTGAGGCTCTTCGCGAGGGAGTCGTGGGCGGGTTCGCCGAAAACACCGCGCCCGTAGGCATATCCGTTCCAGGAAAGGAAGACGTCCGAGAGGTCGTTTTCGTCCTTCCAGGCCGAAGCGTAGACGGCGAGTTGCGTTCCGGCCTGGTAGACGCCCGGCATGGCGGCGAAGATCCGGTAGGTGGCCCGCCGGAATAAATCGGGATGAGAAGGCTCCACCGCCGCCTCTTTCGAAAACTCCAGCAGGTGCTTCCGGACAAAATTCGTCTCCGGCGGCTCGTCGAGCCGGGCCACCGCCTGGACGGCTTCATCCATGACGTCGATGCAGGAGGGGAAGTTGTCCCGCGTGATCCCGGAAACCCGTATGGTAAGGTCGATCCTGGGCCGCCCGAGTTCTTCGGACGGGATGATTTCGAAGCTGTTCACCCGCCCGTTCGAGTCCCACTTCGGCTTTACCCCGATCAGGGCCATCATCTGGGCCATCCCTTCCCCGTCCGACCACATGATGTCCGTGCACTGCCAGTAGAAGGCGATGTTCTCGGGGTACCTCCCTTCCTCCTCGAGGTACCGGTCGATGGTCTTCGAGGCCAGCTTCCGGCCGATGATCCAGGCCGCATCCGACGGGATCTTCCGGGGGTCCAGGGAGTAGAAATTTCTTCCCGTGGGCAGTATGTCCGGCCTTCCCCGGGTGATGATCCCGGAAGGGCCGGGAGGGATGTAGCCTCCGTTGAAGCCGTTCAAAAGCGCGCCCACCTCATCCGAAAGAAGCACCCGCTCCTTCACCTCTTCGATCCGCCGTTCGACTTCCCGGAGCAGTTCGCCGTGCGCGGCCGCTTCCGGGGAAACCGCCGTCAAGCTCTCCGCAAGCGGAATCCCTTGCTCCAGGAACCGTCCGCAGGCGCTTCGCGCTTCCTCGTCCACCCGCTCCCCGCGCGTCCCTTCGTCGAGCGGCGCGAAGCCGGGGGTCTTTTCCAGCAGCGCCCCCACGGCGCCCCGAAGAGAGTCGGGGCCGTTTTCATAGCGGACTATGGCGTAGACGAATTCGGAGAGCGCCTCCCCTTGCGGGATGCTCCCGAAGGTGTGCATCCCCCTGGGGATGTACGAGTTTTTCAGAAGCGAAAGCGCTTCGTGCGCGGCCTTCACCACCTCGTCGAAGGGGGCGTCCGGCGGAACGCCGAGGGACCCTTCGAGGTTCCCCGCGCGCAGCTTCGCCTCGATCATGTGCCGGAGCGCGTGGGCTTTTCCCGGTTCCGTCTCCTTCACCTTTTCGTATTCGAACAGAAGCCGCTCGATTTCGTCCAGGTCGCCGTAAAGCCCTCCCCGAACCATCACCGTCTGCATGTGATCGACGAGCGTCGCATAGCTGCGCCGCTTGGCGATGGTCCCCTCGGGCGGGTTGTCCGCGTTGTAAATGTAGAGATGGGGCATCTCGTCGATTCCGATGTCGGGAAAGCAGCCCGAAGAGAGGCCGGTGGACTTTCCCGGCAGGAACTCCAGGTTTCCGTGGGTGCCCACATGAATTACGGCGTCGGCCCGGAAATCCCTCGAAAGCCACTTGTACGTGGCCACGTACTGGTGCGGGGGAGGCACGGCGGGGTCGTGGAGAATCTTGCAGACCTGCCCGTCGCAGCGCGCCCCGGCGCAACCCCGCTTCGGCTGCACGCAGATCACGGCGTTTCCATGGCGAACGCCGGTCACGAGAATCTTCCCGTCCAGGACCATGGCCGCCGGAATGCCGTCTTTTTCCTCGCCGGGGGGCTTTCCCCAGGCTTCGATCATCCGCTCCCGCGTGGCGGCGGGAAGCTCCTCGAACCAGGGAAGATATCGCTCGGGCTCGATCTTCGATAGAGTCCCCCCCTTGGCTTCTATCTCCTGCACCGTCGTCCAACGAAATTCCGAGATGGCCTTCCGGGCGAGGATCTCCTCGATGAGTTCTTTTCCGTTCGCGGGCGGATCGACCGAGTAGCCTTCCCGGCGCATCCGGGCCAGGATGCGGGCGACGCTTTCGAGAGTGTCCAGGTGGGCTCCGCCTCCCACCGTCGCTTCTACCGAGGCGCAGGGGTTGTTGTGCAGGATGAAGGCCACCCTCTTTTCGCTGTTGGGCTTCATGGAAAGCGCCACCCAGCGGGCGACGCGCGCCGCCAGCCTCCCGATCCTGTCCGGCAGGGGCTGGCAGGCGTCGGCCTCCGGATCGCCGCCTCCCCCCGACGCCCCGACGATCATCGGTTCGATGACCCCTTCAAACTCCGGCAGCGCGATGCTCCACGCCGTCTGCTGCCCCAGGCCCTGCGGCTCCGCCAGCCACTGCTCCGCGCTCTTGTAGTAGGAGATTACGGGGTTGATGAGCGGGACGTTGAGCGACCGCAGCAGTGCAGCCCCCGAATCCGCCTGGGACTGCGTGGAATCCCCCCGCTTCTGCCCGAGGAAGAAGACGCTGAGCTTTACGATGGCCTTTACCAGGGCATTCCCGCCGCCGTCCACGAAGAACTTCCTCACGACGTCTTCCCCGCCCAGGTTGCCGATGTTTCCGTCCTTGAGGGAATAGTAGAAGACCGGAACGACGCCGAGACCCCGGTCTTCCAGGGCGGCGATGAGGCTTCGTTCGACGGCCAGGTTTCCCGTGGCCCAGTTGGATCTCGAAAAAAGGACGCCGACGCGGGGCCGGTCCTTGAAAGGATAGCCCGCGAGGAACTCCTGGACACTTTGCAGCGGCTCGCCGGAGCGCGAGTCGAAGACGCCCTCCCACGCGACTTCCCTGGGGGGTTGGAAGGGCGTTCCCCCCGAAAAGAGCGCCGAATGGAGGAATTTCAGCATTTCCTCGAAGTTTTCTCTCCCGTTGAACAGGATGTACCGGTAGACGGCCGCCGTCACCTCCGGGCTCACCGTCGAATGTCTCCGGCAGGAAGGATCGGGGCCGACCGCCACGACGGGAACCCTGCCTCCAAGGCTTCGGACCTCCTCTTCGATTTCTCCCCAGAAGGCGTCGCCCGTCTGGTAAAGGAGAATGAGATCGGATTCTCTCATCTCCCTTCGGACCTTCTCCAGGAGTTCCGGCTCCAGGTTCAACTGCCTGGACGACCAGGCACTGAGGTGAAACACGCCGCCCGCGGCGGCCGCCTCCCTGAGGAGCGGAAGATAACTGGACCACATGATCGAAAACAGCTTCATATTCTCCTCGCCTTGGATGAAAGTGGGAGTTTCGGGCAGACGACCTTCGCTCCGTTCCGGGAGATGAACTCGACTTCGAGGCCGTAGAGCGCCTCGAGGTTTTCCGGCGTGACGACCTCTTCAGTACTCCCCTGTCCGATCGGGGAGCCTTCCTTCAGGAGCAGAACGCGGTCGGAAAAGAGCAGGGCCATGTTCGGGTCGTGCAGGTTCAGCAGGGCGACGAGCCCGTTTTCCTTCACGATCGTCCTCACCCTGGAGAGCACTTCGACCTGGTTGCGAAAGTCGAGGTGCGCGGTGGGTTCGTCCAGGAGCATCACGGGCGACTGCTGCGCCAGGCAGCGGGCGATGAGCACCATCTGGCGCTCGCCTCCACTGACCCGTGTATAGGGGCGGTCGGCAAGCCTTTCGATTCCGACGGCTTCCAGCGCCCGGCGGGCGATCTCCCGGTCTTTTCCGGAAGGAACGGAAAAAAGGCCCAGGTGGGGAGCGCGTCCCATGAGCACCACGTCGAGCACCTCGTAGGGAAAGGGGGGCTCGTGGTCCTGGGGGACCACGGCGACGGTTCTCGCGATCTCCGAGCGGCTCATTCCGCCGATGGGCTTTCCCGCAATCCGCACCTCCCCTTCCCGGGGCTTTCGAATCCCGAGCAGGCACTGAAAAAGGGTCGTCTTTCCCGAACCGTTCGGGCCGAGAACCGCGGCGACTTCCCCCTTCGAGGCGCGGAAGCCGACCCCCCGCAGGGCCGCCCCGCCTGTGGAAGAATAGGAGTAGGAAAGGTTCTTCACTTCGATCATCTGCCCCAGTTCTCCCCGCCGCCGCGTTTCAAAAGGTAAAAGAAAAAAGGCGCCCCGCCGAGCGCGGTGACGATCCCGACCGGGACGTCGAAAGCCGTCAGGTTCCGGGCAAGCGTATCGGCGAGGATCATGAACGCGGCCCCGGCCGCCATGGAAAAGGGCATCAGGCGCCTGTGGTCGGGCCCGGCCGCCATCCGCACCAGGTGAGGAACCATGAGCCCCACCCAGCCGATGATGCCGCTGACCGACACGGCGGCTCCCACGGCCAGGGACGATGCGGCGACGAAAAAGAACCGGTCCCTCTCCACGCGCACGCCCAGCGCCCGTGCTTCCTCGTCGCCCATGGACATGGCGTTGAGCCGCCAGCGGGCGAGGTAGAGCGGCAGGCAGCCGGCGGCGATCCCCGCCGATGCCGTCCACACCGAAGGCCAGTCGGCCAGCGAGAAGCTCCCCATCACCCAGTAGACGATGCTCGCCAGCTTGTGCGGATCGACCGTGAGCTTCAGGATGGAAACGAGGGCGGTGAAGAAGGCGGAGACCACCACCCCGGAGAGCACCAGGTGAAGCCGCGACACCTCGCCCCGTTTTCTCGCCAGGAGGTAGGACCCCAGCGACGCCGCGAGGCTGAAGACGAAGGCCGCCGGCTGGAGCGGAAGCTGGGGGAAGAGCGCCGTCGACAGGGCGCAGCCGAAGGCCGCACCCGCGGAGATCCCCAGGATGAAGGGATCGACGAGGGGGTTGCGGAAAACCCCCTGGAGCGTCACCCCGGAGGTCGAAAGCGCTCCGCCCACGAGGGCGGCGAGGACGATGCGGGGCATCCGGACGTCCCAGACGATGGCTGCTTCGGGGCTTCCCGCGATTCCCCCCTGGAACGGCCCGCCAAGGAGGATTTCCGCCACCCGGCGGGCGGAGACGGAGCAGGACCCGCAGAAAAGGGCCACTCCCGCCGCGGCCAGGGGGGAAAGGGCAATGGAGAGGGATACCAGGGCTTTCCTCAATAAATCCTCCTATTCGAACGGGATCTCGCCGGAGGCGATTCCAAAACATTTCGAGTGGAAATCACGGTACGCATCCCGCATGGAAACGTCCCGAAACCTTTCCGGGTAGGTCTTCTGCGCCATCCAGAGGGCCAGCATGCAGACGGAAGGCGACCAGGTGTCCGCCGCGGGCGCCTTGTAGACCCTGCCGCTCTTCACGGCGCTCACCGTTCGCCACTGCGCGCTGCGCAGGAGCGTTTCCGGTTCGTATTGCGCATACCCCCAGATGAAGACGGTTTCGGGGTCCCACGCCAGGATCCGCTCCATGGACACTTCCGAATAGCTCGCACGAAGCCCCTCGGCGGGGTTCTCCGCCCCGATCGTCCGCAGAACGTCCTGCACCAGCCCTCCGGAACCGCTCACCCTCGTCGGCTTCTGCCAGAGAAAGAGCACCCTGCGCCGCTCCCCCTGCGGGATGTTCGACACCCTTTCCCGGATGAGGCCGATCGTTTCCTCCATCGCGGAGCGCACCTCCCGGACCCGGTCTTCCTTCTGGAAAAGCCGCCCGCACATCTCCATGACCTCGTGCAGTTCCCCCAGGCTTTCCGGGTAGACCGCCACGACCTTCAAGCCCCTGCGGGCGAGGAATTCCACCGTTTCGGGCTTCTGGCTCCAGGTGACCGTCACGTCCGGGCGCAGGGCGAGCAGCGCCTCCACGTTGACATTGAAGCCGGTTCCCACCTGGGGGACATCCCGGAGCTGCGGAAAGTCGCATACGGGCTGCTGCTGGAACGCCCACCGGTTGATCCCCGCGACGCTCGCCCACAGGTCCAGGGCCGGCACGAACTCGTACAGGGAGAGCATGACCGCCCGCCGCACGGGCACGGAGACCTCCACGGTCCTTCCCAGCTTGTCCTTCACCTCGAGTCCCGAGGCGGGGAAAGCGGAAAGCAGTCCCGCCGCGAGACAGAATACGACTGCCCACACCCTCTTTTTCACGGCCTAGAATTTCATCGTCAGTCCGCCGAAGAACTTCCGCCCCGGCGACTGGTAGTAGCTGAAGTAGTGTTCGTCGAAAACGTTGTCGACGGAGAAGACGAGGGTCGCCCAAGGCTTGACCTTCCAGCGGAGGCTCACGTCGGCGACGAAAAAGGAATCGTAGACGTTCGGGACCCCCGACGCAGTGTCGGTGTTCTCGTCGTTGTTGTATTGCTTGTCCACGTACCGGCCCGTGGCGGTGAGGGAAAAAGGACCCCCGGTGAATTCGCCGCCGATGTTGAACATGTTTTCCGGGACCCCGGTGAGACGCTTGCCCACCGTGGACGGCTTGGCGGGGTTCTCCAGCATCTCGCTCGACGTGTAGGTGTAGCTCCCGAAGAGTTTCATCCAGTCGGTCACCTTGTGCTCGTAGCCGATCTCCAGCCCGTATGTTTCGGCTTTCCCCGCATTGATGGATTCTTTGAGCGTCGGACTGACGTCGAGGCGGTAAATGAGGTCCCTCAGGGTGTTTTCGAAGTAGGTCAGGCGCAGGAGGGCCTTTTCGCCCAG
>JAJFUA010000183.1 GCA_021372635.1 Desulfobacteraceae bacterium | reverse complement strand
GTGCAGGTATTCTTCCATTTTCAGCTTTCGCACAGCACTCGCGGAACTCATGTACCGGACAGTCCCAAAGACGCGCCTCGGCGGCCCGAAGGGCCTGTCGTACCGCCCGAGCACCCAGAAGATCCCCGTGTAGGAGTTCGGGTCCCTGCCGTCGAGGGCATATCGGTTGTTCAGCTCGATCATCACCTCCAGGGCTTCCTCCGGAGAGGCCGTCCATTCCAGTATCTTCTTGCCCCAGAGCATGCGCAGGTAGTTCTGGATCGTTCCCTCCAGCAGCAGCTCCCGCTGCGCCGCATTCCAGACAGGATCGTCGGTACCGGCGGATTCGAAGGTTTCGAGCGTGTAGAGGTGCGGGCGCTCGTCCCCCCGGTGGGCGGCGAGTTCTTTCCGCGCCCATTCCGGCAGCGATTCGAACCGGTCGTAGCCGTCGCTCAGGAAACACATGTTGAAGCCGAGTTCGCGCCAGGTAACGAGCTGATCGAGAAAGGCCTCCGCCCCTTCGCTCATTCCCCACCAGCCCGCGCGCGCGCCGGATGTCCCGGTCCCGAATTCGTCCGCCGACCAGTCTTCCGCATCCCTGAGGCGGTCGAAGATCTCGTGGACGGAGATGTGCCCGAAGTGAAGGTAGGGGGAAAGACCGCTCGCCACGCCTTCGTCCGGGTGGTTTCTCTCTTCGTGGTACCGGTGCACGTTCCGCTCCAGGAAAACCTCCAACCGGTCCTCCGCCTCCGAAGTGCCTCCACGGGTCTCCACCGCCTGTACGCCATGGTCGATCGGCAGAGCGGCAAGGGCATCCGGCGCGGCTCTCAGAATCCCTTCGGACGCCTCGGGCCAGCGGGCGGCGACTTCGGAGGGAAGTCCCTCCAGGCGGGGCAAGGAAATCCCTTCCAGGGGGTTTTCCTTCGGAAACCGGCCCATATGTCCGGGAAGCTCCTTTTGCAGGAACTTCCGGAAGGCAAGCGCCGTGGAAAACACCTTGCCCGCCGCCGCAAGGGGCAGCAGGCCGTTGGAATCCACCGCCTCCATCTTCACCGGAAGCCCTTCAGCGGCCGCCCGGGCCATGCGGGGAAGGAAAAACGCCGGGAACAGGTCCGTAACGACCAGGGCCGCGGTGGAGGCCAGCGACCGAAGCAGCCCCTTCCCCTCTCCCCTGCCGGTTTCGACATACGGGTAGTAGAAGGCGGGCGCCGGGCCGAAGCGTTCTCGATTGTCACGCATTCCCTGGAGGATGAACGTATGCAGCCTGTCGCTCGCCCACGGATAGTCGCAGCGCAGGGCCTCGAGGACAAGGAGCGGCTTTCCCAGCTCCACCGCCCATTGGACGGCCCTTTCGAGGCTGAAGTTCCACCGGGCCCTCCGGAAAGCGGTCATCCAGTAGAGGACGAAGTCGCCCCGGGGGTTTACCGGACCAGCGTTGAGGGAGATCACTCTTTCCAGGGGAACCATGGTCGTTCGCTCTCGTCTCGGAAGTGGAAAGAAGAAGGCGCTTCGCGCAGGCCCGCGCGCCTCAGCCGGCTGCACGCCGCGGGACGACGCTCAGGATCGTTCATTTCCGCACGGAATCCAGTTGGATGGCCCCATCGTGGATGCGCCAGGTGTATTTGTCCGTGAGCACGTAAAGGTCCGTGCGGTGGAGCCTGTTCAGAAACACGTGCGTTTCGAGGGGATAGTCGCCGAGCAGGTGGGTGACGTAGAGAAAAGGTCTCGTGCCGTCCTGCTGCGGCGCGCCCAGTTCCGTTTCCAGGACGTCCCCGGAGAGCGGTTCGACCTTGACGGCCCTCTGGCCGTCAAGGGAAACCAGGACGCGGTAGTGCTTCCCGAATACCGCGACGTTGTCCCTGCTGCTGCCCGCCAGGAGATAGACGAGAAGCCCGTCTTCTCCGAGCACCACACCGGGCAGCACCACGGGGGTGACCGGCTGGTCCGGCCTGTCGGGGATCGCCTCGACTGCCCTGCGAATGGCCCGGTGGAGAAGCAGTTCCCCATCGGCGGGTTTTCTCGGCGGCTTGAACACCTTGAACTCCTTCTTCACGTCCCCCGCCCCGGCCGACACCAGGCGGACCTGGTAGGCCACCCGGGGATCTTTCAGATTCGTGAAGAATTCAACCATCCAGGAACCGGAACCGCCCGCCCCCCCGCCACCCTCTGAAAACACGATGGTCCCGCAGACGCCGGCCGCTTTCGCGTCTCCGACCTTTTCGGTCATCACCCCGGCGCCGAGCGTTGCCATCGCGGCGCTTGCGTACAGCGCCTCCCCCAGGGTTTCCGAGAGGCGGATCTTCTCCTGCAAATGTGCCGGCAGGACCGGGCCCCGGCCGGCAGGCGACTGCTCGGCGGTTCGAACGGATGGTTCCATGCCCGCGCACCCCGCGAGAAAAACCGCGAGGACCGTCACGCAGGCAAAACGTTCAACAGCGTCCCGAAAACGTGATTTCATGCTCACCAGCCTTCCGTGGTTTGAATCTGGAATTTTTCTTCAATGATTTATTATTCTAACGCTCAAGAGGTCAAGATTCCAGAAAAAGAGCCTTTAATACAGACCCATAATCTCGGTGGCACCCTCGCCGGGGCATTCCCGCCTTGCGGCCGTCGCTCTCCCTCGGGGCGCTCTCGCAAAAAGCGGGCGATTCCCCGGTCAATCCAGCAGGCGGTACACCTTGCGGCTGAACTGGTGGATGACGGGCGTCCCCACGCCATGCCTCACGGCTTTCAAAACGCGTTCCTTGTCCACGGGAACGGTTCCCGCAAGCGCGTGGACCGGCAGATGCCGGAAGGCTTCGGCCATCATGGGAGTGCTCGGGCCGAGCATCAGGGCTTTCGTTCCGGGAGCGAGACGCATGAGGATGTCTTCCGTGCTGTCATTCAGAATCGACGTCGAGGTGAGCAGCAGGACATCCGCCCAACTGCCCAGCTTTTCGTAGAATTCATCGCGTCCGCCTATTCCCTGGAATTCGTCCAGCGCCTCCACCGTCGCACCGCGGCTTTTGAACATGCCCATGAGGGGCCGGAAGAACCCGACCATGGCCACGCGCGTCCCCGGTCCGATCTTCAGGGCGTCCATCCAGGCGCAATCCGTCGCATCGTCCGGGCAGTCGCACGCCTCTTTGTAATTCAGGGCGTTGACGAGGGCGAGCCCCATAGCACGGCGAAACGGATTGGGATTCCTGATTTCGGCCAGCAGTTCGACCGCCGATTCGCCTTCGTAGTCCCGGTATCCCCTGCTCGTCGTGCAGCAGGTGTTGTGGGGCATGTAGGTGTAGGCGAGCCCCATTCCTCCATCCTCCGTGAGCACGGCAGTATAGCTCAGCCCGACACAGAGGCAGGTCACCGTGGTATTACGCGCCTTTTCACAGGAAAGATCGTACAGTTGCTGGGTCAGCTGCATGGCTCGGCATCCTTTTCGATGTTTGAACGGTTCGAACGGCGATATGCATCCCGGGAGAGCGCCTCGATTCTCACCGAACTTCATGGAGTAACCCGAAGGCACTCGGACCCGCAAAGGCCTGGCACCGCCCCTGCCCTGAAAAACCGCGGTCTGCCCCCGGCAGAAACGCGCCGCGGCCATACCGGCTTGTACCGGGTTGATCCAACATTTACGGAACTTGCCCTATTATTAACACGGAAAACCGATTCAGAAAAAGCAGGATGAACGGGGTCACCCCCGCATTCGATGCGCCGGGCGGCGAGTTCCGTCGGCAATTCCGGCCCGCCGTTTCTGACTGTCGCCCGTCCGGGAGTTGGGGGAGGGAAAGGGCAGGACCTCGCCGTGCCGGCGGCAGGTTTGGCCTGCCCTTTGCCTCTCCCTGAGTCTAAGTGAAGAGTTGCTATGGGAACGAACAGGCATCCGGAGCGGAACAACTGTTCGATCGTGGTGAGAGAGTGGCAAGAACAGTGCCAGGCCCGGCATTCCACCTGTCGATCGGCTGTGCGCGGCGAATTCCGGGACGGGCGGTCCAAGATTCCGCAGTCAGGAAGAAAGCGACCAGGGAACAGAATGTCCCCCTACTACGGCGAAGGAATCGGCCGGTAAGAATCTTGCCGCGGGGCGGGTTCAAAACCCACGGGCATCCGCACCGGAGGGACAGGGACAGTACTGGCCGGTTCAGGATTTCCGGTTCCCCCTCGGACCGATTCCACCAGGATCGGACAGCCTATTCCGCTCACGGAATAAACATGCGATTTCCCACCCGCGAAGCAATCCTCGCTCCCCGGCAAAGGGGCATGATTCACCGACGATCTGAAACTGCACTAGAATCGGTGGAAGGAACGCCGGTGGGCGGCTGTCCGGGCTGGGAAGTCCAGACCGCATCCGGAAATATCCCTTGACACTTAGAGGCCAAACCGGACATATTTATTCCCGGTTAGTGCGGCAACCGGAAAGAACCATGACCAGGAGCGGCCCTGTGATAGAGACGATCAAATCCATCATCCTGGACTTCCAGGAAACCCGGCTGGAGACGGGAGTCCCCCGGCGTTTGCGTATCGAGACGGTCCACGGCAAGGCCGCCGTCTGCATCGGGGTGCGCCGGAGCGGCAAGTCGACCTACATGTTCCAGGTTATCCAGCGGTTGCTGGATGGCGGGATCCCCCGGCAGAACATTCTGTACCTGAACTTTTTCGACGACCGCCTCCACAACCTGCGCCAGGACAATCTCGGCCTGATCGCGGATGCCTATTACTCCATCTACCCGGAGAAGAAAAACACCGAGACGGTCTACTGCTTTTTCGACGAGATTCAGGCCGCCCCCGGTTGGGAGCCCTTCGTCGACCGCCTGATGCGCACGGAAAAATGCGAGGTGTATCTGACCGGTTCGTCGGCCGGGATGCTGTCGAAGGAGATCGCAACGCAAATGCGCGGGCGGGCTCTCTCATGGGAGATGTTTCCGTTCTCGTTCAAGGAATTCCTGGACTACAAAGGAATCGAGAGCGGCGGCCCGCTGTCGACGAAAAAGCGGCTCCTCGTTCAGAAAGCCTTCAAGGAATACTGGGAGACCGGCGGCTTCCCCGAAGTTGCCGGTCTTGGCCGGAACCTGCGGATCAAGATCCACCAGGAATACTTTCATACCATCCTTTTTCGGGACTTGGTCGAGCGCCACGACATATCACACCCGAAGGCGGTGACCGACCTGGCGCACTGGCTGGTGGACAACACGGCCTCGCTTTATTCCGTCAACAGTCTCACGGGCTATCTCAAGTCACTGGGCCACAAGGCTCCGAAGTCCGCGGTGTCGGATTACCTGGAATGGTTCGAGGACGCCTATTTCCTGTTCACCGTGCGCATATTCGACCCGTCTCTTGCGCGCAGCAACACCAATCCCAAAAAAGTCTACTGCATCGATCACGCCCTGGTGACTTCGGTGTCGTCCGGAATTCGGGTCAACTTCGGCCATCTCCTCGAGAACCTCATGTTTGCGGCCCTTCGACGTCTTCACCCGGAAATCCGCTATTACAAGACCAGGACCGGCCGGGAGGTCGACTTCATTGTCCCGGCGCGCGGCCGGCCGAGCATGTTGGTCCAGGTGTGCGAATCCCTTGCAGAGCCGCAAACGCGGAAACGGGAGACTGTGGCCTTGAGTGAGGCGATGGCCGAACTGAACCTGAAAACCGGAACCATCGTAACCCGGAACGAGGACGAGCGGATCGATGCCGTCGGCGGGACCATCGAGGTGGTCCCGGCATGGCGGTTCTTGCTCGAACTGCCGGAATCGACGGGATAGCCGCACGAGATTTCCGCTGATCCGCGGCACCCGCGGAAGGCTCGGGGTGGTCTACGAACCGGCCGACCGGGTCCGGGCCGACGATCCCGGCCGGGACGCGCCGAACGGCGAGCATCCCTTCGCGGTCGCGGATCACCACTTCGATATGAGCCGCGGATCGATCGAGTTCATCCCCTTCCGGATAAGCCCGCCGTGCGGTATCGAGCCGGGCCGTCTCCCCCCTGGCCATCCCCCAGTACCTCACGGACCCTGGCTGCCAGGGCCTGCATGGAGAAGGGTTTCTGGAGGAAGTGCACCCCTTCGTCCAGCACCCCTTGATGCGCGATGACGTTGGCCGTGTAACCCGACATGAACAGCCGCCTGATGTCGGGATGGATCGACACCAGCTTCCTGGCCAGGTCGCGGCCGTTCATCTCCGGCATGACCACGTCGGTCATGAGCAGGTCGATCCGGCCTGTGTGTTCCCGGGCCAGACGGATGGCCTCGCCCGGCGTGGCGGCCGTCAGCACGGAGTAGCCCAGCATTCTCAGCCAGATCGCGGTCACCTCCAGCATGGCCGGCTCGTCCTCCACCAGCAGGATGGTCGCACTGCCCGGCTCCGCCGCGGCGGCCGGAGCCTCCTCGGGGCGGGGCGCCGCCCCGGCCGCATGGCGCGGCAGGTAGATTTTGAAGGTTGTCCCGCAGCCCGGTTCGCTGTGCACGTTGATGAAGCCGTTATTCTGCTTGACGATACCGTGAACCGTCGCCAGGCCCAGGCCGGT
This sequence comes from Desulfobacteraceae bacterium, assembly GCA_021372635.1. GTDB lineage: Bacteria > Desulfobacterota > Syntrophobacteria > Syntrophobacterales > Syntrophobacteraceae > JAJFUA01. The sequence continues at coordinate 7,639 of JAJFUA010000183.1, read as the reverse complement.
GCCCTTGCCCATCTCCTTGGTGGTGAAGAAGGGCTCGAAGATATTTGCCAAGGTCTCCCGGTCCATCCCGCAGCCGTCGTCGCTCACGGCCAGCAGGATGAACTCGCCGGGGACAAAGCCCGCGTGCCGGGCGCAGTAGTCCTCGTCAAAGACGACCTTGCCCGTTTCGATCATGAGCCTGCCCGTGCCCGCGATAGCGTCTCGTGCGTTGACGCTGAGGTTGACCAGGATCTGGTCGATCTGCGAGGGGTCCATGTAAACGGGTCCGAGCTTCGCGCCGGGCAGCCAGGCCAGGTCGATGTCCTCGCCGATGAGCCTCCGGAGCATCCTGAGCATGCCCTCCACCGCCTCATTGAGATCGATGACTTTGGGCGCCACGGTCTGCTTGCTGGCGAAGGCGAGGAGCTGGCGCGTGAGGTCGGCGGAGCGATGGGCGGCCTTCTGAACTTCCTGCAGGCTCGCCCGCACCTGCTCGTCCGGCCCGATTCCGAGCAGGGCCAGTTCCGTATGGCCCAGGATTACCCCCAGCATATTGTTGAAATCATGGGCCACGCCGCCCGCCAGCCGGCCCACGGATTCCATCTTCTGGGACTGTGTGAGTTGGGCCTGGAGTTTCTCGCGCTCCTCCTCCGCCCGCTTGCGTTCGGTCAGATCCAGACCGAACGCCAAATTTTGTTTGCCGATGCCAATAAAACCCCATAGAATATATTTCTGTGATCCATCCTTGCAAGTCACCACAACTTCCATTGGCTCAATATCTGATTTCGTCTCAATTGCACGCCTAATTTTGAGATTCCATTCTTCCACGATTTGTTTACGGTGGGTTTCATCAGGATATGCAAGCGGCCACCAGTGTGCAACGCTTGGCACGTCTTCCAGAGTGTATCCGAATAATTTGGTGAACGTTGGATTGATATATTCGGCCTTTTGTTCCATACCAACCGACATGTAAATAGCTAGCGGGGATGTTTCCGCCATTGTCTTGAATTTTGTTTCGCTCTCCCGCAGCGCATCCTCCATCCGCTTGCGCTCGGTGATGTCGCGCGCCACCCACAGGACGCTGTCGGAGGTATAGGGAGAAATGCCGGCGGAGAACCAGACGGGGTCTCCAGCAATCTCCATGAGGTAATCCAGCGAGCGGCGTGAGCCCTGGTCCAGCACTTCGTGGATACTCTCCATGAAGCGGTCCGCCAATTCCTCAGGCAGCACCTCGGCCAATGTCTTGCCCAGCAGTTCGTTCGGCGGTCGGTAAAGCAGGTCGGTGGCGGTCGGAGCAATTTCGACATAACGGCCTTGGGCGTTCAGGACAATGACCACGTCCCGCATCGCGGCAAACAACGAACGAAGCTTGACCTCAGATGTCCGCAACGCCTCCTCGGCCTGCCTGCGCTCGTTGGCCTCGAAGCATAGCGACAAGAGCGCCGCCATGTTGGTGGCCAGCCTCTCGTCCTCCAGCGTCCATCCTCTCTCCTCGCCGACACGCTCCATGCTCAGGAGCGCGCCCAGGCGATCGTGCAGCCAAACCGGCGCATCCAGCAGCGAATGGATGCCATGCTCCCGGTAGTAGGCGGCGGGAATCTCGCGCGTGCGCGAATCGGCGTACACATCCACCGCGGCGATTATCTCGCCCTTGCGGTGGATGGCGGTATAGTCGGGGAAGTCCTCGCTGCGAAGCGTCTCCCCGGACGCGTGCTGGTTGTCACTCCGACGGTAAACGTCGATGCAGCGAATTTCCGCATAGTCCTCGCTGTACAGCCAGACGCTGACGCGTTCCGTGCCGATCAGAGCGGAGCATGCCTCGGTGATTTCGGCAACCGACTGTTGCAGATCGGCCTGAAACAGAGTGCCGCGCGACACGAGCGCGAGCAGGGCGGCGTTCTGCTCCTGCAGGCGTTCTTCCCTTTCGCGCAGCGATTCTTCCGCCCGCTTGCTGTCGGTGACGTTGAGCACGACCCCGTCGAAAAGCAGTTCCTCGCCCGACGCAGTGGGCAGGGACCGAGCGTGTAACCACTTTTTCTCGCCGACGGGAAAAAACAGGGTGCCCTCGAAAGACCAGGGGCGCCGTTCGCGAACCGCCACCTCGATGGAGGCCAGGAACGGCCCGCGCTGTTCGAGATCGAGCCGTTCCAGGAAGCGCTCGAAGAAGGTCTCGTAGGGAGCGGCGGCGACACCCAGGATTTCCTGGCTGCGCTCCCCCACGAACGACAGGCCCATGCCGCCGTCCGGGCGAGCGAAGAATCGAAAGACCACCCCGGGGATGTTGTCAACGATGGCAGCCCGGGCCTGTTCATGGCGTTGCAACTCGCCTTCCGAACGCCGGAGCCGCTCAGCCATCCGGTTGCAGGAAGCAGCGAGCGCCGAGAACTCGTCTTGACCCGGGCTTTCCACGCCGACCGACCGCCCCCCCTCCGCCAGCGCGGCATGAGCCTCGATCAGCCGCCGCAACGGCTGGGAAACCATCCGCCGCAGCAGCAGGTAGCCGATCGATCCCATGGAGAGGGTTACCAGGAGGACAAGCACGGAGGCCATGAGCATCTGGCGCCGGAATTGTGGAATATCCCGATACGGGCGCAGCAGCGCCAGCTTCCAGGGCGTGCCCTGAACGCAAGTGAAAACGAGGTGGTTCGGCACCCCGGCAACGTCCGCACCCGCCTCGCCGCGCTCTGCGGCGAGCACCTGCGGGAGCAACCCGGAGACCGTCGCCGGTTCGACGCCGGAGGCTTCGACGCGACCCGTGTCGTCCACGAGCAGTGCGCCGCCCGCGTTCCCCGGGGAGAAGTCGCGGATGGTCTGCAACAGGTCCGAGACCGGCACGGCGGCGCCCAGGGCACCCAGGTACTCGCCGTCCTGGCCCATCCGCGGAGCAAGCACCAGCACCTGCTGCCCGCCGTCTCCGCCGGCGATGATCCGGGTGATGACCGGAACACCTTGGCGCAGAAGCGGATAGTAGTAGCGATCGCGGGTGGTGAATCGCTCGCCCCGTGTACCCATGGCTTCTCCGTCTGGAAGGTCCAGGAAGACCCCGCCCACACTTGGGCCCAGACGCCCCTCCAGGTCGCGAAGCTCCGTGAGCAGCGCATCCGGCTCGCCCGGAAGGAGCCGCCTGGCCTCGACGGCGAGCACCGCCTGGATGCCTGCGAAGCGGGTGGAAACCTGCTGACACATGACTCCGATATGAGCACGGGATTCGCTTCGCTGACATTCCGACACGACTTGCCGGCCCAGGTGCCAGGAGAGGGCGATCAGCACCACCGCCGCCAGCGCCGCGGGGATGAATGCCACCAGAAAGACTTTCCGCCGAATCTTCATCCTTACCTCCAGATTTCAAAGCTCGTCCCGCAGGCTTCACAGGTTCGACATTCAACCCGGAGATGGTGAAGGCCCACGCGCGCTCATATACATATGTATGATACGGTAATCCGGTGAGACAGGTCAATCCGCACGGACACCGCCGCGCCGGGAGCGGCAATTTCCGGTGACAAAGGATCGCGAAGTGCCTCTTCGGTTATGTCGAGCGGCGGCTTCATGTTCTTATGTCCGGTTCGCCTTGGCGGGTTCCGGCACGCAATCCAGGCGGCGGAGGACCGGCAGGGGAATCATTACGACTTTGCACCGGCTGGGACGGTATGGACCAGGCGGAAGGGCTGCAACCCGCTTTGCGCTTCCACGTGCGGTTTTGCCGGAAATGCCGGGTTTAATGGATAAAGGTGTAGAGTTCGCACCCGAAAAAAAGAGGGCTAGACCATCTGGCCTAACCCTCTGTAGTCTCTGGCTCCCCGGGACATACGCCCGTTGTCCCGGCTACGGGTGCCCGCTTCAGGATCAACAGGCTCTCGGCCGTCAGCGCTGCGGGAGCCCTCCGGTTCATGGTGACCGAGAAAAACGTGACATCGGCCGTCTTTATCGATTTCTTGAAGCGTCTTCTCCATGACTCCCGACAGCCCGTATACCTCATCGTCGACCAGCATCCGGTTCACAAGGCCAAGCTGGTTCAGGAGTTTGTAGCATCTACCGGGGGACGTCTGCGCATTTTCCATCTGCCCCCTTATTCGCCGGAACTCAATCCCGACGAGCAGGTCTGGAACCACGTGAAACACCACGGCATAGGGCGCATGCTGCCCAAGGGGCTCTCTGAACTCACGAAGCGCATCATGGAGCGACTCGAGTTCCTCCAAAAGACACCGGAAATAGTACGCAGCTTCTTTCGAAATCCAGCGACCTGCTACCGTTCAATGTTCGCCAATCAATGAATGTCTTAATATGAAGGAATTAGTATAATCGGGTTCTAATGGCGGGCGGAATGGACCGATAAAAAGGTTCTTCCGCTCGTTTCATTTTGTGGGATAATCCGGGGCATCGTCACTTCCGGCCAGGAGATGAACGCATGCAGAACACGACGCGCAAAGAACGGGTGAAGGTGTGGAGCCTGGAATGTCTTGGCCGCGTCCAGCTCATGCACGCCACGTACATCACGCAAAAATTCCCCAAACACGCACACGAGGGCTTTGCGATCGGCGTGATCGAACACGGAGCGCTCGGGTTTTACTACCGGGGTGAAAACGTGGTGGCGTCCGCTGGAGCGATCAACCTCGCCAATGCCGATGAAATCCACACGGGGCAGGCCGCAACGAACGACGGCTGGACGTACCGCATGTTCTATTTCGGCGAAGAGATCCTGCGGCGCGCTACGTGCGAAATTTCAGGCCGGACGCAAAATGTCCCGTACTTCCCGGCCGGAGTCCTGCACGACAGGACACTTGGTGCAGCGATCCACTCGCTGCACGTGAGGCTCGAGGCGGACGGATCATCCAGCCTGGAGATGGAAAGCGAGTTTCTTTGCATGCTGGCGGAACTCATCGCGCGGTATTCGGATGCACCTCCCCCATTGGAACGCATCGGGTCGGAGCGGCGTGCGGTGCGCCGGGTGCGCGAATACATCGCCGAAAATCTTTCCGAAAACATTCCGCTGGGAGAACTGGCCTCCATTGCGGGCCTAAGCCCGTATCATTTTCTGCGGGTGTTCGGACGCGAAGTCGGACTGCCGCCTCACGCCTACCTCACCCAGGAGCGCATCCGGCGCGCAAAGCATCTGCTCGCGCAGGGGCAATCGCCTGCCGCCACCGCTCTTGAGACGGGCTTTAGCGATCAGAGCCACCTCACCCGCCATTTCAAGCGCATCACGGGACTCACTCCCGCGCAATACAGCAAGATCGTACAAGACTGATTCCCCTCGCCGTTCTATAGATGCTCCCGTTAGCGGAAAATTAAAACCCTTAGTGCATGGGAGGAGCAGCGGCCATGACGGATTACGTTCACGGGTATTCGGAGAAGGAAATCGAGAGGCTTTCCGATCAGGCAAACACTCTTGCGCGGCTCCTGCACCGGGACGCGGTTTATCCGCCGGGCTCAACGATTCTGGAGGCCGGGTGCGGATCGGGAGCGCAGACGCTCCTTCTGGCGGCTCAGAATCCGCATTCGCAGATCACATCAATGGACATTTCCCCGGAAGCCCTGGACAAAGCTCAGTCGGCGATCCGGAGCGCGGGGATCACGAACGTTCGGTTCATGCTCGGGAATATCTTCCATTTACCCTTTCCCGATGAGAGCTTCGACCACGTCTTCGTCTGCTTTGTGCTCGAACACCTCGCAAAGCCCCTGGAAGCCTTGCGCCATCTGCACCGCATCCTCAAACCGGATGGGTCGCTCACAGCGATAGAAGGAGACCACGGCTCCTTTTACTGCCACCCCGAAAGCCCGGCGGCCGCCGCGGTCGTCAACTGTCTCGTGCAGATACAGTCTCATCTTGGCGGGAACGCGCTCATCGGCAGGCAACTCTATCCCCTCTTGCAGCAGGCGGGCTTCAAAGGTTTGGAAGTCGCGCCACAAAAGATCTATGTGGATTCAAGCAAACCGGAGTTGGTGGAAGGATTCACCCGGAAGACGTTCATTGCAATGATCGAGGGCGTGATGGACCACGCTCTGAGCTTGAAGCTCATCGATGAACCCATGTGGAAGCAAGGCATCGCGGACCTCAATCGGACCACCGCAGAAGACGGCACCTTCTGTTACACGTTTTTCAAGGGCGTGGGCATAAAGCAGTCGCAGGCGGTGATCAGGTCCCTATCGGCGTCAGTCTAAGGTTGTCAGTCAACGCGTCTCCCTGCTCAGGCATAAGAGGTTTTGATGGACTGTTTATTTTGACGGCCACCCTTGATAATGGAGAGACCGCTGGTGACCCGGCGCAAGCTCGACGCCGATCGCAAGGAGGTAAAAGCACAGATCGATCGCCTTTACGATGCGGTCGCAAAGGGCATCATCCCGCTGGATACGCTATTGCAGGAGAAGGTGCAAAAACTCAAGGCAAGGCACGAAAAACTGGTTTTGACAACTTGATTTGGCCCGCTTTGATATTTTCATCTGGCCCACCCCTTTGCCCCAGCACCATCGAGAGGGCATCCATCACAAGCCTTTTCTCCATCGTCTCGCGCATCGACCAGCCAATCACTTTTCGAGAGAAAAGATCCAAGACTACGGCCAGATAGAGCCATCCCTCGGCCGTCCGGATGTAGGTAAGATCGGCTGCCCACTCCCTGTTTGGCGCAGAAACTTCGAATGAGCGGTTCAACTTTTTTTCCTCTACCGGCAGATGGTGGTTGGAATCGGTCGTTGCCTTGTACTTCTTCTTGGGCTTGGCCCGGATTCCTTCCTCCCGCATCAGTTTGGCCACCCGGTTTTCCCCACACTCGATTCCCCGGCTGCAAAGCTCTGCGTGGACCCGTGGACTGCCTTAGGTCTTCACCCGACGGTTCCCCCCCGACGATGAGATGTTATGGGAGAGGTCAGGAGGCTTAGAATGGTTCACCCACACACGCGTGGGGACGATGCGGCACAGCGTTCTCAGGCCCACTACTCGGCCGGTTCACCCCCACACGCGTGGGGACGATGGGTCCATGTTCGTCTGCCTCTGCGGCTGTCACGGTTCACCCCCACACGCGTGGGGACGATTGGTACGGGAAGTGGGATCATACCGTTACAACCGGTTCACCCCCACACGCGTGGGGACGATGATCAGTGCGCGGAGGCTGGAACTGCCTTCTGCGGTTCACCCCCACACGCGTGGGGACGATTGAAATCATGTAATTTTAGTTTCATCTTTGTCCGGTTCACCCCCACACGCGTGGGGACGATCAGGATTCCTGCTTGCACCCGCGTTCGCAGAACGGTTCACCCCCACACGCGTGGGGACGATATGTGCTCGCGCCCCGGCATCCTCGTGCGCATCGGTTCACCCCCACACGCGTGGGGACGATATGTTGAGGGAGTGAATGTCTGTCCCTTTACTCGGTTCACCCCCACACGCGTGGGGACGATGTTTCCCAGCGGGAGACTGGTCCTGCCCGATCCGGTTCACCCCCACACGCGTGGGGACGATGTCGGCGGGTTTCCGGCGTATTCCGCTCCCCGCGGTTCACCCCCACACGCGTGGGGACGATTGCGGGATGTGGGGAATACTGAACGTGCGCAACGATTCACCCCCACACGCGTGGGGACGATGCAACTTATCCCTTCTTCCCTGGAATGGGAACCGGTTCACCCCCACACGCGTGGGGACGATCGAGAAAAACTGCTGAGAATCGCA
>JAJFUA010000178.1 GCA_021372635.1 Desulfobacteraceae bacterium | reverse complement strand
AGAAGCCCGGCAGCATGGTCTTTTTCTTCAGGTCAATGAGCTTCGTGCTGCGGACTCTCATCTGAAGTATTTCCCGGTTCTTTCCGACCGCCAGGATCTTGTCGCCCGCAACGGCGACCGCTTCGGCAAAGTTCATGTCCTTGTCGACCGTCACGACGGTGCCGTTGTGGTAGATCGCCGTCGGAACGATCCTGCCTTTGACCTGGGCATGGGCCGGGGCCGCCGCTCCGATGGCCAGGGCTACCGCCAGGATCAGTAAGACGGCGATGGGATGCGTCTTCCTCATTGTTCATCTCCTTCGTGTTTGTTCAGTTTAAACCCGCCTGAGTGAAATATTCTTCGCCTGCCGAAGCCATGAACGTGGGGCTTCATCAACTTACCCCCCTCGTTTCGCGTAAGCGGCCCATTGCCGCCGGAATACCTTCCACCTGAAGCAACGACGCTTTCGAGCCGCAGGGAACCGACGGGAAACACCGCGACGCACCCGCGGGCGGGAACCTGCCGGGGGCTGCCGGCGTTTGCAGAAAGCAGCGACCTTTCGGGAGCCTGAAAGGGGCTCTCTTGCCGCGTGAGCATTTCCCGGTGCGTTCGATCGCCTGCGTTCGGAGGACAGCCAGGCGGACCGGACGGCGTTGGGCGTTCGGGGGGGGCAACCCGGCGAACCCTCGAGCTGTTCGTTTCGTTCTTTTAGAGTTTAGGATTGTCGTTCCATTTCGGAGGGCATATCGGCGGCCTTAGGCCAGTGTGTCCATTTTACAAAGAGTGGATGAGTTTTCAATAACTTGGATTGTGAATTCGGGGTGGTGAATCTTGTGAAACGGGATGGCAAAATCAATGAAGGGACTAACGAAACTTGTGAGCCTGGAGGTGCCGCCCGGCGATACCGCCCGAGCCAGGCGCAACAGTGTTGCGCTGCGGCACTTTCCCTCGAGCGGCAATCCGAATTCCCCATCGAAGGAGGAATTGGAATCTCGGGGAAGGGCGGAAAAGCTGAAAGGGGACAGGTGCCGCCGGTCGAGCGGGACGAAGGGGAGCCGCACCGTGCCGAAGGCCTATTCTTCTTAGAATTCGCTTTCGCTTTCCATTATTTTGAATTATTTTTTTCAGCTTACATTAGTAACGATAAAACAGAACCCAAGCTCGACAACTGTCGACCTCGGTGCGTCCGGGATCTGCCGGCGGTTTCGAGAGAAAGGCGGACGGAGCATGACGGAAAACGGCCGATCGTATTGCGGGAACCTGGGCATTGCGGATGCGGGCAGGGAGGTCCACCTGGCCGGGTGGGTGGATGCCCTGAGAGATCACGGTGAGGTGCTTTTCGCGCACATGCGGGACCTCACGGGGATCGTGCAGGTGGTTTTCAGCCCGGAGCTTACCCCGTCCCCCGTCTGTGAACTTGCGGGGACCCTCAGGAACGAGTTCTGCGTCGCGGTAAGCGGCCGGGTGCAGGCGCGTGCCGAGGGGACGGAGAATCCCAACATCGAAACGGGATCCATCGAGATCATGGTCCGTGAACTCTCCATACTGAGCCCCTCCGCCGCGCTGCCTTTCGCCATCTCGGAAAAGGCGATGGTTGCGGGCGGCACGGCATCGCGCGTGGATTCTGTGTCCGAAGACCTGAGGCTCCAGTACCGCTACCTGGATCTCCGCCGGCCGAGCATGCAGCAGCACCTGGTCAGGCGCTACCGCATCGTCAAGGCCGCCCGCGACTTCCTGGACGAAAGGGGCTTCGTGGAAATCGAGACCCCGGTGCTCACGAAAAGCACCCCGGAAGGCGCCCGGGACTACCTGGTGCCCAGCCGCGTCCATCCGAACCACTTCTACGCGCTTCCCCAGTCGCCGCAGCTTTTCAAGCAGCTCCTCATGGTGGCGGGCTTCGAGCGCTACTTCCAGGTGGTGCGGTGTTTCCGGGACGAGGACCTGCGTCCGAACCGGCAGCCCGAGTTCACTCAGCTGGACCTGGAGGCTTCCTTCATCGACGAGGAGTTCATCTACGAACTGGTTGAAGAACTCGTGACCAGGATGTTCGCCGTGGGAGGCGTTACGCTGGAGAGGCCCTTCCCCCGCATGCTTCACCGGGACGCCATGGACCTTTACGGCACGGACCGGCCCGACACCCGCTTCGGCCTCACGTTCGTCGAAGCGACGGATATATTTGCAGGTACCGGGTATTCCATTTTCAGGCAGATTTTGAAGCAGGGCGGGCGCATCAAGGGCATCAACGTCAAGGGGCAGTCGGAAAAGCTCAGCAAGAACGTGCTCCAGAACGAATATGCCAAGGAGATCGTGCCCTCCTTCGGGGCCAAGGGAATGACCTGGATGCGGGTCGCTGACGGCGGGCTCGAATCCAACATCGTCCAGTTCTTCAGCGAGGGGGAAAAGCGCGCCGTGCTGGAGCGCTTCGGGGCGGAGGACGGCGACGTCATCCTCATGATCGCCGACGCCTCCTACGACGTGGTGGTTTCCGCCCTCGGCCAGTTGCGCCTGCATCTTGCCGGTCGGCTGGGACTCGTGCCGCAGGGCGTGTTCCGCCCCCTGTGGGTCACGAATTTCCCCCTGTTCGATCCCACCGCGGACGGCGTTACCTCCTGCCATCACCCGTTTACCGCGCCCGACCGGGAAGACTTCGATCCCGGCGACCGGGCTGGGCTCCTCGCGCTCCGTTCGCGCGCCTACGACCTGGTGATGAACGGGGAGGAACTGGGCGGCGGCAGCATCCGCATCAACGGCAGGGAGATGCAGCAGAAGATTTTTCAGGCGCTCGGACTTTCCGAAGGTGAAATCGAGGAGAAGTTCGGCTTCTTCGTCAGGGCTCTCGACTACGGCGCTCCGCCTCACGGCGGCCTGGCCCTGGGACTGGATCGCGTGACTTCCATGATCCTCGGCACGACGTCCATCCGCGAGGTGACGGCTTTCCCGAAAAACCGCAGCGCCTATTGCCCCATGACCCAGGCTCCCTCTCCGGTGGCCGTGGAGCAGCTGGAGGAACTGGGGCTGCTGCAGCCGGGAGAAGCGAAGCAGATCCCGGGAGCCGGGGAGCGGCAGGAACTCGTCGATACGCTTTCCTGGGTCTCTCGCATAGGACTGCAGGCATCCGAGCGGCCGGGGATCGTTTCCGTGCTGGCGGACGCGATGCGCCTGGCCGAAATCGTGGAAAACCGGGCCGGCGGGGACGAACCGCTCTTTTCACCTGTTTTTCCGAAAAACCACATGAGGGAAAAAGCCCCGGCCTGCAATTCTCCGTTGGCCGAAAGCGGTGAACTCCTGAAGAACGCCCCTTCCGTGAAGGGAAACTACTTCAAGGTGGCGAGCATCCTGGACTAGCGGCCCCCGGCGGGTATTTCGGACCGGCATTCCGGGAGGCGGAAGCGGCATCCGGTCCATTCTTCCCTTCGGACTTCCCATGCCGGGTCGGCCGGTTCCGGTCCCCGGCAGGATTTCAACAGATTCAGGGAGTGAATCTCGTGCATTCAGAAGCCTTTTCTCATTTCGATCCATCGCCCCGGGTTCTTGCCGGCGGTGGGACGCTGGCCGGGAAACGGGTGGCGGTTCAGAGCAGCATCTCCGTAAAAGGGTGGCCCACGGAAGCGGGTTCCCGGGCGCTGCAGGGCTTTGTCGCCCTCGAGGATGCCACCGTCGTCGAACGCCTGCTATCCGCCGGCTCGACCCTTGTGGGCAATACGCACAGTAGTGAACTGGGCTTCGGCCTGCTCCGGGACCGCACGGTCCTGGCCCTCCGGGACGGCCCGGCCGATCTTGCGCTCATGACGGACACGATGGGAGAAGCGCGCACGGCGGCGGCCTGCGCCGGGGTTTTCGGCTTCAAGCCGAGCTATGGCAGAGTGTCCCGCTTCGGGCTGACCGGCCTGGTCCCCTCGATGGACTGCTGCGGCATCCTGGGGGCGAAGCTGCAGGATATTGCGGCAGCCTTCGAAGCGATCCGGGGCCGGGACGAGAGGGACCCTTCCATGGACGATTCCGGTGTGCCCGCCGGGCGGCGGGACTTCGGCGGGGACAACTTTGCTCCTTCGGCCGGCATCGTCTCCCAGTGCCTGGAAATTCTGGATGAAGGCGAGCGGGCGGCTTTCGGGAAAGCGATCGGGAAACTGCGGGAGGCTGGCGTTCGCGTCCGGGAAGTGCAGTGGGAGGATTTCGACCTGTTCCGGACGGTCCACAACCTGGTCGGCTCCGTCGAAGCGTCGTCGAGCTGCGGCAAGTTCGACGGGGTGCGCTACGGGCATTGCGTTTCCGGTGCGAAGAACTGGAACGAAATGTATCTCCGGAACCGAGGGGAGTCGTTCAGCCCTCTTCTGAAGGCATATCTCTTCCAGGGCGCGTACTTCCAGTTCGAAAACTACCATGCCTTCGAGCGCGCCTGCGGGATTCGCCGAAGGCTTGCGGACGCCGGCCGGAAGCTGTTCGACGGCCTGGACCTGCTTGTTTTTCCGGCCAGGCGCGCGGCCGTCGACGCCACCAAGGCGGATACGGTGGAACGGATCTACGAGGCCTTTTCCCTCACCCTTCCGGCCAACGTTACGGGGCAGCCCGCCCTGACCCTGCCGGGCCGCGACGGGGACCCCGGCCTGCAGCTGGTGGGGCCTCACTTCGGCGACGAGTTGCTTTTCGAGGCTGCAGGGCTGTTGTTCCCACGAGCGGAGGAAGCCAGATGAGCACGGCATATGAAGCGGTAATAGGGCTCGAGATACACGTTCAACTGAACTGCCGGACGAAGATGTTCTGCCGGTGTCCGAACCGGCCGGGGGACGAGCCGAACCGGAACACCTGCCCGATCTGCCTGTGGCTGCCGGGGAATCTGCCCCTCTTCAGCCGGGAGGCGCTCGAAAAGGCAACCTGCGCCTGCCTTTCGCTCAACTGCGAAGTCCAGAGGGAAAGCGCCTTCGACCAGAAGGTCTACTATTATCCGGACCTTCCCAAGGGCTTTCAACTCTCGCAGTTTCACCATCCCCTCGCGAAGAACGGGTGGCTCGACATCACCGACGCCGACGGCCTTTCCACGAGAATCCGCATTCAGAAGATCCACATGGAAGAAGACGTGGCACGGCTGGTCCACGAGCAGGAGGGAAAGACCCCGGTCAGCCTGGTGGATTTCAACCGGGCAGGGGCGCCGCTGGTGGAAATCGTGACCCAGCCGGACCTGCGGAGCCCTCAGCAGGCCATGGAGTTTCTGCGGTACCTCAGGACCCGGCTGCGCTATTCCGGCAGTTCGGAGTGCAGCATGGAGCAGGGGACCATGCGGGTCGACGCCAATGTCTCCATCCGACCGCGGGGAAGCGACCGGATGAACACCAAGGTGGAGATCAAGAACATGAACTCCATCCGCCACGTCGGCGACGCCATCGCCTACGAGATCGCGCGCCAGGAAAACACCCTGCACGTCGGCGAAGAGGTCGTCCTCCATACCCGCCTCTGGGATCCCGAAAAACGGATCACCACGGCCATGAGGGGGAAATTCGAGGGTCCCTGCGTTCCCGATCCCTCCGTGCCGCGGATCGTCATAGACGACGAATGGCTCGAGGAGATGCGGCGCAACCTGCCCGAGATGCCCGACAGGAAGGCGGGCCGTTTTGCCTCGCAATACGGGCTGACCGCGGAGGAAGCGGCCCTGATGAGTTCGGAGCGGGACGTGTCCGAGTATTTCGAAGCGGTGGCGAAGCGCGGCGTGTCCGCGCGGCTCGCGGCCCAGTGGATCGCCGGGCAGGTCCTTCCCCTCATGAAGGAACACAACGATGCCCCGGCGCAGAACGGGGTGGACCCGGAACGGTTTGCGGATCTCCTGCTCCTGCTGGAGCGGGAGGAAATCAACGCGAACGCGGCGAAGGAAGTCCTGAAGAAGCTGCGGGAAAGCAGCGCATCGCCCGGGGAGATCGTCGCCGAGTTCGGCTACAGGCAGGTTTCCGGGGCTGCGGAGCTGGAAGCCATCGTGGAACGGGTGCTGGCGGAAAACCCGTCGGCCGTGGAAAATTTCCGGAAGGGAATTTCCAAGGCCATGGGCTTTCTCATGGGGAAGGCGATGCAGGCGTCCGGGGGGAAGGCCAATCCCCGTCTGCTGAAGGAGATCATGGACCGGAAGATCCGGTGAAAGCACCGTGGAACTTCCCCCCCCCAACTGGACATTGAGTTGAGCGCTTTTTGAAGATAAAGTATAAGAGGAACGGCGCGAAAACGTCCACGGCAGGAAGACACGTACGGATAAGCCTCTGTGATATCTCCGCCCCGTTGCGTTCGAGAGCAGGGCAGACGGGGCGGGAGGAAAATGACATGGAGGGCTCGACTTCCTGCCCGGCAAAATGGGGGAAGTTCAATTTGAAAAAGACTGTAAAAAGCCTGTGTTCCCTCATGAGGCGGATTGCCGCCCCCCCGGTTTTCCCCGGTGACGAAGATAAGACGCGCACCGCCTTCATCCTGAATTTCCTGATCCTCCTGGCGCTGGTGCCTGCCTTTTCGCTCGAAACCTTCCTGGGCCAGGGTCCCACGGCCCGGCATCTGATCGTCGGCATAAGCTACCTGGCTATCGCAATTGCGGGGAAGACCCTGATGCACGCGGGGCATGTGCGTGCCGCCTGCTACGTGACCCTGGGCTTCTTCTGGCTGTCCCTGGCCCTGCAGAATCTCGTCGCAGGGGGCATCCGGGCGCCGGGCTTCGTAAACCACGGCATCATCATCCTGATGGCCGGCCTGACCCTCGGATACCGGGGCACCATAATCTTCGGGTGCATCGGCATCCTAACGGGAATCGGACTCGTCCATATCGAAAGGGCCGGTCTGCTTCCCGCCCCGCTCGTGGTGAACACGGCCTACCGGCACCTCGGCGTCTACATCTGGACGTTCACGATGGCCGCCTCCATCCTGTGGCTCGCCCTGCGATGCCTTCGCCAGGCGCTGGACCGCGCACAAAACGAGCTGAACGAACGTAATCAGATCGCGGGGGCGCTCCTGGAAAGCGAGGAGCGATTCCGGTGCACCTTCGAGCAGGCGCCGGTGGGCATCGCGCACATATCCCCGGAGGGCCGGTTTCTGCGGGTCAACAGGTGCTTCTGCGATCTTTTCGGGTACCAGCCGGAAGAGTTGCTGCGCCTTACCTTTCGGGAAATTTCCCATCCGGAGGATCTGCCGGAGGGGTTCGACAGTGTGCGCAAGCTGCTTGAAGAGCCCTCGGGCGGCCATTCCTCCGAAAAACGCTATTGCAGAAAGGACGGGACCGTCGTCTGGGTGAACCTGACCGTGTCCCTCATCCGCGAAACCTCCAGCGCCCGCGGGTATTATGTCGCCATCGTCGAGGACATCACCGGCCGGAAAGATGCCGAAGCGAGCATCTTCGCTTACCAGGATCAGCTCCGCTCGATGGCGATGGAACTTTCCAGGGTCGAGGACGAAAAGAGGCGGCAGATCACCGTCGAACTGCACGACCGCATCGGGCAGAACCTTGCCCTCGCCCAGATGAAGCTCACGAGCCTCGGCAATTTTCTGCCCCCGAAGGAGGTAAAGACAATCATCGACGAAGCCTGCGCCACCCTCCGGGAAGTGTCCGGCGAGGTGAAGTCCCTCATCTTCGAAATCTGCCCGCCGGAACTCCACGAACTTGGCCTGGAAGCGGCCATCGAGGAACTGGCGTTCCAGTTCGAAACGAGATACGGGATACGCACCATGGTGACGGACGGCGACCCGGGCGTGAAGCTGGGCCATGAGAGCCGGACGGCCCTTTACGGAATTGTCCGCGAACTCATGGTCAACGTCGTCAAGCATGCCGAGGCCACCCGGATGGAGATTTCGATTTTCCAGGAGGACGGTCTGCTGCGGGTTGAGGTCGTGGATGACGGCGTGGGCTTCGATGCGGGCGCAGCCTGGCGGCACGGGGGAAAAAAGAAATCCTTCGGGCTCTTCAGCATCCGCGAAAGGGTGGAATACCTGGGCGGCTGCATCAAGGTCGAGTCGAGAGCGGGCCAGGGAACGCAGGTCAAGGTTTTCGTGCCGGTGCGGTGAGAAAACGCCGCCGTAGGGAGAAAATGCGGGAACGTTGCTTCAGGGAAGGGGCGGCGGTGTTCCGCGACCGGATGCACGCATCGCGCCGGAGAAGGCCCGGATGAGGCACCAGCCGCCTTCCCTGCCAGGGCAATCTTCCGTTCCTATTTCTTCTTTCCCTTGCCGCTGTTGGAGTGCACGGCGTCGGTTCCGGTCCGCCCCCTGGCCTTCCCTTTGCCCTTGAACTGGGTCTTTCCGGAGTAGCTTCGGGACGAGTGACTGTGATAGAGAATGCCGTCCGTGGTTCCGCCCCCGTTGCCGATACCGCCTTTTTTGGCGAAGGCGCATTCCGGCACCAGCACGAGAGAAGAGACGAAAAGACCTGCTGCCGCAAGGGATAGAATCCTCTTCATCGAACAACCTCCTTTGTATGGGGTGCCCGGCGCTTGCCCGGGCTGCCCGTCGGTTTTCCGCATCGTTTCCTTTCGTCCGAGAGCGGGGCGGATCAGGGGGTGGGGACAACGGCCAGGCTCTTGTTCCTGGCGCCCTGAAGGACGAACTTGATGTAGCCGGTGGCGGGAAACAGGTTATTCCCGTTTGCGTAGGAGACTCTCGCCATTTGCGTGCGTGCGCACGTGGTCACCGCGGGGCTGAACCAGCTGCGGGTCGAGCCGCTGGCGTCCGCCGTCAAGGAGGCGGTTCTGCCCAGGCTCACGCGCCACCGGTCCCCAGATGTACCGGAATCCTTCACGTAAACTTTCAGCAGCTTGCCGAAGGACGCCGAGATGGAATAATCGATGGTCGAGTCGGCCGCGTCCAGGGTAAAGGGCATGCAGAAGCGGCCGTCCAGCGAGATGGCTCCGGCCCCCACGTTCGGGTCCGCCGCGAGCAGGGATTGATCGTCGAACTGGGGGGTTTCGTCCGCGGTGTCGTTTGCGGCTGCGAAGGCGTAGGCCTCAGCGAACGACGTCACCCCATCGCCGTCCGAGTCGGCGTTGACGTAAGCCCCGTCCGGGCGGACTCCCGCCAGCGCGCAGGTCAGGTAATAGGAAAACTCGTCGTACTGGTAATCCGGTCCCATGGCCCAGGAATACTCGGTCGAGGAGGCGGCGGACATGAACACGCGGCCGGGGCCGGAAAGATAGTTCTTGAACCCGCCGCTGAAACATTGTTCCATCGCAAAGACGATCGTGTCGTAAGACTGGATCTTGTTCACCTGCGCGGCAAAATCGGCCGCGTTGATATATTCTTCCCAGAGATACAGGATGCCCATCCCGGGAGTTTTCTCGTCCTGCCCGCCGTGGTCCGTGGTGAAAACGAAGAGGAAGTCGTTCGAGTCCATTCTCTGGGCGAGCTTGTCGAAGACCAGGCCGATGTTCGCCCTGGTGGCGGAGTAGTCGATGTCCAGCCTCCCGTCGCCGTCGAGGTCCGTGGAAGAGTTGACCCCGCCGGGCCGGTCCGGGGCCGGATTCGTGCCGTCCCCGGAGAGGACGTAGATGTTGGCCGGCTTGTATCCGCAGATGTTTTTCAAGACCTTGTAGAGGAAGGAGATATCGTTCCAGTAGCGCACGTGGTTGTTCGACCTGTCGTACCCCCCGTTGATGATTACCGCGTACTTGTGATTCGGGCCTAGGTTAAGCATGGTGCGGGCCTCGGCGCTGTCCGGCGCCGCGGCGGAGGCGTTCGAAAACGACTGGATGCTGTCCGCTTCGAGAGGTCTGCCGGAAAGGTCGGCCTTAAACCGGGTTCTTTGTGCTGTCGCGCGTTCCCGGGGGATGTATTCACCCATAGGAATGAAATCGATGAAATTTTTCGGAGGGGTCGTCATCTGCCAAACCTGGTGCGCCCAGGTGGAGGCGTCGACAAAAACCAGGCGGGCAGGGTGTTCCCAGTTGGCTTCCGGCAGGTCGTCCAGGAAGAAGAGATAGCCGGCCGAGTCCGGCAGCGTCAGCGAATGCTTCCAGCTCCGAACGGTCATGCCCGGGCTCGTGACGTTCGCCAGGCAATAGATCCTGGTCCCCGTGGCATCTCCCTGGAGCACCTGGCCGACGACCGTCTCGAATGCCTGGCGGACTCCCGGCTGCGGCTCCGCGAAAACCGTCGTTATGGAAAATACAAGAAAAACGGTAACTGAAAGTAAAAATTTTTTCATGCCATGCCCTCCCGCCTGCATTGAAGGGAAGGCTTGCGGTTTTTCCGGCCGCCAGCCTGCTCTTCGCCCCCGTTCACGCTTCCGGCTTCCCAAGGAGGGGACCTCCTGGAAGACCGGTTTTCCCAAAAGATTCCCGGATGATGGCAGGCTTTCGGGCCGTCCGGGGTTCTTTGGGAAAAGCCCCATCAAAACTTAATCGGCAATTGAGCCGGATTTCTTGATTCTCATGGGAAAAAACAGGACTGCCCGGTCGGTGATGCGAAGGGACGCGGAGGAATTGCGGGGCGGGTTACACGGAAGCCTTCGATGCGCAGGCCTCGTCCCCCAGGGATTCGCCTTGCCCCGTTTTCGACTGGCTCAGGAGAATGCCCGCCAGGACCAGCGCCGAAGCGGCGTACTGCATCCGGGTGAACTGCTCACCCAGTACGAGCCATCCCAGCAGCACCGCGAACACCGGAATGAGGTTGGCGAAGGCAGTGGCCTGGCTGGCCGGGATCTTGCTCACTCCGTAGTTGTAGAGGCCGTAGGCGCCCAGGGTGATCGGCACCGCCAGGTAGAAGATGCTCAGGGCCGCCGTGACGTCGAAGTGTGCCGGAAGGGCCGATTGCCTTGCCAGCAGGAAAGGCAGGAAAAACAGGCTTCCCGCAAACGCCTGGAGCATCGTGAGGAAGAACGGGTGGTAGCGGGAACTCAAGCGCTTCAGGGCGATGGTGTAGCCGGTGGCGCAGACCATGGCCATGAATTCCATGAAGTTTCCGAGCACCGGATTCGGTGCCCCGGCGTCCGGTTCGCCGTACAGGCTCAGCCAAATGGTGCCCGCGATGGCGAGCGCAAAGCCCGCGGCCGTCTTGGCGGTCGTTCGTTCCTTCAGGAAGACGCGGGCGGCCACGGCGACCAGGAGGGGCAGCATGGCCGTGATCATCGCCGCCTGGGATGCCGTCGTGTTCTCGATGGCCCTGGCCTCGAACAGGAAATACAGGCACGGCTCGCAGACGGTCATGAAAGCCATGAACTTCAGATCGCCCGTCCGGAAACGCACCCCTCCGAACCTGCGGATGAGGACCAGGCTGCATAGGCTTGCGATCGCCATGCGCGCGAAAAGGACGAATACCGGATCGTAGGCCCTGAAGGCGAGCTTCAGGGCGACAAAAGAACCGGCCCAGAGGATCATGGCCAGCAGAAGGCAGAAGAAGGGAAGCCATCCCTGTGGTGCTGGCTTCATCGGCGAATTCCTTTCGTGAGGCGGTCTCATATCATGAAAGAGCAGGGAGGAAAATCGGAAATAATTCTCTGTTGACCCGAAGAATGAATAGTGTAACCTGTACAAGGTTAGGTAGAGAATGCGTATGCCGCCGGCCCGTGGATTCTTTCGCGTCTCCCGGGTCCCCGAACGGGGGCGGGAAGGTGGCGATCCGTTGCATGGGCTGCCGGACGATATTTCCGGCGGAATCGTATCGTACTGTGAAAAAGGGAGGAATCCATGCTTTTGATGAACAAGAGCGGTCGCATCTATGACGTTCCCGAACAGATTGCGCAGAAATACGTTGCCACGGGCGCGGGCGCTGACAGGGAAGCGGTCGAGGACATGCTGAGCACGCTGCGCAACCGGTCTTCGCTGGTTTCCGAAAAGGAACCTGCCGCGGGCTGCTGCAACATTTACTCGAACTACTGCCCCAACAACTAGCCGCTCTTCGACGAAACACCCCCCTGCCGCGACGTGAGAAGAATCATGCCGCGGCAGGTTTTTTAATGCGCCGATTTTCCCGGGATCCGGAGATGGACATCGCCGGCACTCCTCCGTGCAACGGTTCCGCTTAGCCGGGGAAAATCGCGGACGGCGGCGGGCGCCCGGCCGGAGCCATGCGATCCCCGCGTGATTCCGGGGATACCCGCAACCTGAAGAAACTCGAGACGCCTCAAGCATGCCGGGAGCGGGACGGGCATGCCTTGCGAAGGAACTCCTATCGTGACGACGGACCATGACGCGTTCAAAGACCTTGGCAATGTAACCCTGCAGTTGATCACCTCCTGCAATCTTTCCTGCGGCTATTGCTTCCAGGACGCCTGCAACGTTTCCGCGCCGCCCCGCGGTGAAGACCGGAAACCGGTGGACCCCTGGGAAGCCGCCCGGAGCGTCATCCGGCTGATGGAACACGGCAGGTCGGAAATGTCGCTGGTGTTTTCCGGAGGCGAGCCGATGCTCGTCCCCGCCGAATGGTACGAGGCTTTTTTCGGCGCGATGGACCCGTACCTCCGGGAGTCCGGAAAGAAGCTGGAATATTCCGTCCAGACGAACGTCTCGATCCTGAACCCCGCGGTTGTCGAACTGTTCCGGCGGCAGCAGGTCCGCTTTTCCGTCCATTACGACGGGGAACTGGAAGATCCCGGGCTGCTGTCGAAGAGAAGAAAAGACAACATCGTCACGCTCCTGGAGAACGGCTTTCCCGTTTCGGCCCTCGTGGTCGGAACCGTTGAGTCGCTGCGGGCCCTGCCGGCCACGATAGAATTCTTCCACGGGCACGGCGTCCGCTTTTACCGGATCAACTACGTTTCGAGCCAGGGCAGGGGCTGCAGCGTGTCCCCGGTCCCGCCGGCTCTCAGGGCCGAAGCGGAATTCAATGCGGCCTTCATGGCTTCCCAGTACGATTTCGGCACGCGGGACAACGTGGTGATGAACAAGTTCCTGTTCTACTACGACCATGTCCTGCGTGGCCGGGAATACGACCGCAGTCCCAGGCCTCAAAAGTGCGGTGCGGGCGTCGCGTCGGCGTACATCGCCGCGGACGGGTTCGTGTACCCGTGCAGCTTTTTCCCCCAGATCACCGGTCCCATGGCGAGGGTGCGGGAGTTGCCGCGGGCGATGGATGGAGCGATGGCTGCAGTGGCGCGCTGCGAGGCAACGAACCGGTATTACGACGAAAAATGTCCGCACTGCAGCGCACTGCCCATCTGCGGGGAATACTGCGCCCTTTCGCCCGTGACCGACGTCAACTGCATGGAATCCTACTGTAACGCCCAGGTGGCCCTTCGCGCCCTGATGGATCGGAACCGGGAGACCACGGAACTGATCGCCGGGAGATTCATCGAGCACAGGCGGGCCTTCCCCCGGGATCTGCCGAGATCGTGCGGCACGAGAACGTGAAAAGAGACCTGGACGTTTCCCGAAAGGCTCCCCGCCGGATGCCCCGCGCATGACCTCCAAGACGACGAGCATGCCTTCCGACAGATTGTTCAACCGGAATTTTTCCCTCATTCTCGGCGGGCAGTCCCTGGCCGTCCTCGGCTGCGAACTCTATTCCGTCGTCCTGGTGCTTTATCTGAAGCAACTGACCGGTTCCGCCGCGGTTCTCGGCATTACGGAGACGATGTCGTTCCTTCCCCTGGTCCTGCTGGGTCCGCTGGCGGGAGCGCTGGTCGACCGGATGAGCCGGAAGGCCGTGATCGTCTGGAGCGATGCGTTGCGGGGGATTCTCCTCCTGCTGCTGTTCGTCTGCTGCCTCGACCGGTTTCTCGACATGAAGACGATCGACCTGGGGATCGTCCGTCTTCACTTTTCCTCCTTTCCTTTCCCCGTGTATGCCGTTGTCGCCGGCACACTTCTGCTGGGAGTCGTCGATACGGCGTTCAACGCCGCCCTGGTGGTGGTTACCCCTGAGATATTGAGGAAAGAGGATATCCAGAAGGGCAATTCAATTTTCCAGGGGGTTGAGGGCGCCCTGGGAATGATCGGCAATGCCCTGGGGGGACTTTTTTTCGCTGTCTTCGGGGGGGCACTGGCGTTCCTGGTCAGGGGACTGTCTCACCTGGCCGCGGCCGTCGCCGGCCTGTTCCTTTCCATTCCGCACAAACAGGCGAGTGCCGGGCAGGCGTTTTTCTACAAGGGTTTTCTCCGGGAGGGGCAGGAAGGCTTCCGGTTCATCTGGGCCAACAAGGGGCTGAGGAACCAGACGATCGTCTACATGCTGTCCAATCTTCTCTTTCCCATGGTGATGCTGGCGCTGCCCTTCCTGATTGCGGACGAGATGAAGCTCGACGACGCCTGGTACGGGTACCTGATGAGCGTCATCACACTGAGTTCCATCGTGGGATATCTCGCCTTCGGCGCCCTGCGGACGACGAGAAAACAGAATTACACGGCGGTCTGCTGGACGTTCTTCATCAAGGCGCTGGTGTTCCTGCTCCTCTCCGTTGCCACGAACACACTGTCGGTCTTCGCCCTGTTTGCCGTCCTGTTTTCCTGCATGGCCGTCTCGCGGCTGATCAACACATCCCTCAAGCAGATCGTGATCCCGGAAGAAATCCGGGGCAGGGTGTTCGGCACCGACAATTCCATCAACGGGGCACTCATTCCCGTATGCTACGCCGTCGGGGGAATAGCCGTCGACCTGCTGAAACAGAACATTCCCCTGCTCTTCTTCATCGTGTTCGTCTTCTATTCGGTCCTGGCCGTCGTGTTCGTCACGAGCGGTTCCATCCGGGAGTTCTACCTGGCGTCCTCGCCGGACGGGGGGCAGCCGCCGGTCGCGGCCAGATCCACGACGGAGACGATCGCCCGGCAGCCGTCGCCGAAATAGACCAGGTGCTTTTCCCTGAGGCGGTCGAGCGCGGCGCGGACCGATTTTTCGTCCTCTTCTTCGCCGTGGTCCCTCAGGGCGGCCAGGAGGTCCGGAAGGTCGAGGATCTTCGAGTCCGTCTCGCGGAGAATGCGGGCTGCGGCGCCTCTTACGGCCAGCTCGACCACCCGCTCCCCGTCGAAGAACTCCCGGTAGAGAATTCCGTCTTCCATCCCGGAGATGCTGTAGCTGTAGGTGTGTCCGCAGTAGAAGGCGTTGATTTGTTCGAAGAGATCCCAGAGAAAATTCCGCGGAGCGGAGAAATCGAAGAGGGAAAACCGGTCGATTCCCTCCACCATCCGATCGGGCATCAGGCGGAAGATCTTATTTTCCCCCCATTTGACCAGGTCGCTTTCTTCGACCATATCGTAAAACTTCGAATGCCTGGCGAGTTGGAGCGGAATCGGGTTGTGGCGAAAGAGTTTCCCGCCGAGATGGAACCGCAGGAAATGCAGGTTGTCGATGCTTTCCAGGATGTCGCGATCCGCTTCCCCGACCGCCCCGCAGATGACGTTCGCCGACGGCAGATCGATCCCGTACCTGCCGGCGAGCTTGACGAGAAACAGGTTGTCGGAAAAGTTGGTCCGCTTCTTCATCCCGGCCAGCAGCCGGTCCGAAAGTGCCTCGTACCCGAAGTGGATTCTTCCGAACCCGGCCCGGGGGAACTTTTCCAGAAGGCTTGCCGGGAGGTTCTTGTGCACGATTTCGGCCATCATCTCGATGCCGTGGTCCCGCCTGAGGGCGATGAGGTCGTCGAGGATGGTTTCGAGCCGGGACGTGTCGGCGGCCACGATGTCGTTGTCCATGAAGGCGAAGTGGCGCGCGCCGTAGCGGTCCACGAGGTGCTCGATTTCCCTTCTCAGGACCCCGGGGTCCTTTTTCCTGTTCTCGTAGCCTTCCCCGTACACGCAGAACCGGCAGGCGTTCCACATGCACCCCCTGCTCGATTCCAGGGGCAGGATAACGGGGAGGTCCTTTCGGCCGGACGCGGCGCGATAGTCGAAATAATCGTTGTAGTCGGGGAGGATCCCGCCGTTCATATCGAAAAACCTGCCGGTCTCCGTGCCGGAAGCCAGCAGCGAGCCGTCTTTCCGGTAAACGAGCCGGGGGACCGACGCAAGGCCGTTCGCGTGCCCGTCGAGGCGCCGGCAGAGCTCCAGCAGAGGGGTTTCGCCCTCCCCCCAGACGGCGAAGTCGAACAGGTCGCATGTGCTCATGACGGCTTCGGCCTTGTCCCGGTTGCGCAGCCCCCCGAGGACGATCCCGGCGCCGGGGAAGTACTCCTTGACGTATCCGGCGAGTACGATGCCGGGGATCCACTGTTCGTATTTGCACGGAATTCCGAAGAGCAGCGACTCGCCGTCCGGAAGTTTCGCGAACTCCTCCGCGACGATGGCGTCCATGGCTTCCTTCGTCCCGGACAGGTAGTCGCTGTTGTCGTTCAGGAGGTCGCGGAGGGGCAATTGCGCTTTGACGACGGCGTTGGCCCTGCTTTGGGCGATGTCGTCTCCTCGGTCCTCGGCAATCCGGTAGAGATAGGGCAGCAGGTCGTAGTGGATTTCGTCGGTATTCCTTTCGAAGGGGGGCGGGAGGCGGTCGAGAAGCACGTTCCAGTATATTACGGCCGCCTGAATACCGTTGTGCTCGAGAAAGGACTTGAGGATGGACAGGGCGGCGGACGGGGTGTCGATCCGTGCCGGCGGCAGAGCGTTCAGAATCACCTTCATGGAGGAAAGACCTTTCTGGAGAAATCCCGTGGTCATCGTACAGGATTATCCGCGGTGTCCGCCCCGGAGGGCAATTCCTCCACGGGATCGCCGTTCAGGACCCTGGCCGCTCTTTTCGCATCGAACGCATTCTCCCACTTTGCGACGACCATGGTTGCCACGCCGTTGCCGATGAGATTGGTGATCGCGCGCGCCTCGGACATGAAACGGTCGACTCCCAGCAGCAGCGTCAACCCGGCCACCGGCACCTTGCCGACCGAGGAGAGGGTCGCCGCGAGGGTGATGAAGCCCCCGCCGGTCACCGCGGCCGCGCCTTTCGAGGTCAGCAGCAGGATTCCGATGATCGTCAGTTGATCTCCCAGCGTCAGGGGCACGTTGGTCGCCTGGGCGATGAAGATGGCCGCCATCGTCAGGTAGATCGAAGTGCCGTCCAGGTTGAAGGAATAGCCCGTGGGGATCACCAGTCCGACCACCGACCGGTCGCAGCCGAGCCGCTCCATCTTTTCCATCATCCTGGGCAGTACGGATTCGGAAGACGACGTGCCGAGCACGATGAAAATCTCTTCCCGGATGTAGACGAGAAATCGCCAGAGGCTGAAGCCCGCAAACCTCGCCACCAGTCCGAGGACGACGAAAACAAAGAGGATGCAGGTCATGTAAACCCCGGCCATCAGTTCGCCGAGGGAGAGCAGCGTTCCGAGGCCGTACTTGCCGATCGTCATGGCCATTGCCGCCCCGGCGCCGATGGGCGCAAGCTGCATGATCATCTCGATGATCTGGAACAGGACGCGGCCGATCTCTTCGAGGAACCTGATGACTCCCGCCCCGTGCGTTCCCACCCGGTTCAGCGCAATCCCGAAAAGGATGGAGAACAGGAGCACCTGGAGGATCTCGCCTTTTGCGAAGGCGTCGACCACCGTGGTGGGGATGATGTTCATGAAAAACTGCCAGGTGGTATGGTGCTGCGCCGCGGAGGCGTAGTCGGCGATCGCCAGGCTGTCGAGCGTGGCCGGATCGGCGTTGATGCCCGCTCCCGGCCGCAGGACGTTGACGACGACGAGGCCGATGATGAGCGCAAACGTCGACATCACCTCGAAATAGATGAGCGCCTTGATGCCGACGCGCCCGACGTCCCTCATGTGTCCCATCTTGGCGATGCCCACCACGACGGTGCAGAAGATGATCGGCGCGATCATCATCTTGATCAGCTTGATGAACGCTTCACCGAGAGGTCCCAGCATCTTTCCCGTGTCCGGGAACAGGATCCCGATCAGTATGCCCAGCACGATGCCGCAGACCACCCGGAAATAGAGGGTGTGATAGAATGCATGTTTCTTGACGGTCATTTATTCCTCCCTGAACCGCTGGCAGATGAACGGAATGCAATCCAGTCAGCCTCGGGGTTTTCCCGCGGGGAAAGGCATAATCCATTCAAAATCGCCGTGCCTGTTTGTGAATATGAGTGCAAATTCCGGGGAATTTCCCGGCCAGGGCTATATTCGGTCAAATCGCGGTTCTTATAAACAGAAAAATGCGGAAAATCGAAAGGCGGGGCGCTGTATCCGCGGCGTTTTCGCGGGGAAGCACGGTGTTGTCGAGGCAAGAGGCAGAGGGGGCCAACGTCCGGGGCGTTTCCCCCGGCGGAACGCGCCGTCCGCGGGAGCGGCGCCCGCCCCCCGTCCACAGCCGTTCCTGCACCTCGGGAAGCCGCTAGATGTGCCTGAAGAAATCCAGCACGAAAGTGATGTGTTCCCTCATCGCCTCATAGGCGGCCTGGGGGTCGTGTGTGCGGATGCAATCCAGGATTTTCCTGTGTTGTTCGGTCACCTTCTTGAGATTGGCGGGTTCGCTGTACAGGTGCTGCAGGTTCGTCGAAATTCCGAAGAAGAGCAGTTCGTAAAAATTCTTCATGATACGAATGTGGGCGGGATTCTTCGTGGCATAGGCGATGCCCATGTGGAAGGCTACGTCAGGTTCCTGGCCGAGCCCCCCACGTTCGATCTCCGCCGTGATCTCCTCGATGCTTCTTTCCAGGTCGAGGATATCTTCGTCGGTGGCCCGGTTCGCGGCCATCATGACGGCGTTGCATTCCAGCCCGAGCCGCACCTCGAGCAGATCGATCAGGCTGACTTCCTGGTCCTTCACGATTGCGGAAAACGGGTTCCTGTCCGAAGAAAAGGCGGTCGGGTTTACGAACGTTCCCTGCCCCTGCCGGTGTTCGAGCAGTCCCAGGGCCACCAGCCTGTTGATCGCCTCCCTCACGGTCGGGCGGCTCACACCGAGGCTTTCCGTCAACTCGCGTTCGGTCATCAGTTGATCGCCCGGCTTGAGCCGCCCCTTGAAAATCAGGTCTCGCAGCTGCTCGAAAACAAGGTCGGAAACGCGCGTGGGTTTTACTCGCTTGAGCATAATCTCCTCAGTCGAAGGAATCGGCGTAGATTTCCACGACATGCTTTACGCGGACATGATCTCCCGCCTGCGAGAGCATATCCCCGATCTGCAGCATGCACGCCGGACAGCCCGTGGCCACGACGGAACAATTCGAAGCGGCGATGAGATCGCGTTTGCGCCTTCCGATGGACGACGACACACCGTAGTGCTGCAGATTGAAACTCCCCCCGCAACCGCAACACCTGTCCGCCTCGGCCATTTCCAGGAACCGGTATCGATGACTGGCCGAAAGAAGGGCCCTTGGCTGGGCGGCTATCCCGAGGGATTTTTTCAGGTGGCACGGGTCGTGATAGGTGACTGTTTCTATACCATCTTTGCCGTCCCCTTGTGAAGCCGAATCCCGCCGTATACGCAGGACGTCGACGAGAAACTGGCTGATGTCCATGGTTTTTCCGGAAATGTCCCGCAGCCGGGCATGTTCCTCCTCCGACAGGCCGGAAGCCATCGCGGGCCAGAGCTTCCTGATAGTGGAAGTGCAGGTGGCGCAGGCGGTCACGATGTAGTCGAGGCGTTGCGCCGCGAACCTTTCGAGATTGTGCCGGACCAGGCCGTCGAAAGTGGCCGAGTCTCCGGAAGACAGGGCCGGAATGCCGCAGCATGCCTGGTTTCGGGGAATGTGGCAGCCGACCTCGTGGTGGCGCAGGCTCTTGACCACTGCCTGCCCGATTTCCGGAAAGACCTTGTCGATGACGCAGCCGGTGAAAAAGCCGACCCGCAGCTTCGATTTCCCGGCTGCCGTACCGGCCGGGATTTCCATCTTGTGGAACGGCACGGGAGCGAGGGCTTTGAAATGCCGGTTGGCCAGCGGGAAGGAAAGACGGCCGCAGGAGGTGCCCTGGAAGGCGTTGGCCGGCTTGATGAAGATGCCCTGGAGGCCGGCGCCCCATTCCAGGAACTTGTCGAAGAATCCCGGGTTGGAGAGAATGCCTCGGAATATCAGCCGCTTTGCGGGACTCAGGCCCATGTATCCCGTGAGGATGACGCGTGCCTTGAGAAATATGTCCACAACGTCGACGCCGCTGGGACAATTGGCGGCGCATGAGCCGCAGACGAGGCAGTGCGTGAGGCGTTCGTTGACGCCGACGGGGTCTGCGAAGAGTTCCCGGATCAGGCCGTCGAGAAGAGCGAGCTTACCACGGGCGACGTCCGTCTCGCGTCCGGTTTCGGCGAAAACCGGGCAGACGGCCTGGCACATGCCGCAGCGCATGCAGCCGACCAGCTGGTCCTCGATCCGTTTTACGAGTTTCGCCAGTTTCCTCATGTCCTGCATGGGTCAGCCTCCTATGATCTTGCCGGGATTGAGGATGTTCCCGGGATCGAGAGCGGATTTCAGGCGGCGGGAATAGGTGATCGTGGCCCTGCTGGTTTCTTTTTCCAGGAACCGTGATTTCGCCAGCCCGATCCCGTGCTCTCCGGAAAGCGTGCCGTCCATGCCCAGTGCCTTGTCGAAGATGGCGTCGATGGCGTGCTCGACTCGCGTCCATTCCGCGGCGTCTCGCCGGTCGGTGAGAATGGTCGGGTGCAGATTGCCGTCGCCGGCATGCCCGAAGGTCCCGATCTTGAGATCGTATTTCCTGCCGATTTCCTCGATGGCTTCCACCATCTCCGGAATCCTGCTCCGGGGCACGGTGGCGTCCTCCAGCACGGTGGTCGGGCGGACTCTCGACAGGGCGGAAAGAGCCGCGCGCCTGGCTTCCCAGACTTTGTCCCGTTCCTGGGCGGTTTCGGCCACGCGCACGTCCATGGCCCCCATCCGGCGGCACAGGTCTTCCACCCGGGCGGCGTCCTCCGCCACCTGGACGGGGTGCCCGTCCACTTCGATCAGAAGGAGGGCCGCGGCATCGACGGGGAGTCCCGCGTGGCTGAAGTCCTCGACGGCGCGAATGGTGAAATTGTCCATGAACTCGAGGGTGACGGGCACGATGCGGTTGGCGATGATCGCGGCCACGGCTTCGGAGGCTTTCCGGACGTCGCCGAAGATGGCCATCATGGCTTTTTTGGCCGCCGGCAGGGGAATGAGCTTCAGGGTGATGCGGTTGAAGATGCCCAGGGTGCCTTCGGACCCCACCAGGAGGCCGCCCAGGTTGTAGCCGGTTACGCATTTCACGGTGCGGGCGCCCCCCTTGACCAGTTCGCCGTTCGCATCGAAAAACTCGATCCCCATCACGTAATCCCGGGTGACCCCGTAGCGCAGGCCGCGCAGTCCTCCCGCGTTTTCGGCCGCGTTGCCCCCGAGGGTGGAAACTGCCTGGCTCCCCGGGTCCGGCGGGTAGAACAGGTTTTTCGCCTCCACCGCGGCGGCGAATTTGGCGGTGATCACACCTGGTTCCACGATGGCGTACAGATCGGCCTCGTTGATCTCCAGGATCCGGTTCAGGGCGGTGGTGAGGATGACGACGCCGCCCGGTTTCGGGATGGTTCCACCGCTCAGGTTCGTTCCCGACCCGCGGACCGTGATGGGAAGCGAATTTTCGCTGCACAGCCGGATCGCCCGCCCCAGCGCCTCGCTGGAGACCGGCCGGAGGATCAGGTCCGGCAGCACGGGGTCCAGAACGGCCGCGTCGTAGGAATAGGAAACCCTGTCCACATCTTCGTGGAAGACGTTTTCCCTGCCCAAAGCACTTTGGAATTCACTCAGCAAGCCTTTTTCGATCATGTGCGTCGGTCCTTGGTGTGGGTGTGTTTCATTTTGTCAGTTGGTCTTACCATTTTAATTTCCGAGGAAGGACGCTCGCGGCACAGACCGCAAGCTTGCTTTATCCGTAAGATATTTACCTTTCTATGTCAAGCAAAAAAACTTCTTGACAATTCCTCAGCGATTCTGATACATGGGTTGCTAACCCGAATTGGTAAGGCCAAATAATGGTAATGGCGTCTTAAGGTCTGCTGCTCGCTTCCCTCGCGTTGGCCGGGTGGCGGGCAGGCGGCGATTGCCGGGCCGAAAAATCCCCCGCAGGTTGGCCCCTCGACCCGAATGCGGCCCGGAATCACCTGAAGTCTTGTGTCCCTTCCCTCACATACACAGCTTTAAGGAGGTTCAAGGTCATGACCTGGACAATGGTTACGGATCCTCTGAGTAATCTGGGCCTCTCCGCACTGATGGCTTCCATCCCCATCTTTTACCTGTTCTGGGCGCTGGCTCTGAAACGGATGAAAGGCCACTGGGCCGCCGTCGGTTCGGTCGCCATCGCCATCGCCGTCGCCATCGTGGGATACGGAATGCCCGCGTCCCTCGCGCTCCTCGCCACATTCAACGGCATGCTCTTCGGCCTCTGGCCCGTTTCCTGGATCGTCGTCACCGCCGTTTTCATCTACAATCTTTCCGTAAAAACCGGACAGTTCGAAATCATCAAAAACTCCCTCGCCTCCATTTCGGATGACAGGCGCATGCAGGCCCTGCTCATCGCTTTTTCCTTCGGCGCCTTCCTCGAAGGCGCGGCCGGCTTCGGAACCCCCGTGGCGATCTCCGCCGCCATGCTCGCCGGCCTGGGCTTCTCTCCCGTATACGCCGCAGGCATCTGCCTCCTGGCCAATACCGCGCCCGTCGCCTTCGGGGCCATCGGCATCCCCATCATCGTGGCGGGCCAGGTCTCCGGCGTCGACACCATGGCGATTTCGCAGATGGTCGGCCGGACCCTCCCGTTCCTGAGCGTCCTGGTTCCCCTCTACCTGGTGATTCTCATGAGCGGCTGGAAGAAGGGGCTCGAAGTGTGGCCCGCCGCCCTGGTGAGCGG